>CP144362.1:0-300000 GCA_040954445.1 Burkholderia sp. | reverse complement strand
CCTGAAACTTGGCTGCTCGCTCGTCTGTTGGAATGTTGTCAGGCGTGCTGAGTAGAGTTTTTGAACTGACCTCTTACGGTATTGCACTAACTGTGTATTGATTGCTGATCATTTCGGTGGGCTTGACCCACTCGTCGAACTGTGTATTGGTGACATAACCTAGCGCGAGCGCCGAGGCCTTCAGCGTGATGCCTTCCTTATGCGCCTTCTTGGCGATCTGTGCGGCCTTGTCGTAGCCGATGTGCGGATTGAGCGCCGTCACCAGCATCAACGATTCGTTGAGCAGCGTGTCGATACGCGAATAATTCGGCTCGATGCCGACCGCGCAATGATCGTTGAAGCTCAGCGCGCCGTCAGCGAGTAGCCGTACTGATTGCAGCACGTTGTGCGCGATCATCGGGCGAAAAACGTTCAGCTCGAAGTTGCCGCTTGCGCCGCCGAAATTGACGGCCACGTCGTTGCCGAACACCTGGCAGCACAGCATAGTGACGGCTTCCGACTGCGTTGGGTTTATCTTGCCCGGCATGATCGAGCTGCCCGGCTCGTTCTCGGGGATCGACAACTCGCCCAGGCCGCAGCGCGGCCCGCTAGCCAGCCAGCGCACGTCGTTGGCAATCTTCATCAGGCTCGCGGCGACCGTCTTCAGCCCGCCGTGCGCGAACACCAGCGCATCGGCGGCGGCCATTACCTCGAACTTATTTGGCGCGCTCACGAAGGGCAGCTTGGTTAGCCGACCGAGCTCGTCGGCCACCGCCACCGCGAACTTCGAATGCGCGTTCAGGCCGGTGCCCACCGCGGTGCCGCCCTGTGCCAGCTCGTATAAATGTGGCATAGTTGATTCGATGTGGCGGATCCCCTGGTCGAGCTGGGCTACGTAGCCCGAGAATTCTTGGCCGAGCGTGAGTGGCGTGGCGTCCTGCAGGTGGGTGCGACCGATCTTGACAATCCCGGAGAAGGCCTTTGACTTTTCGTCGAGCGTGCTGCGTAGGCGCTTGAGCGTGGGTAGCAGCTGGGTATGGATGGAGAACGCGGTGGCGATGTGCATAGCGGTCGGGAACACGTCGTTCGAGGACTGGCCGCGGTTCACGTCGTCGTTCGGGTGGACCTTGCGCGACTGGCCGCGTACGCCGCCGAGCAGTTCGCTGGCACGGTTTGCGATCACCTCGTTGAGGTTCATGTTGGTCTGCGTGCCCGAGCCCGTCTGCCAGACCGCTAGAGGAAACTCCTTGGGATGGCACCCGGCGATGATCTCGTCAGCGACCACGATGATCGCATTAGCTTTGTCCTCGGCCAGCAGGCCGAGCTCGCGGTTGACTGTGGCGGCCGCGCGCTTGATCAGTGCGAGCGCGTGGATCAGCTCGGATGACTGCTTTTCCGTTGAGATCTTAAAGTTCTGCAGTGATCGCTGCGTCTGCGCGCCCCACAGGCGTGCGTTCGGTACCATGATCTCCCCGAGGGTGTCGCGTTCTATCCGTCCTGCTTCGCTCATCTTTGACTCCGGTACGCTGGTCAAAATCGGCAAGGTGTAGTGAATGAAAGAGTCATACGTTGAAGGCCTAGCGAGCCACGGCGTCCCCGAGTCATGCGTAGGTATTGATCGCGAATTGCGGATCAATAGGGCGTTGTTGCATAAATCGAGTGTGAGGATGCAATAGCATCGACGGGCATAATTTTAGGCAATACGAACGGATTGCGGACGAGCGAGGTCCGCCATACGGTTGATGACGCCGACGCGAATGGAGACCTCGGTCGCCTGCGAGTCGATGTGACGCGCCCAGAGACAGTTGCCGGTGAGGGTCTTGAACCGATACATCGCATTCTCGGCAAGCGATCGCCGGTGGTAGCCACTGTGTTGCTTCCATTCTCGACGACCGTCACGGGCAATTGCATCAACCGCGCCATTACGCCACGCCGCACCGGGCATATCCGCTGGCCAATGAGCGGCACCCTCGCGTGGCGGAATCGAAGGAATAGCACTGCGTGCAGCAATGGCCGCATGGCATGGCTTGGTGTCGTAGGCACCGTCACCGCCGATGACATCGATTTGTTCTTCGCGTGGAATCTGGTCGAGCAACTTGGCCAGAGCGTCACCGTCAGCCACATTCTGATTCGTCATTAGCGCGGCATGCACTTGACCTGTATTCGCGTTGAGCGCGAGATGGACTTTACGCCACGTGCGCCGCTTCGAGTAGCCGTGCTGGCGCACCTTCCATTCACCTTCTCCATAGACCTTCAGACCGGTGCTGTCGACAACCAGATGGATCGGTTCATTTTCACGAAGGATCGGCAGTTCGACATCAAGCGTTTTTGCCCGGCGACAGAGCGTGGTGTAATTCGGCACCGGCAAGCTCGGGAAGGCCAAATCGCGCAGACTTTGGGTGAAACCTTGCAGGGCGCGCAAGGTCAGTCGATAGACGGTCTTCACGCCAAGTAATGCCTGAATCAGCGTATCGCCGTATAGACACGGGCGACCACGTTTGGGTATGGCATCGGGTATGCTGGCAAGGACGGCTTCATCTATCCATATTGTTATGTTCCCCCCGTTGATTAGGCCTGCATTATAGGCCGCCCAATTCCTGACACGGTAGCGTGCCTTCGGCTCACCTTTCTTGTGTATGTCCTTGCACATTTTCTTGGCAAAAATTAGGCAGTTACTCTGGAATCTGACTTGATAGGAGGCTGGCCCCGCGACCGTTGCGCATAAACGTCAACGGATCTCGCTTGATTTATGCAACAACGCCCAACAATGCCGGTACGGGCGGAGCTTCATTGCATGAACCAGCCGTGGCTGACGATGAAAGACTGGCCCGTGAGTGCGGCGCTCGGGAAGGCCGACAGGAACAACACCGTCTTGGCGACATCTTCCACCATGGTGAATACGCCGTCGACGGTATTGCCAAGCATCACCCTCTTGATGACTTCTTCCTCGCTGATGCCGAGCTCCTTAGCCTGCTCTGGGATCTGCTTCTCGACCAGCGGCGTGCGCACGAAACCCGGGCAGACTACATGCGAGCGCACATTATGCTTGGCACCTTCCTTGGCTAGCACGCGTGCCAGGCCCAGCAGGCCGTGCTTGGCGGTCACGTAGGCTGACTTTAGCGGGGAAGCCTCGTGCGAATGCACCGAGCCCATGTAGATCACCACACCGCCGCGATCGTCCTTGTACATGTGCTTGAGTGCGGCCTTGGTGGTCAGGAATGCACCGTCGACGTGGATCGCCTGCATCTTCTTCCAGTCCGAGAAGGAGTAGTTCTCGATCGGATTGACGATCTGGATGCCGGCGTTTGAGACCAAAATGTCGACCGAGCCAAACTCGGCGGCAACCGTATCGATGCCGGCATTGACAGCGTCCTCGCTGGTGACATCCAGCGCCATAGCGGTCGCTTTTCCGCCGACAGCCTTGATCTGCTCGGCTACGGCGCTCGCGCCGTCCTGGTTCAGGTCGGTGATCGCCACGGCGGCACCTGCATTCGCCAGTTCCAGCGCGATTTCCTTGCCGATACCGCTCGCAGCACCGGTGACAATCGCGGTTTTGCCAGGTAGATTGCTCATGATCAATTTCCCGTATTGTTTGTGGATGCATTCAGGTGAGGTTATCTCTTACTTCGCGAGGGGCGTTGTTGCATAAATCTGGTGAGAGACGTTGACGTTTACGCGCAACGCTCGCGGGGCCAGCCCGCTATCAAGTCAGATTCCAGAGTAACTGCCTAGTTTTTCCAAGAAAATGCGTAAGGACATACACAGGACAGGTGAGCCGAAGGCACGCTACCGTGTCAGGAATTGGGCGGCCTATAATGAAGGTCTGATCAACCGGGGGAACGTAACAATATGGATAGATGAAGCCGTCCTTGCCAGAATACCCGACGCCATACCCACACGTGCTCGCCCGTGTTTATATGGCGATGTGCTGATTCAGGCATTACTTGGCGTGAAGACCGTCTATCGACGGACGTTGCGCGCCCTGCAAGGTTTCACCCAAAGTCTGCGCGATTTGGCCTTCCCGAGCTTGCCGGTGCCGAATTACACCACGCTCTGTCGCCGGGCAAAAACGCTTGATGTCGAACTGCCGATCCTTCGTGACAATGAACCGATCCATCTGGTTGTCGACAGCACCGGTCTGAAGGTCTATGGAGAAGGTGAATGGAAGGTGCGCCAGCACGGCTACTCGAAGCGGCGCACGTGGCGTAAAGTCCATCTCGCGCTCAACGCGAATACAGGTCAAGTGCATGCCGCGCTAATGACGAATCAGAATGTGGCTGACGGTGACGCTCTGGCCCCGAGACTGTTGTGCGTAAACATCAATGGATCTCGCTCGATTTATGCAACAACGCCACGCGAAGAACAAATCGATGTCATCGGCGGTGACGGTGCCTACGACACCAAGCCATGCCATGCGGCCATTGCTGCACGCAGTGCTATTCCTTCGATTCCGCCACGCGAGGGGTGCCGCTCATTGGCCAGCGGATATGCCCGTTGGCAGCGTGGCGTAATGGCGCGGTTGATGCAATTGCTCGTGACGGTCGTCGAGAATGGAAGCAACACAGTGGCTACCACCGGCGATCGCTTGCCGAGAATGCGATGTATCGGTTCAAGACCCTCACCGGCCACTGTCTCTGGGCGCGTCACATCGCCGCGCAGGCGACCGAGGTCGCCGTTCGCGTCGGCGTCATCAACCGCATGGGGCGTTGTTGCATAAATCGAACGTGAGGACGCCATGGCATCGGACGGGCATAATTCAGGCGATACGAACGGATTGCGGACCTCGCTCGTCCGCAATCCGTTCGTATCGCCTGAATTATGCCCGTCCGATGCCATGGCGTCCTCACGTTCGATTTATGCAACAACGCCTGTCGTAGGCACCATCACTGCCGATGACATCGATTTGTTTTTCGCGTGGAATTTGGTCGAGTAACTTGGCCAGAGCGTCACCGTCATCCACATTCTGATCAATATCTCAGGCGGGGCCAGCTCGAAAAAAAACGGCCTACAAAGCGCTCAGGCATCCGCGCGCCCGCCAACAAAGTCACATCAGGAGCGGCGCGCGGCAGCTTTTTCCGGTCGTAACTTGATGGCCAACTTGTCGAGCACGCCGTTGACGTACTTGTGGCCGTCCGAGCCACCGAAGGTTTTGGTCAGCTCGATCGCTTCGTTGATCACCACGCGATAGGGAGTCTCGATCTGGTGCTTGAGCTCGAAGGTGGCTATCAGCAGCACCGCACGCTCGACGGGCGAGAGCTGCTTGATCGGGCGATCGAGATTGGGTGCCAGGATCTCGGCCAGGTCCGCATGCTCGCGGACCACGCCGTACACGATGGTTTCCAGAAGCTCGCGATCCGCCTTCTCGTAACCCTGCGCACTGCGCAACTGCGCCTCGATCTCACTTGTGGACGCGTTCGACAGCAGCCACTGATACAGGCCTTGCGTTGCCAGTTCACGCGATTGTCGGCGTGCGCCCTTCTTCATTTTTTTCCTCGTCTTCTTCCTCGTCTTCTTCCTCGTCTTCTTCCTCGTCTTCTTCCTCATCGTCGCTCAGTTGGTCAAGCGACATCATGAGGTTGGCCATCTCGACAGCTGTGTGGGCCCCATAGCGGCCTTTTTCAGTCATGCGTGCGATGGCTTGTTCGTCGTTCTCGGTGGTCAGCACTGCGTTGGCGATTGGCGTGTTGAAGTCGAGCGCGATGCGCGAGATGCCTGCGCCGCTTTCGTTCGAGACGCATTCGAAATGGTAGGTCTCACCGCGGATCACCACGCCGAGCGCGATCAGTGCGTCAAACTGGTTGCTTTTCGCGAGCTTCTGCAGCGCCAGCGGGATTTCCAGCGCACCGGGCACGGTAATCAGCAGCACGTCCTCGGCGGAGACGCCAAGACGTTCGAGTTCCTCGACGCAGGCATCGGCCAGGCTGTTGCAGACGGGCTCATTGAAGCGCGACTGCACGATGCCGATGCGAAGGCCTGAACCCTCGAGATTCGGTTGGTATTGTCGGATTTCCATCTTCTTTCCGTGGGGTGGGATTCAGCGTGTTTGAGAGCGGTGGTCAGCAGGAGCTTGAGTCGACATTAGAGCTTGGCCGCCGCGCCGCCCGGCATCGGCACGAAGCCCGTCACCTCGAGGCCCCAGCCCGACATGCTGCCGAGCTTGCGCGGGTTCGCGAGGACCTGCATCTGGCCGACGCCGACGTCGCGTAGGATTTGCGCGCCGATGCCGAACGTCTTGAAATCGACCGGACGGCGCTTAAGCGCGACCGCCTTATCCTCTTCGTTGAACGCGAGAAACACGTCGACCAGATGTTCCTTGGTATCTCCGCAATTGAGCAGCACCACTGCGCCAAGATCGCGCGCAGCAATTTCCTTCATGGCCGCGTCAAGCGTCCAGGAGTGGGTCGAGGCATCAGTCTCGAGCAGGTCGAGCACCGACAGCGGCTCGTGCACACGCACCGGCGTGTCGATCTCGGGCGAGGGCGTGCCACGCACTAGGGCGATGTGCGGCGAGCCAGTCGGCTTGTCACGATAAAGCACTGCCTGAAAAGCGCCATGGGCGGTCTGCATGGTGCGCTTGGAAATGCGCTCGACGATCGATTCGGTACGGCTTCGGTAGTGAATCAGGTCGGCGATGGTGCCGATCTTGATGCCATATTCCTTGCCGAACTCAATCAGGTCGCGCAGGCGCGCCATCGAGCCGTCGTCCTTGATCACCTCGCAGATCACGGCTGCTGGCGTTAGGCCGGCCAGGGCTGTCAGATCGCAGCCAGCCTCGGTGTGGCCTGCGCGCACCAACACGCCGCCAGGCTGGGCCATGATCGGGAATACGTGGCCCGGCTGCACGATTTGGTCGGCGCGCGTGTCGCGCGCGACCGCCGTGGCGATCGTGTGGGCGCGGTCGGCGGCGGAAATGCCGGTGGTCACGTTTTCGGCCGCCTCTATGCTGACCGTGAACGCCGTGCCGTATTGCGTGCCATTGCGGTAGGTCATCAGCGGCAGATTGAGCTGCTTGCAGCGCTCCTGGGTAAGCGTCAGGCAGATTAGGCCGCGACCATAGCGGGCCATGAAGTTGATCGATTCCGGCGTGACGAATTCGGCGGCGACGACCAGGTCGCCCTCGTTTTCGCGGTCTTCCTCGTCAACGAGGATCACCATGCGACCGGCTTTCAACTCGGAGATGATATCAGGCGTAGAGGAGAGCTTCATATCAGAAAAAAGGAGTAGTTGCAAGCGTGAAGTGCAACATACCGCTGATTATTGGTCAATAATATTGATAGCTTGACTTAAGCTGCATAACGAATTGGTTTTGCATGAAATAGCAAGCGACACGTTGTGGTGATTTTTGAAGACGAAGTAGATGGGTGATGACCGCTTTTTTTAAGATGCCCCTTGCTCCGTTCCGGAGCCTGTTTCGTCACGTTCGCCTTCAGGTCAGCATTGAGCATTTCGTCGGGATTCACTCCCGGGCTGTACGACGTCAGGTAAAACACTTTGATCTCATCGACGTGCTCGGCAACCACGCCGTGACCGGCTTGGCGTGATGAACTTTCAGGTTGTCGAGAATCAGAGGCGTTGTTGCATAAATCGAGCGTGAGGACGAAAGGGAACGAATTGCAGACCTCGCTCGTCCGCAATCCGTTCGTATCGCCTGACATTATGCCCGTCGATGCCATTGCGTCCTCGCGCTCGATTTATGCAACAACGCCAGTGACTGCCTAATTTTTTCCAAAAAAATGCGCAAGGACATACACAAGACAGGTAAGCCGAAGGCACGCTACCGTGTCAGGAATTGAGCAGCCTATAATGAAGGCCTGATCAACCCGGGAAACGTGACGATATGGATAAATGAAGCCGTCCTTGCCAAAATACCCGACGCCATACCCACACGTGGGCGGCCCGTGTCTCTCTATACGGCGATACGCTGATTCAGGCATTCTTTGGCGTGAAGACCGTCTATCAACTGACGGTGCGCGCCCTGCAAGGTTTCACTCAAAGTCTACGCGATTTGGCCTTTCCGAGTTTGCCGGTGCCGAATTACACTACGCTCTGTCGCCGGGCAAAAACGCTTGATGTCGAACTGCCGATCCTTCGCGACAACAAATCGATCTATCGGGTGGTCGACAGCGCCGTTCTGAAGGTCTATGGCGAAGGTGAATGGAAGGTGCCCGCCAGCACGGCTACTCGAAACGGCGCACGTGGCGTAAAGTCCATCTCGCGCTCAACGCGAATACGGGTCAAGTGCATGCCGCGTGCTAATGACGCATCAGAATGTGGCTGACGGTGACGCTCTGGCCAAATTGCTCGACCAGATTCCACGCGACGAACAAATCGATGTCATCGGCGGTGATGGTGCCTACGACAGTAGGCCATGCCATGCGGCCATTACTGCACGCAGTGCTATTCCTTCGATTCCGCCACGAGAGGGTTCCGCTCATTGGCCAGCGGATACGCTGGGTGCGGCGTTGCGTAACGGGAGCGGTTGATGCAATTGTCAGTGACGGTCGTCGAGAATGGAAGCAAGACAGTGGCTACCACCGGTGATCGCTTGCCGAGAATGCGATGTATCGGTTCAAGACGCTCACCGGAAACTGTCTCTGGGCCCGTCACATCGCCGCGCAGGCGACCTCGGTCGCGCCGTGCGCGTCGGCGGTAATCAACTGCATGGCGGACCTCGCTCGTTCTCAATTTGTTCGTATCGCCTAAAATTATGCCCATCGATGCCATTGCCTTCTCACGCTCGATTTATGCAACAACTCCATAAATAGATCGGAGCGCCGATGCGAGGGCGGCGAAGTAATGTAAGAATTTAACTTAGCTTTCTACGACGTTGCCGATCTCCCGTTTACTCGTTGCCGCACTAGCCCTCGCGCTCGGTGCCTCTTCGTCCATGGCCACCGCGCAGGCTGCTGTGTCCGATGCGACTGCCACAAGCGATTCTATTGCCGCAGCACAGGATCGTAATTTCGATGTCCGCCAAAAAGTGCTCAATCAGCGCACGGCGGAAAACAATTATCGTTATGGCGTGGCCCAATATAACTGCTACAGCAAGTTCTTCGTCAATAATTGTCTGACCAAAGCGCGTGACACGATGCGTGAGGAGCGTTCAAGCATCAAGCAGCAGCAACTCGCCCTGAACGACGAGCAGCGAGCGGTGCGCGCCAAGCGCCGTGACGAGGAGCTCGCCCTGAAGGCCGCGCAGGGTGCAGCCAGCGATGCCGCGCGCGCGGTCGCCTATGCTAACAAGCAGCGCGAAAACGAACTCAAGCGCGCGCAGCGCGATGCTGAGGCGTCGCCGCGAGCGGTAAGCCAATAGGCGTATGATCAGAAGCAGGCCGATTTTCAGAAGAAGCATTGACAATGCTCCCCCGCACAGAGGCCGCCCAAAATACACAGGAACGGGCGCAGAGTGCCGAGCGTTACGCTGCGAAGACCAAGCAGTGCCAAGCTGCCAAAAAGACCAAGGAAAAGGAGCAACGGAAACAATAGCAGTAGGGCGTGTCGCGCACGTCGTCATGCAAGACGCGAGGGGTGGATGTTGATCACAAATTTCGGATGAATATCCCGGTGAATCACGAGCGGGATTGGAAGACCGCGGCGTTGAGCTGGTTCTTTTGAGGAGGCGAGTATGCAAACCCGTCAAGCAGAGCTGACGCAGGAATTGCGCAACCGGCTGGTGTCACTGCAAGAGCAGCACAGCCAGATGGCGCGTGAGATCGAGCTCAAAGAAATGCGTTCTGACATCGACGATCTAACGCTGCACCGGCTGAAGAAGGAAAAGCTGATGGCTAAGGACAAAATCATCATGCTGCAATCGCAACTCGAACTAGATCAGCGCGCATGATGGCGGCCTAGCAAGCGCGGGGGACGCATTATTGATCCGCAATCCGTATCTTGAAATTGGAAAATTGTCCCTCATATCGGCGTTGTTGCATAAATCGAGCGTGAGGACGCCATGGAATCTACTGGCATAATTTCAGGCGATACGAACAGATTGCAGACGAGCGCGGTCCGCCATACGGTTGATGACGCCGACTCGCAGGCGACCGAGGTCGCCTGCGAGTCGGCGTGACGTGCCTAGAGACAGTTGCCGGTGAGCGTCTTGAACCGATACATCTCATTCTCAGCAAGCGATCGCCGGTGGTAGACACTATCTTTTTTCTATTCTCAACGACCGTTACGGGCAATTGCATCAACCGCCGCCGTTAGGCCACACCGCACCTGGCGTATCCGCTGGCCAATGAGCGGCACCCTCGCGTGGCGGAATCGGGAGGAACAGTACTACGTGCTGCAATGGCCGCATGGCATGGCGTGGTGTCGTAGGGACCGTCGCCGTCGATGAGATCGATCTGTTCGTCGCGCGGAATCTGTCGAGCAACTTGGCCAGAGCGTCACCGTCAGCCACATTCTGATTCGTCATTAGCGCGGCATGCACTTGACCCGTATTCGCGTTGAGCGCGAGATGGACTTTACGCCATGGTGCGCCGCTTCGAGTAGCCGTGCTGGCGCACACCGGCGTTGTTGCATAAATCGAGCGTGAGGACACAAGGGCATCGACGGGGCGTTCGTTGCATAAATCGAGCCAGATCCGTTGACGTTTACGCGCGACGATCGCGTGGCCAGCCTCCTATCAAGTCAAATTCCAGAGTAATCTGACTTGATAGGAGGCTGGCCACGCGATCGTCGCGCGTAAACGTCAACGGATCTGGCTCGATTTATGGAACAACGCCGATTGATGTAACAACGCTGTCAGGCTAGAAAAAGCCGGTAGGCTGGGTTCGCGGTCTCTTCGTGGAAGGGGTAGCCGAGCGCCCCAAGGAAGGCGTCGAAGCCAGCGTACTCGATGACCGGTACCTGCAGGCCCACCAGGATCGCGCTGTAGTCGGCACCCTGGTTACGATAGTGGAACAAGCTGATGTTCCAGTCCGGCTCCATCGAGGATAGGAACTTTATCAGCGCGCCCGGGCGCTCCGGAAACACGAAACGAAACAGCCGCTCCTCGCGCGACAGCGGGGAGCGACCGCCCACCATGTGGCGGATATGGTCTTTCGAGAGTTCGTCATCGGTCAGGTCGACGGTCTGGAAGCCATACGACTCGAAATTCGAGGCGATCTCAGTCGATTCCTCGCGACGACGGATCTGCACGCCGACAAAAATATGCGCTGAGCGCTCGTCGGCAATCCGGTAGTTAAACTCGGTCACATTGCGTTCGCCTACCAGCTCGCAGAAGCGCCGGAAGCTGCCGCGCTCCTCGGGGATCGTCACTGCGAATACCGCTTCGCGCGCCTCGCCCACCTCGGCTCGCTCGGCCACGAAACGCATGCGGTCAAAGTTCATGTTGGCGCCCGAGGTGATCGCGATCAGCGTCTGGCCCTCGATTCCCTCACGCTCGGCATAATGCTTTGCACCGGCCACAGCTAGCGCGCCGGCCGGCTCGAGCAGGCTGCGCGTGTCCTGGAACACATCCTTGATTGCCGCGCACAGCGCATCGGTATCGATCATGATCACGCCGTCGAGCAGCACACTGCAGAGGCGGAAGGTTTCACCGCCGACCAGCTTGACCGCCGTTCCGTCGGAGAATAGGCCAACTTCGCTCAGGGTGATCCGCTCGCCAGCCTCGATCGACTTCGCCATCGCGCAGGAATCGTCAGTCTGTACACCGATCACCCGGATCTCGGGACGCACCGCCTTCACGTAGGCGGCCACGCCGGCGGCCAGCCCGCCACCGCCAATCGGCACGAAGATCGCGTGGATCGGGCCCTGATGCTGACGCAGCACCTCCATCGCCACGGTGCCCTGGCCAGCGATCACGTCTGGATCGTCGAAGGGGTGGACGAAAGTCAGTTCGCGCTCTGCCTGTATTTTCAATGCATACGCATAGGCGTCGCTATAGGATTCTCCGGCCTGGATCACCTCGAGGGTCGGCCCGCCATGGGTGTGCACCGCGTCCACCTTCACCTGCGGGGTGGTGACCGGAACCACGATCACGGCCTTAACGCGGAGCCGTGCCGCCGAGAAAGCCACGCCCTGGGCATGGTTTCCGGCCGAGGCGGTGATCACACCACGCGCCAGCGCATCCGCCGAAAGATGCGCCATGCGGTTGTAGGCACCGCGCAACTTGAACGAGAACACCGGCTGGTTGTCCTCTCGCTTGAGGAACACCGGGTTGCGCACGCGCGCGGACAGGCTGCGCGCCAGTTCCAGCGCGGTTTCGACCGCCACGTCGTAGACGCGCGCGGTAAGGATCTTCTTAAGGTAGTCGTGAGAAGCCATGACGGTCGCGCGGATATCGATCTGCGCGCTAGATAAGCGGGGACAGCCGTGATTTTAGCCCCCCGTCGAGCTTGTGCGAACGGTGATACAACCGGGGACAGACGGGAAATTTCCGTGCAGCGGCACTGGATGACCTTACCCGCCAGATTCGGGCGTCCACGCCGGCTTCAATTCTGAGCAGTGGCGTTGTTGCTTATTGATCCGTAATTCGCTATCTTGAAATTTGAAAATCGTCCCTCATGGGGGCGTTGTTGCATAAATCGAGCGTGAGAACGCAATGGCATCGACGGGCATAATTTCAGGCGATACGAACGGATTGTGGACGAGCGAGATCCGCCATGCGGTTGATGACGCCGACGCGAACGGAGACCTCGGTCGCCTGCGAGTCGATGTGACGCGCCCAGAGACAGTTGCCGGTGAGGGTGTTGAACCGATACATCGCATTCTCGGCAAGCGATCGCCGGTGGTGGCCACTTTCTTGCTTCCATTCTCGACGACCGTCACGGGCAATTGCATCAACCGCGCCATTACGCCACGCCGCGCCGGGGATATCCGCTGGCCAATGAACGGCACCCTCGCGTGGCGGAATCGAAGGAATAGCACTGCGTGCAGCAATGGCCGCATGGCATGGCTTGGTGTCGTAGGCACCGTCACCGCCGATGACATCGATTTGTTCTTCGCGTGGAATCTGGTCGAGCAACTTGGCCAGAGCGTCACCGTCAGCCACATTCTGATTCGTCATTAGCGCGGCATGCACTTGACCCGTATTCGCGTTGAGCGCGAGATGGACTGTACGCCACGTGCGCCGCTTCGAGTAGCCGTGCTGGCGCACCTTCCATTCACCTTCTCCATAGACCTTCAGACCGGTGCTGTCGACAACCAGATAGATCGGTTCATTGTCACGAAGGATCGGCAGTTCGACATCAAGCGTTTTTGCCCGGCGACAGAGCGTGCTGTAATTCGGCACCGGCAAGCTCGGGAAGGCCAAATCGCGCAGACTTTGGGTGAAACCTTGCAGGGCGCGCAACGTTAGTCGATAGACGGTCTTCACGCCAAGTAATGTCTGAATCAGCGTATCGCCGTATAGACACGGGCGACCGCGTGTGGGTATGGCATCGGGCATTCTGGCAAGGACGGCTTCATCTATCCATATTGTTACGTTCCCCCGGCTGATCAGGCCTTCATTATAGGCCGCCCAATTCCTGACACGGTAGCGTGCCTTCGGCTCACCTTTCTTGTGTATGTCCTTGCGCATTTTCTTGGCAAAAATTAGGCAGTTACTCTGGAATCTGACTTGATAGGAGGCTGGCCCCGCGACCATTGCGCGTAAACGTCAACGGATCTCGCTCGATTTATGCAACAACGTCATTTCAAGATAACGAATTACGGATCAATATTCGAGGCCGAAATGAACACAGACATCCTGCTCAACTTCCTGAAGAGGTTGATCAAATACATGCGCAGCAAGAAGGTGTTGCTGCTTCTCGACAACCGGAAGGTTCATGACGCCAGGCGTTGTTGCATAAATCGAGCGAGATCCGTTGACGTTTACGCGCAATGGTCGCGGGGCCAGCCTCCTATCAAGTCAGATTCCAGAGTAACTGCCTAATTTTTGCCAAGAAAATGCGCAAGGACATACACAAGAAAGGTGAGCCGAAGGCACGCTACCGTGTCAGGAATTGGGCGGCCTATAATGAAGGCCTGATCAGCCGGGGGAACGTAACAATATGGATAGATGAAGCCGTCCTTGCCAGAATGCCCGATGCCATACCCACACGTGGTCGCCCGTGTGTATACGGCGATACGCTGATTCAGGCATTACTTGGCGTGAAGACCGTCTATCGACTGACCTTGCGCGCCCTGCAAGGTTTCACCCAAAGTCTGCGCGATTTGGCCTTCCCGAGCTTGCCGGTGCCGAATTACACCACGCTCTGTCGCCGGGCAAAAACGCTTGATGTCGAACTGCCGATCCTTCGTGACAATGAACCGATCTATCTGGTTGTCGACAGCACCGGTCTGAAGGTCTATGGAGAAGGTGAATGGAAGGTGCGCCAGCACGGCTACTCGAAGCGGCGCACGTGGCGTAAAGTCCATCTCGCGCTCAACGCGAATACAGGTCAAGTGCATGCCGCACTAATGACGAATCAGAATGTGGCTGACGGTGACGCTCTGGCCAAGTTGCTCGACCAGATTCCACGCGAAGAACAAATCGATGTCATCGGCGGTGACGGTGCCTACGACACCAAGCCATGCCATGCGGCCATTGCTGCACGCAGTGCTATTCCTTCGATTCCGCCACGCGAGGGTGCCGCTCATTGGCCAGCGGATATGCCCGGTGCGGCGTGGCGTAATGGCGCGGTTGATGCAATTGCCCGTGACGGTCGTCGAGAATGGAAGCAAGACAGTGGCTACCACCGGCGATCGCTTGCCGAGAATGCGATGTATCGGTTCAAGACCCTCACCGGCAACTATCTCTGGGCGCGTCACATCGACTCGCAGGCGACCGAGGTCTCCATTCGCGTCGGCGTCATCAACCGTATGACGGACCTCGCTCGTCCGCAATCCGTGCGTATCGCCTGAAATTATGCCCGTCGATGCTATTGCGTCCTCACACTCGATTTATGCAACAACGCCATGACGCCAAGCCGGTCAAGGCATGGTTGGCCGAGCACGTGGACAAGATCGAGGTGTTCTCTACCCGCCGTCGTACAGTCCAGAGGAGCTCAATCCCGACGAGATGCTCAATGCTCACCTGAAGGCGAACGTGACGAAACAGGCTCCGGAACGGACCAAGGGGCATCTCAAAAAAGCGGTCATCAGCTATCTGCGGCGTCTTCAGAAATCACCAAAGCGTGTCGCTCTCTATTTCATACTGCATTGTTCGATAAATCGAGCGCGAGGACGCCATGGCATCGACGAGCATCATTTCAGGCGATACGAACGGATTGCGGACGAGCGAGGTTCGCCATGCGGTTGATTACGCCACGCCGCACCAGGCGTATCCACTGGCCAACGCGCGAGGGGCACCCCTCCGCATGGCGCAACCGAAGGAACGGCACTGCATGCAGCAATATTGATCAGGTTTTCGGTAGCGTGACACCGCGCTGGTTCTGATACTTGCCACCGCGATCGGCGTAGGACACGTCGCAGACCTCGTTGCTCTCGAAAAACAGCACCTGAGCGACGCCCTCGTGCGCGTAGATCTTGGCTGGCAGTGGGGTGGTGTTTGAGAATTCGAGCGTCACGTAGCCTTCCCATTCGGGCTCGAAGGGCGTCACGTTGACGATGATGCCGCAGCGTGCGTAGGTGGATTTGCCTAGGCAGACCGTCAGCACGGTGCGTGGGATCCGGAAGTATTCGATGGTGCGCGCCAGCGCGAACGAGTTCGGCGGGATGATGCAGACATCCCCCTTGAAGTCGACGAAGGAGCCTTCGTCGAAGTTCTTGGGATCGACGATGCTCGAATTGATGTTGGTGAAGATCTTAAATTCATCGGCGCAGCGGATGTCGTAGCCGTAGCTCGAGGTACCGTAGCTGACGATCCTGTAGCCCTCCTTGGAGGCACGAACCTGGTCAGGGACGAAGGGCTCGATCATCTTGTGTTGCTCGGCCATGCGCCGGATCCACTTGTCGGACTTGAGGCTCATAAAAAGGGCGTTTTGCATAAATCGAGCGTGAGGAAGCAATGGCATCGACGGACAAATACGCCGACGCGAACGGCGACCTCGGTCGCCTGCGCGGCGATGTGACGCGCCCAGAGACAGTGGCCGGTGAGGGTCTTGAACCGATACATCGCATTCTCGGCAAGCGATCGCCGGTGGTAGCCACTGTGTTGCTTCCATTCTCGACGACCGTCACGGGCAATTGCATCAACCGCGCCATTACGCCACGCCGCACCGGGCATATCCGCTGGCCAATGAGCGGCACCCTCGCGTGGCGGAATCGAAGGAATAGCACTGCGTGCAGCAATGGCCGCATGGCATGGCTTGGTGTCGTAGGCACCGTCACCGGCGATGACATCGATTTGTTCTTCGCGTGGAATCTGGTCGAGCAACTTGGCCAGAGCGTCACCGTCAGCCACATTATGATTCGTCATTAGCGCGGCATGCACTTGACCTGTATTCGCGTTGAGCGCGAGATGGACTTTACGCCACGTGCGCCGCTTCGAGTAGCCGTGCTGGCGCACCTTCCATTCACCTTCTCCATGGCGTTGTTGCATAAATCGAGCGAGATCCATTGATGTTTACGCGCAACAGTCTCGGGGCCAGATCCCTATCAAGTTAGATTCCAGAGTAACTGCCTAATTTTTTCCAAGAAAATGCGCAAGGACATACACAAGACAGGTGAGCCGAAGACACGCTACCGTGTCAGGAATTGGGCGGCCTATAATGAAGGCCTGATCAACCGGGGGAACGTAACAATATAGATAGATGAAGCCGTCCTTGCCAGCATACCCGATGCCATACCCACACGTGGTCGCCCGTGTCTATACGGCGATACGCTGATTCAGGCATTACTTGGCGTGAAGACCGTCTATCGACTGACCTTGCGCGCCCTGCAAGGTTTCACCCAAAGTCTGCGCGATTTAGCCTTCCCGAGCTTGCCGGTGCCGAATTACACCACGCTCTGTCGCCGGGCAAAAACGCTTGATGTCGAACTGCCGATCCTTCGTGAAAATGAACCGATCCATCTGGTTGTCGACAGCACCGGTCTGAAGGTCTATGGAGAAGGTGAATGGAAGGTGCGCCAGTACGGCTACTCGAAGCGGCGCACGTGGCGTAAAGTCCATCTCGCGCTCAACGCGAATACAGGTCAAGTGCATGCCGCGCTAATGACGAATCAGAATGTGGCTGACGGTGACGCTCTGGCCAAGTTGCTCGACCAGATTCCACGCGAAGAACAAATCGATGTCATCGCCGGTGACGGTGCCTACGACACCAAGCCATGCCATGCGGCCATTGCTGCACGCAGTGCTATTCCTTCGATTCCGCCACGCGAAGGTGCCGCTCATTGGCCAGCGGATATGCCCGGTGCGGCGTGGCGTAATGGCGCGGTTGATGCAATTGCCCGTGACGGTCGTCGAGAATGGAAGCAACACAGTGGCTACCACCGGCGATCGCTTGCCGAGAATGCGATGTATCGGTTCAAGACCCTCACCGGCCACTGTCTCTGGGCGCGTCACATCGCCGCGCAGGCGACCGAGGTCGCCGTTCGCGTCGGCGTCATCAACCGCATGGCGGACCTCGCTCGTCCGCAATCCGTTCGTATCGCCTGAATTATGCCCGTCCGATGCCATGGCGTCCTCACGTTCGATTTATGCAACAACGCCCTTCTCCATAGACCTTCAGACCGGTGCTGTCGACAACCAAATGGATCGCTTCATTGTCACGAAGGATCGGCAGTTCGACATCAAGCGTTTTCCCCGGCGACAGAGCATGGTGTAATTCGGCACCGGCAAGCTCGGGAAGGCCAAATCGCGAAGACTTTGGGTGAAACCTTGCAGGGCGCGCAAGGTCAGTCGATAGACGGTCTTCACGCCAAGTAATGCCTGAATCAGCGTATCGCCGTATAGACACGGGCGACCACGTGTGGGTATGGCATCGGGTATTCTGGCAAGGACGGCTTCATCTATCCATATTGTTACGTTCCCCCGGTTGATCAGGCCTTCATTATAGGCCGCCCAATTCCTGACACGGTAGCGTGCCTTCGGCTCACCTTTCTTGTGTATGTCCTTGCGCATTTTCTTGGCAAAAATTAGGCAGTTACTCTGGAATCTGATTTGATAGGGAGCTGGGCCCGCGACCGTTGCGCGTAAACGTCAACGGATCTCGCTCGATTTATGCAACAATGCCGCTTTAGCATGAGATTTCCTGACATTTGTTCTACAAATACCCAGAAAAATTGTACAGCCGCCGCGTCGGGCATCCGCTTTGTCAGGGCATGTTGCCCTCGAACATGTCTATAACCTGCTGCCGTTCTTGCTGCGTAACCGGCGGCGTGAGGCTCGACGCGCCTGTCGCGCCGAGCGCGTCGTTGGCATTGATTGGGTTGCCGGCTTCGTTGATGTCGACGTTCGAGACGAAGCCGTTGCCTGGCGTGTGATCGGCGAAGTACAGCTCTCCATCGATGATGGTCAGCCCATCGGGCATCGTCATTTGCTGCTCTGGCACCCCGCATAAAGCGGTGCGCATGTAGTTGATCCAAATCGGCAGGGCAAGCTGAGCACCGAATTCGCGGCTGCCCAGGCTCTTGGGCTGGTCGTAGCCCATCCAAGCGACAGCCACCAGCGACTGCTGGTAACCGGCGAACCAGCCATCCTTGGCGTCGTTGGTAGTACCTGTCTTGCCCTGTAGGTCGCCGCGGCCCAGCACATTCGATCCGGTGCCAGTACCGGCAGTGGCCACCGTGTGCAACATACTATTCATCACGTAAGCGTTGCGCGCGTCGACCGTCCGTTGCGCGTTGCTGCCCGCAATCGCTGGCTGCACCTTCTGCAGCGGCTGGCCATGCGCATTGTCTACTTCCTCGATTAGGTAGGGATCGACGAGGAAACCGCCGTTGGCGAATACCGAGTAGGCACCCGCCAGCTGCAGAGGCGTGACGAGCCCGGCACCCAGCGCCATCGGAAGGTAGGGCGGCGTCTTGGACGGATCGAAGCCGAAGCGCTGCGTCACGTAATCTTGCGCGTACTTGGTGCCGATCGAGGCCAGGATCCGGATCGAGACCAAGTTCTTCGAGCGGCGCAGTGCATCGCGCATCGCTATCGGGCCGTCGGGCTGGTCGTCGTCTTTCGGCTCCCAGGCGGTGTCGTTCGGCGTGCTCGGCGGGAAGTATAGCGGCGCATCGTTGATGAGGGTCGCCGCCCCAAGGCCTTTCTCGAGTGAGGCCGAATAGATGAAAGGCTTGAAGCTAGAACCAGGCTGGCGCCAGGCCTGCGTAACGTGGTTGAACTTGCTCTTGTTGAAATCGAAACCGCCCACTAGCGAGCGGATTGCGCCGTCCTGTGGCGTCAGCGCGATCAGCGCGCCTTCTACCTGCGGCAGTTGCGAGACCTGCCAGGCGTCTTTGCTGTCCTTGATGACGTGCACGATCGAGCCGGGCTTGATACGCAGCCCACCGCGCGCATGCGGGCTCAGCGCGGTCGCCACGAAGCGCAGGTTCACGCCGTTCACAGTGGCGCTTTTCCCGCCGACGAACTGAACCTGTACCGCCGAGGGCGAAGCCGCCGTGACCACCGCCGATTGCAGATCGCCGGTGTTAGGATGGTCGGCTAGCGCATCGTCGATCGCTTCGTCGCGTGCATCGCCCGGCGCAGGCAGCGCGATAAAGCCTTCTGGGCCTCGATATCCATGACGGCGCTCGTAGTCAAGGATGCCGCTGCGTACCGCCTGGTAAGCCGCTTCCTGGTCGGCCGAATTGATGGTGGTAGTAACCGTCAGCCCGCGCGTATAGGTTTCGTCCTTGTACTGCGTGTACATCATCTGGCGCACCATCTCCGAGATAAACTCTGCATGCACCGCGTACTGGTTGCCCGGCGTGCGCGTGTGGATCTCCTCCTTCACGGCCTGCTCATACTGCTGTAGCGTGATGTAGCCAAGATCACGCATACGCTGTAGGATATACTTTTGCCGCACTTTGGCGCGCTTCGGGTTGACCACCGGGTTGTAGGCCGAGGGCGCTTTCGGCAGACCGGCCAACATCGCCGCTTCGGCCAACGTGATGTCCTTGAGGTCCTTGCCGAAATATACGCGTGCAGCCGCTGCGAAACCATAGGCGCGCTGGCCCAGGTAGATCTGGTGCATGTACAGCTCGAGGATCTGGTCTTTACTCAATGTTTTTTCGATTTTGTACGCGAGCAGCATTTCATAGATCTTGCGCGTGTAGGTTTTCTCGCTTGACAGGAAAAAGTTGCGCGCCACTTGCATAGTGATGGTGCTGGCGCCCTGGCGTGCGCCGCCGTGCATCAGGTCAGCCACTCCAGCGCGCAGGATGCCAACGAAATCGACGCCGCCATGCTCGTAGAAGCGGTAGTCCTCGATTGCGAGCACCGCTTTCTTCATCACGTCGGGGATGTTCTGGAAGCGCACCAGCCTGCGGCGCTCTTCGCCGAACTCGCCGATCAGTACGTGGTCGGCGGTGTAGATACGCAGCGGAACCTTCGGTTGGTAGTTGGTCAGCGCGTCGAGCGAAGGCAGTTGCGGGGCCATCACCACCAGCGCATAACCAACGATCAGCGCGCCGACCAGGCCGGCTACCACGCATAGTCCGGCGAACCAGAGCGTGATGCGCGTGCCGATCGAGCGACCGCGGGGCGCTCGATCGTCGCGATCGAGGTTGCGCCGGTGGTCACCGCCGTTATGGAGATCGGACTTATCCGAGTAGAACTTACCGGAAGGTGAGCGGCCTAACTTGTAATTAGGTTCGGAGTCGGACGGGTGTTTGATGATCGGCATGTCGGAATGGCAGGCGCGGCTGCAGCACAGTGGGCGTGCGCGGTTGGACTGCAGTGTAGCGGATCCGGTTGTTCAGACACACTTTTGCGATCAGGCCACGAGTGTCAAGAGGCTACCATAACGGGCTTCAAATCACCCTTTGAAGCCGCCCTTTTTCGCGAAGTCTGTGGTACGACTGCCGCATTCGCAAGAAACGGCATCAACGGATTCACCGCACAGCAGGCGCAGGATGACAGCACGCTTGCGCCCGGGGGGCTCTGACCACTGTTTGAATTCGGCGGCGCTGGTGGCGTCTATAGTTCGCGCTACGCATTCCCTCCGTCGCCACAAACGCAATTTCCTACAGGTCCACCTTCTTCAACGTCTCAGACTCGAGCCTATTAATCCGCAATTCGTTATTTTGAAATCAAAAACTCGACCCTCATGTGAGGGGCATGGAAAAACGAGACATGAGGGACGAGTTTTTGATTTCAAAATAACGAATTGCGGATTAATAGGCTAGTTTTCTTGCATCTTTTTTCGGTTTCATACCCGTGTAACGTATCACGCTTTATTGGGTGCATCTGTCAGTAATGCCTGAAGAACAGAACCTGGAAGGTAAGCCCCTACTGTTAGTTGATGGTTCGAGCTATCTCTATCGAGCTTATCATGCGATGCCTGATTTGCGCGGGCCGGGCGGAGAACCAACTGGCGCGCTGTACGGGATCATCAACATGCTGCGCCGCATGCGCAAGGAAGTCACAGCGGAGTATAGTGCGTGCGTGTTTGATGCCAAGGGCAAAACTTTTCGAGACGACCTGTGCGCCGACTACAAAGCGAACCGCCCCTCGATGCCTAACGATCTCGCCTTGCAAATCGAGCCGATCCACCAGGTGGTGCGTGCGCTCGGCTGGCCACTGCTGATGATCGAGGGTGTCGAGGCCGACGATGTGATCGGCACGCTAGCGCATGCTGCCGAGGCGCGCGGCATGAAGGTGGTGATCTCGACTGGCGACAAGGATCTCGCCCAGCTCGTGACGGAGCGGGTCACGCTAGTTAACACCATGAGCAACGAGCTGCTCGACCGCGATGGCGTGATCGCGAAGTTCGGCGTGCCGCCCGAGCGTATCGTCGACTACCTCTCGCTGATCGGCGACACCGTCGACAACGTGCCCGGCGTCAAGAAATGCGGGCCGAAGACGGCCGTCAAGTGGTTGACGCAATACGAGACGCTTGATGGTATTGTCGAGCACGCGGTCGAAATCAAAGGCGTGGTTGGCGACAACCTGCGACGCGCGCTCGACTTCCTGCCGCTCGTGCGCAAGCTGGTGACAGTCGAAACGGCCTGTGAACTGAAGCCGCAAGTGGAATCGATCGAAGCCTCGCTAGCGACGCGCGGCGAATCGCGCGAGGCGCTGTTGCCGATCTTCGAGACCTACGGCTTCAAGACCTGGCGTCGCGAGCTGGAGGCCTCGTCGAACGTTGGCGGCGATATGCCGCCAGGCGTAGGGGCGTTGTTGCATCAATCTAGCGAGATCCGTTGACGTTTATGCGCAACGGTCGCTGGACCAGCCGCCCTGTTATTGATCCGCAATTCGTAATCTTGAAATTAGAAGATTCTCCCTCATGTCTCGTGTTTCCATGCCCATCACATGGGGGACGAATTGCCAATTTCAAGATTACGAATTGCGTCATGAGCGCGGCATGCACTTGACCCTTATTCGCGTTGAGCGCGAGATGGACTTTACGCCACGTGCGCGGCTTCGAGTAGCCGTGCTGGCGAACCTTCCATTCACCTTCTCCATAGACCTTCAGACCGGTACTGTCGACAAACAGATGGATCGGTTCGTTGTCGCGAAGGATCAGCAGTTCGACATCAAGCGTTTTTGCCCGGCGACAGAGCGTGGTGTAATTCGGCACAGGCAAGCTCGGGAAGGCCAGATCGCGCAGACTTTGGGTGCAACCTTGCAGGGCGCGCACCGTCAGTCGATAGACGGTCTTTACGCCAAGTAATGCCTGAATCAGCGTATCGCCGTATAAACACGGCGAGACCACGTGTGGGTATGGCGTCGGACATTCTGGCAAGGACGGCTTCATCTATCCATATAGTCACGTTCCCCCGGTTGATCACGCCTTCATTATAGGCCGACCAATTCCTGACACGGTAGCGTGCCTTCGGCTCACCTGTCTTGTGTATGTCCTTGCGCATTTTCTTGGAAAAATTAGGCAGTTACTCTGGAATCTGAGTTGATAGGGGGCTGGCCGGAGACCATTGCGCGTAAACGTCAACAGCTTTCGCTCGATTTATGCAACAACGCCGCCCGAGATCAACGGCGTCAACGTCCCGCGCCGCCAGGCGGCTGAACGCACCGCGATCAACGCGCCGATGCAGGGTACCGCAGCCGACCTGATCAAGCTATCGATGATTGCCGTCGACGACTGGCTCGAGCGTGATCAGCTGCGTTCGCGCCTGATCATGCAGGTGCACGATGAACTGGTACTCGAAGTTCCCGAGGACGAACTTGCCCTGGTTCGCGAGAAGCTGCCCGAGATGATTAGCGGGATCGCCAAGCTGAAAGTGCCGCTGGTCGCCGAGGTCGGCACCGGCGACAACTGGGAGGAGGCGCATTGAATGCCACTGGAATCAGCGCGGGGCAGCTCTTTGGGTAGACCGTACCGCCGCCGACCGGCCTACGGTACCTCGCGCGTCGCACCGGGCATATCCGCTGGCCAATGAGCGGCACCCTCGCGTGGCGGAATCGAAGAAATAGCACGGCGTGCAGCAATGGCCGCATGGCATGGCTTGGTGTCGTAGGCACCGTCACCGCCGATGACATCGATTTGTTCTTCTCGTGGAATCTGGTCGAGCAACTTGGCCAGAGCGTCACCGTCAGCCACATTCTGATTCGTCATTAGCGCGGCATGCACTTGACCCGTATTTGCGTTGAGCGCGAGATGGACTTTACGCCAGGTGCGCCGCTTCGAGTAGCCGTGCTGGCGCACCTTCCATTCACCTTCGCCATAGACCTTCAGACCGGTGCTGTCGATAACCAGATGGATCGGTTCGTTGTCGCGAAAGATCGGCAGTTCGACATCAAGCGTTTTCCCCATCGACAGAACGTGGTGTAATTCGGCACCGGAAAGCTTGGGAAGGCCAAATCGCGTAGACTTTGTGTGAAACCTTGCAGGGTGCGCAACGTCAGTCGATAGACGGTCTTCACGCCATGTAATGCCTGAATCAGCGCATCGCCGTATAAACACGGGCGACCACGTGTGGGTATAACGTCGGGTATTTTTGCAAGGATGGCTTCATCTATGGACGTTGTTGCATAAATCGAGTGTGAGGAGGTAATGGAACGGATTGCAGACCTCGCTCGTCCGCAATCCGTTCGTATTGCCTGAAATTATGCCAGTCGATACCATTGCGTCCTCGCGCTCGATTTATGCAACAACGCCTCATCTATCCATATCGTCACGTTCCCCCGGTTGATCAGACCTGCATTATAAAGCTGCCCAATCCCTGACATGGTAGCGTGCCTTCGGCTCACTTGTCTTGTGTATGTCCTTGCGCATTTTCTTGGAAAAATTAAACAGTTACTCTGAAATCTGACTTGATAGGGGGCTGGCCGGCGAGCGTTGCGCATAAACGTCAACGGCTTTCGTCGATTTATGCAACAACGCCGCACAAACCGATTCGCTATGCAGCTTTATTCAAGATGATATATTTCTCATTAATAACCCACTCATTTTTCAAGAGAGCCTAAAAGTTGGACAGCCTTCCGCCCGCTCCAGAATTTATAAACGACCGCATCGTAGCCGCCTTTGATTTCGATGGAACCATCACCACCGCAGACAGCTTCCAGCACTTCGTGCGACGGGCCGTAGGCACACGCCGTTTCGCCTGTGCGGGACTGCGTGCCCTGCCCTGGATCCTCGCCATGAAGGCTGATTTGATCTCGCGTGGTGCGGCCAAGGCGCGCTTTTCCTGGTTCGCCTTCGGGCCGATTCCAGCGCGCGAGCTCGATGCGTTGGCCACGGCCTTCGTGCAAACCGAACTGCCCACGCTAGTGCGCCTCGAAATGCTCGAGCGCGTGCGCGAGCATCAGTCGCGTGGCCACGAGGTGGTGCTGGTCAGTGGCTCGCCTTCGCTGTACCTGGAGAAGTGGGCTACCACCATCGGGCTTGACGCGGTGCTGGCCACCCAGCTGGCTTGGCTGGACGGTGCCTTCGCGGGGCAGTTCGATGGCGAGCATTGCTGGGGGCCGCAGAAAGTGGCGCGGCTTTCGGCCTGGTGGGGCGACCAGCCGCCCGCCAGGCTCTATGCCTATGGCGATAGCCGCGGCGACAAGGAGATGGCTGAGCGCGCAGACTGGTCGTGGATTCGCGGCCAGGGGCCGATGGGCCCAATCGAGGCCTGAGCGACGGGGCTATCGGGTGCCGGTCGATCAGCGATGGCACACGAGCGTACAGCTATAACACGGTACCCGCTAGGGTCTGTTTACATTTTTGCGAGGCGTTGTTGCATAAATCGAACGTGAGGACGTCATGGCATCGGACGGGCATAATTCAGGCGATACGAACGGATTGCGGACGAGCGAGGTCCGCCATGCGGTTGATGACGGCGCCGCGAACGGCGACCTCGGTCGCCTGCGAGGCGATGTGACGCGCCCAGAGACAGTTGCCGGTGAGGGTCTTGAACCGATACATCCCATTCTCGGCAAGCGATCGCCGGTGGTAGCCACTGTGTTGCTTCCATTCTCGACGACCGTCACGGGCAATTGCATCAACCGCGCCATTACGCCACGCCGCACCGGGCATATCCGGTGGCCAATGAGCGGCACCCTGCGTGGCGGAATCGAAGGAATAGCACTGCGTGCAGCAATGGCCGCATGGCATGGCTTGGTGTCGTAGGCACCGTCACCGCCGATGACATCGATTTGTTGCGCGTGGAATTTGGTCGAGCAACTTGGCCAGCGCGTCACCGTCAGCCACATTCTGATGCGTCATTAGCGCGGCATGCACTTGACCCGTATTCGCGTTGAGCGCGAGATGGACTTGACGCCACGTGCGCCGCTTCGAGTAGCCGTGCTGGCGCACCTTCCATTCACCTTCGCCCTAGACCTTCAGACCGGTGCTGTCGACAACCAGATGGATCGGTTCATTGTCACGAAGGATCGGCAGTTCGACATCAAGCATTTTGCCCGGCGACAGAGCGTGGTGTAATTCGGCACCGGCAAGCTCTGAAAGGCCAGATCGCGCAGACTTTGGGTGAAACTTTGCAGGGCGCGCAACGTCAGTCGATAGACGGTCTTCACGCCAAGTAATGCCTGAATCAGCGTATCGCCCCGTATAGACACGGGCGACCACGTGTGGGTATGGCATCGGGTATGCTGGCAAGGACGGCTTCATCTATCCATATTGTTACGTTCCCCCGGTTGCTCAGGCCTTCATTATAGGCGCCCAATTCCTGACACGGTAGCGTGCCTTCGGCTCACCTTTCTTGTGTATGTCCTTGCGCATTTTCTTGGCAAAAATTAGGCAGTTACTCTGGAATCTGACTTGATAGGAGGCTAGCCCCGCGACCGTTGCGCGTAAACGTCAACGGATCTCGCTGGATTTATGCAACAACGCTATTTCGCGTCACCGACGTGGTACCCGAAATATTCCGCGCCCCGCTTGTTTTCAGCGGGTTTGGGCGAGCCAGGTGCCGCCCTGCTCGACCAGCCTGCGGTCGCAGGCGCACTCGTCGAGCACATGATCGTGCCCCGGCAGCGCCTGGATCACGATCTCGCCCGCATCCCGCAGCGCGGCCACCGCCACGCGCAGCGCATCCTCCTGGCACCAGGGTGCGAGGATCGCGAAATCGCGCGCCTCGATCGGCGAAATCCGCGCGATTTCGCGCAGGTCCAGCGAGAAGCCGGTGGCCGGGCGGGAACGGCCATAGGCCTGCCCGACGTGGTCGTAACGACCGCCGCGCGCCACCGCGTTCGGCACGCCATCGACGTAGGCCGAGAACATCGCGCCGCTGTGATAGGCGTAACCGCGCAGGTCGGCCAGGTCGATCGCGACCTGGGCACCCTGCACCTGGTCCGTGAGCTTGGCGAGATCGTCGAGCGCCTGGGTGATTTCAGGAAACGCCGGCAACTGGCGACGTGCCTCCTCGATTACTGATGCATCGCCGTATAGACGCGGTAACGTGCGCAAAGCGGCGCGCGTGTCCGCCCCCAGATCTTCGGTCAGTTCGTCCAGGAGCGGTACGTCTTTGCCCGCCAGTGCGCCATACAGCGTCTCGCCGCGCGCGGCGGCCACCGCGTCGCGCGAGAACAGCGCATTAAGCACGTCAGCGTGGCAGAGGTCGAGGCGGATGGTTCCGATGCCGGTCAAGCGCAGCGCATCGAGCATCAGCTGCTGCACCTCGAGATCAGCCTCGAGTCCGGCGTGTCCATACAGCTCGGCACCAATCTGGATCTGCTCGCGCGTCGCGTGCAGGCCACGCGGTCGCGTATGCAGTACGTTGCCCGCATAGCAGAGGCGTGTCACGCCCTGGCGGTTCAGCAGGTGCGCATCGATCCGTGCGACCTGTGGCGTCATGTCGGCGCGCAGGCCCAGGGTACGGCCCGACAGCTCGTCAACAAGTTTGAAGGTGCGCAGGTGCGGGTCATTGTCGCCGCCGGCCAGCAGCGACTCGAGATACTCGAGCAGGGGCGGCATCACCATTTCGTAGCCGTACGAACGGAAGCGGTCGAGTAGCCTGCGACGCAGCTCCTCGATCTTGCGTGCTTCCGACGGCAGCACGTCGGCAATATTTTCGGGAAGTAACCAAGTCGACATCTTCACGGTCCTACGAAAGCAACCGCGGCGCGCATTGGCGCACCGGATTTGGAATCAGAGGGTAAAAAGTTTAAATATTCTATATTCTAACAATAAAAACAAGCACTTATAAAGTAAACACAATTTTCTATTCGCAAGACCAAGGACGATAGAGGTGGGGTCCGTAAGGCGTTGTTGCATAAATCGAGCGAGATCCGTTGACGTTTACGCGCAACGGTCGCGGGGCCAGCCTCCTATCAAGTCAGATTCCAGAGTAACTGCCTAATTTTTGCCAAGAAAATGCGCAAGGACATACACAAGAAAGGTGAGCCGAAGGCACGCTACCGTGTCAGGAATTGGGCGGCCTATAATGGAGGCCTGATCAACCGGGGGAACATAACAATATGGATAGATGAAGCCGTCCTTGCCAGAATACCCGATGCCATACCCACACGTGGTCGCCCGTGTCTATACGGGGCGATACGCTGATGCAGGCATTACTTGGCGTGAAGACCGTCTATCGACTGACGTTGCGCGCCCTGCAAGGTTTCACCCAAAGTCTGCGCGATTTGGCCTTCCCGAGCTTGCCGGTGCCGAATTACACCACGCTCTGTCGCCGGGCAAAAACGCTTGATGTCGAACTGCCGATCCTTCGTGACAATGAACCGATCCATCTGGTTGTCGACAGCACCGGTCTGAAGGTCTATGGAGAAGGTGAATGGAAGGTGCGCCAGCACGGCTACTCGAAGGGGCGCACGTGGCGTAAAGTCCATCTCGCGCTCAACGCGAATACAGGTCAAGTGCATGCCGCGCTAATGACGAATCAGAATGTGGCTGACGGTGACGCTCTGGCCAAGTTGCTCGACCAGATTCCACGCGAAGAACAAATCGATGTCATCGGCGGTGACGGTGCCTACGACACCAAGCCATGCCATGCGGCCATTGCTGCACGCAGTGCTATTCCTTTGATTCCGCCACGCGAGGGTGCCGCTCCTCATTGGCCAGCGGATATGCCCGCGGTGCGGCGTGGCGTAATGGCGCGGTTGATGCAATTGCCCGTGACGGTCGTCGAGAATGGAAGCAACACAGTGGCTACCACCGGCGATCGCTTGCCGAGAATGCGATGTATCGGTTCAAGACCCTCACCGGAAACTGTCTCTGGGCGCGTCACATCGCCGCGCAGGCGACTGAGGTCGCCGTTCGCGTCGGCGTCATCAACCGCATGGCGGACCTCGCTCGTCCGCAATCCGTTCCATTGCGTCCTCACACTCGATTTATGCAACAACGCCCACTTCACTTTTTGAACTGCAAGACCTTGGCCAGCTCAGTGGTAGCCTTCGGCGCGGAGACCGAAGGCGCGCGGTCACGCCTATCGTCATCGGCTCTTCGAGGTACTCTCCGTGAGCAGCGATTTCGACTCCTGGACCGGCTTGCCTTCCAGCTTATGCAGGGCCTGCTGCAGCATGAAGTCGTCGGCGCTTCCGAATTCGACCGGCTTGCGGTTGCGATCCTGCTCGCGCTGCGCCGGCGTCTTCTTGTCGTTCTGCTCCTCGAGGATGCGCAACTGGGCGAGGCGGTGCTGCTCGCGCCCTTCCAGTTCCTTTTTCTCGTTTGGATCCTGGGTGTTCGCGAGGTGGTTGGTGTAGTCCACTTCGCGCGTCATCAGTACGTCATCTGGATCGCCTTCTAAGAACTGATCGACTGGAATATCCGGAACGATGCCCTTGTTCTGAATCGAGCGACCGCTCGGCGTGTAGTAGTAGGCGGTGGTCAAACGCAGCGCCGTGTCGGCGGTGAGCGGGCGCACCGTTTGCACCGAGCCCTTACCGAAGGTAGTCGTACCCATGATCAGCGCGCGGTGCGAATCCTGCAGCGCGCCGGCCACGATTTCCGAGGCCGAGGCCGAGTAGGCGTTGGTCAGCACGATCATCGGAACGGTCTTGAAGATACCAGGCAAACCCTGCAGCGGATCGGAATCAAAGATTGGCAGACGGTAGTTGTCGTAGTCGTCTCGATAGACTTGCTTAGAATCGGGGATTTGACCGTTGGTCGAGACCACCACCGAGTTCGGTGGCAGGAACGCACCGGCCACACCGACCGCGCTTTGCAGAAGGCCACCGCCGTTGTTGCGCAGATCGACCACCAAACCCTTCAGGTTCGTTTGCTGGTGCGCGATCTCCTGCAGGTGCGTGGCTAGGTCGGGGGTGCGTTCCTGGAAGCTGGTGATCCGGATGTAGGCGTAACCCGGGTCCAGCATCTTCATCTTCACGCTCTGCACCTTGATGATCGCGCGCGTGACGGTGACTGGGAAGCTGCGGTCGTCGGTCTTGCGGAAGATCGTCAGGGTGACCTTAGTTCCCAGATCTCCACGCATCTGCTTAACAGTTTTATCGAGCGTCATGCCGCGCACCGGCTTGTCGTTGATACGCGTGATTAGGTCGCCTGGACGGATGCCGGCGCGGAACGCGGGTGTGTCCTCGATCGGCGAAATCACCTTTACTAAACCGTCTTCCTGCGAGATTTCGAGGCCTAGGCCCGCGAAGCGACCCTTGGTCTGTTCCTGCAGTTCCTTGTAGTCTGTCCTGTCAAGGTAGGACGAGTGCGGATCGAGGCTCGACACCATGCCCTTGATCCCGGCCGTCAACAGCTTCTTGTCATCGACGGGTTCGACGTATTCGCGCTTGATCTGGCCGAGCACCTCGGCGAACAGCCGCAACTGGTCGAGCGGCAGCGGCGTCGTGATTTTGGGTTGCTGGGCCGACGCTGAAATCTGCAGCATCGCGAATACACCGGTGGAAAGGTACGCGGCAACAAGGCCAATATTCTTCAATTTCATTCGCATAGGATCGTGTGCATTGGCGTTGTTGCATAAATCGAGCGTGAGGACGCCATGGCATCTACGGGCATAATTTCAGGCGATACGAACGGATCGCGGACGAGCGAGGTCCGCCATGCGGTTGATGACGCCGATGCAAACGGCGACCTCGGTCGCCTGGCGAGACGATGTGACGCGCCCCAGAGACAGTTACCGGTGAGGGTCTTGAACCGATACATCGCATTCTCGGCAAGCGATCGCCGGTGGTAGCCACTATGTTGCTTCCATTCTCGACGACCGTCACGGGCAATTGCATCAACCGCGCCATTACGCCACGCCGCACCGGGCATATCCGCTGGCCAATGAGCGGCACCCTCGCGTGGCGGAATCGAAGGAATAGCACTGCGTGCAGCAATGGCCGCATGGCATGGCTTGGTGTCGTAGGCACCGTCACCGCCGATGACATCGATTTGTTCTTCGCGTGGAATCTGGTCGAGCAACTTGGCCAGAGCGTCACCGTCAGCCACATTCTGATTCGTCATTAGCGCGGCATGCACTTGACCCGTATTTGCGTTGAGCGCGAGATGGACTTTACGCCACGTGCGCCGCTTCGAGTAGCCGTGCTGGCGCACCTTCTATTCACCTTCTCCATAGACCTTCAGACCGGTCCTGTCGACAACCAGATGGATCGGTTCGTTGTCGAGAAGGATCGGTAGTTCGACATCAAACATTTTTCCCTGAGACAGAGCGTGCTGTAATTCGACACCGGAAAGCTCTGCTCTGGAAGGCTAGATCGCGCAGACTTTGGGAAAAACCTTTTGCAGGGCGTGCAGCGTCAGTCTATAGATGGGCTTCACGCCAAGTATTAATCCGCAATTCGTGATTTTGAAATTTGTCCCTCATATTTTGTTTTTCCGTGCCAATCACATGAGAGACAATTTTTCCAATTTCAAGATCACGAATTGCAGATTAATATGCAATAACGCCGCGCGAAACTGACGCGCAGGTGGCGACAGACTGGGCCGTGACCAGCCGCATCCGCTGCTTCGTCTGCCAGATGACGGCATCTCGCGACCGAGGGGGCTGCCGAGCTCGCGCGGTGGCGAGCAAGAGCCGTTTGTGGCCGGAGAGAAGAGTCAGGGCCCTGCTGCGCCGGCTGGGTTCAAGGCCCGGGCCGGCACGACGGCGGCGCCATGCTTTTTTGCCTTGCCCTCCTCCTGCTGCGCGCAGGCAATCTAGGCCTTGTTGATCGCCTCCTAGTCGCCCAGGTAGTAATGGCGGATCGGCTTCAGATTCTCGTCGAGCTCATAGACGAGCGGGACGCCGTTGGGGATATTCAGGCCGACGATGTCGTCGTCCGAGATGCCGTCCATATACTTGATCAGCGCGCGCAGCGAATTGCCGTGCGCGGCGATCAATACCTGTTTGCTGGCCTTGACGGTCGGTGCGATCGACTCGTTCCACAGCGGCAGTACCCGCGCCACGGTGTCCTTCAGGCATTCAGTGAACGGCAACTGCTCGCGCGGCACCTTGGCGTAGCGCGGGTCTTTGAAGGACGCGAGCTCGTTGCCCGGCTCCAGCGCCGGTGGCGGCGTGTCGTAACTGCGGCGCCATACCAGTACCTGTTCTTCGCCGAACTTGGCGGCCGTCTCGGCCTTGTTGAGGCCTGACAGCGCACCGTAGTGGCGCTCGTTGAGGCACCAAGAGTGCACCACCGGCAGGTACATCTGGTCCATCTGGTCCAGCACGTGCCAGAGCGTACGGATCGCGCGCTTAAGCACCGAGGTGTAGGCGATATCGAACAAGTAGCCGGCTTCCTTGAGCAAGACGCCGGCCTGGCGTGCCTCGTTGTTACCTTGCTCGGTCAGGTCGACGTCTACCCAGCCGGTAAAGCGGTTTTCCTTGTTCCAGGTCGATTCGCCGTGGCGGATGAGAACGAGCTTGTACATGAGTGCTTGCTGGTCGGTAGTTGGAGGTCAGTTCCAAAATGCTGCTCAGCACGCTTGCAGATCTTCCAACAGACGAGCGAGCAGCCAAGTTTTAAGAACGCTTCGTGAATGTCATCGCGACAATCGAAGCGAATGCATAGACGACGGAAGTTGTGGAGCCAAGCATGAGTACGTTCGACAAACCAACGATACCTGCCGAGTCCGCATCTCGATGCTCAGTGTATCGCTCTTTGCAATCACGGGCCTGATGCCAGGTTCGAGCAAGGCATTGTTGCATAAATCGAGCGTGTGAAGATGCCATGGCATCGACGGACAGAATTTCCGGCGATACAAACGGATCGCAGACGAGCGAAGTCCACTTATGCGGTTGATTACGCCGACACGAACGGCGACCTCGACCGCCTGCGAGTCGATGTGACGCACCCAGAGACAGTTGCCGGTGAGCGTCTTGAACCGATACATCGCATTCTCGGCAAGCGATCGCCGGTGGTAGCCAATGTCTTTCTTTTATTCTCGACGAACTTCACGGGCAATTGCATCAACCGCGCCGTTACGCCACGCAGCACCGGGCGCATCCGCTGGCCAATGAGCGGCACCCTCGCGTGGCAAAATCGAATGGAATAGCACTGCGTGCAGTAATGGCCGCATGGCATGGCTTGGTGTCGTAGGCAGCGTCACTGTCGATGAGATCGATGTGTTCGTCGCGTGGAATCTGGTCGAGCAACTTAGCCAGAGCGTCACCGTCAGCCACATTCTGTGTGCGTCATTAGCGCGGATACACTTGACCCGTATTCGCGTTGAGCGCGAAATGGACTTTACGCTACGTGCGCCGCTTCGAGTAGCCGTGCTGGCGCACCCTTCCATTCACCTTCTCCATAGACCTTCAGACCAGTGCTGTCGACATCCAGATGGATCGGTTCATTGTCACGAAGGATCGGCAGTTCGACATCAAGCGTTTTTGCCCGGCGACAGAGCGTGGTGTAATTCGGCGCCGGCAAGCTCGGGAAGGCGAGATCGCGCAGACTTTGGGTGAAACCTTGCAGGGCGCGCAAGGTCAGTCGATAGACGGTCTTCACGCCAAGTAATGCCTGAATCAGGCGTATCGCCATACAGACGCGGGCGACCACGCTTGGATATGGCGTCGGGTATTCTGGCAAGGACAGCTTCATCTATCCATATTGTTATGTTCCCCCGGTTGATCAGGCCTGCATTATAGGCCACCCAATTCCTGACACGGTAGCGTGTCTTCGGCTTACCTGTCTTGTGTATGTCCTTGCGCATTTTCTTGGCAAAAAATAGGCAGTTACTCTGGAATCTGACTTGATAGGAGGCTGGCCCCACAACCGTTGCGCGTAAACGTCAACGGACCTCGCTCGATTTATCCAACAACGCCCTACGAATCGGACACCGTGACCGGCTTGCAGTCGCGTAAGGCGGTGCCCCCCGCTTCTCAGCGTCAGTATTTGCGGAGCGTGGGAGCTGGCGTCGCGTGGCAACCACCGCCCATCGGGCTGCGCATGAAGCGAAAAAACTCGCTGTCCGGATCGACGATAATGAGATCGTTCACATGGAAGGTGTTCCGGTACGCCTGCAGGCTTGCATAGAACTGGTAGAACCCTGGATCGGGGCCGGAGGCCTCGCGGGCGATCGAGGCGACCTTCGCATCGCCTTCCCCCTTGATCCGCTGGGCCGATTGATAACCGTCCGCGAGGATCTGCTGTTGCTGGCGGCCCGCCTCAGCCTTGATGCGTTGCGCATCGACTGCGCCTTGCACACGCTCGGTATCGGCGGTGCGCTCGGCCACCGACATCCGGCGATAAGCAGCCGCGCTGGCGGGCAAATCCACGCGCAGCAGCGACAGGTCGTCGATTTCAATGCCGTAATCGGCGACCGTAGTCCGCAGCGAGCGCTTGGCCTCGTCGACGATGGCCTGCTGCGCGCCGATCGCATCGACTAGTGAGCGCGTCGAAAATGCCTGCGTCATCGCGCTCTTCAGCGCGGCCAGCAGCGGATCCACCGCATCGCGCAGGCCGCCTTTGGTTTTCGCATAATATTTGCGCAGATTGGCGATCCGATAGCGCACCGCAGGCCTGACTAGCACGTCCTGCTTGTCAGCCGTGGCGCAGCTCTGCGGATCGTCCCATTCGAGCGTCTGCAGGCGCGTGTCGATCAGCACGACCGTCTGCAGCGGCACGGGCAGCTTCGCGTGCAGGCCGGAGCCCAGCACGGTCGGTTCGCCGTCACCGCAGCAGGCCGATAGCACCGCCACGTGGCAGGGATCGACGATGAACACGGCGGACGACGCGACGAACACGACCACTACAAGTGCAATGAAGAGCGCAACGATTCGATGCATGTGTGGCGCTCCCTTTTTTACTGCATATCGTCTTCGCGTGACCGGCTGCGGAACGCTTCGCGCGCTCTCAGTAGATCGTTGCCGCGCACAGCGGAATTGGCGGCGCTCACCGCCGCCGGGGTGACACCGGAAGATGCCGACGCAGTGTTGCCCGCATTGGGTGTGCTGGCCGGCGGCTGCCCGGCCACAACTGGCACGGCACTCCTGGCGGCTTCAACCGCGCGCTGGCGCTGCTGCTCAAAGAGCTTGTCGATCGGCAGGTAGACTAGGCTGTTGCCGCTCTTGTTGCCGATATAGACCTTGGTGGTCTTCGAGTAGATGTCCTGCATAGTGTCGAGGTACATGCGTTCGCGCACCACCGCCGGCGCCTTCTTGTATTGCATGTAGACCTGCTTGTAGCGCTCCGCGTCACCCTGCGCCTGCGTCACAACGCGATCCGCATAGGCTTTCGCATCGTCGACCAGCTTGACCGCATCGCCGCGAGCGCGCGGAAGAAGGTCGTCGGCATAAACCTGCGCCGCGTTCTTGGCTGCTTCTCGCTCCTGGCGCGCCCTACCGATTTCGTCGACGGCTGCCCGCACCTGCTCCGACAGCTGCGCGGCCTGGACCACCACACCCGTCACCACCAGGCCCGTCTGTGCACGGTCGAGATCGCTCTGGATCGTCACGCTCAACTGGTTTCGCAGCTTGTCGTGATCGGCACCTGTCACGTCGCTGGCCGACGTGGTCCCAACGATACGACGAATCGCTGCCTGCGCCGACTGGCGCACGGCGAGTTCGGGATCGACGGTTCCGAACAGGTAATCGGTGGCGGAGCGGATCCGGTACTGGACGATGAATCGCACGTCGACGACGTCGCCGTCGCGTGTGAGCATCGAGGCGTCCTTGACTTCGGCGATGCGCACCAAGTTGTTGCGACCGACCTCGGTGGCATGGATCTGGGCGGTATCGACGATCTCGTACGACTCGAACGGATACGGCAGCCGCCAGTGAACGCCCTGGCCCACTGTGCCGCGATACGCGCCGAACTGCAGCACCACGCCGATCTGGCCGTCAGGCACCACAAACACGCCGCTGCCGGCATAAACAGCGATCAGCAGGCCGATCACGATCCCGACGCCAACTTTTGCCGCGCGACCGCTGTCGGGAGGGAGGCTACGATTGCCACCGAAAAGGCCAGCCAGGCGCCGGTTGAAATTGCGCCACATTTCGTCAAGATCGGGGGGACTGCGCCGTCGCGCTGCGGACGTTTCGGGTCGTTTTTACGGGACTTGTCACCACTGCCCTCGCCGCGACCCCAGCGGGAATCATTGATCGACAGCATTGGACGCTTGCGTAGCAAAGAACTCCGTTCGTTGTAATCGTTCACCTAAGTTTGTTCACCAGATTGGGCCTCGACTGTGCAGGTAGACTGCCTGTCAGTGCCCGTGTTTGGAAACCATTTGGTCGTCATGCAGTTCGGTCCATCCGTTGCCATGGAACTGGACGTCACGCTCGGGCAACAACCCCGTGCCGGAAAGCGCATCGCTGCTCGCGATTTCAACAATGGCGGCACGCAACGCATCGAGCCCATGGCCCGTGCGTGCGCTCAAGAAGATGCGAGAGATATTACCATACTCATCGCGCTCGACCGCCTCGCTGGAAGCCGCCAGCTCGGGCACGGCGTCGTTCTTGTTGAACACTAGCACCTTCCGGATCGCGTCCGCGCCGATCTTGTGCAGCACGTCGTTGACTTGCTCGATCTGCTCGAGCCGAACCGCGCTGGAGGCATCGACTACGTGCAGCAACAGGTCGGCGTGAATGGTTTCCTCGAGCGTGGCACGGAACGCAAAGACCAGTTGGTGGGGCAGCTCGCGGATGAAGCCGACCGTGTCGGACACCACGATTTGGCCGACCTCGTCGCCGAGGTAGACGCGCCGCGAGGCGGTGTCGAGCGTAGCGAACAGCTGGTCGGTCGCATAGGCCTTCGCCTTGGTCAACGCATTGAACAGCGTCGATTTTCCCGCGTTCGTGTAGCCGACCAATGACACCGACATGGTGCGATTACGCTCGCGCTGGCGCCGCTGCGTGTTGTGCTGGCTGCGCAGCTTGTTGAGTCGCGACTTCAGCATCTTGATACGCTCGCCGATCAGCCGGCGGTCAGTTTCGAGCTGCGTTTCTCCGGGGCCGCGTAGGCCAATACCACCCTTCTGTCGCTCCAAGTGGGTCCAGGCCCGGATCAGTCGCGTGGACAAATACTGTAGCTGCGCGAGCTCAACCTGCAGCTTTCCTTCATGGCTACGCGCGCGCTGCGCGAAGATGTCGAGGATCAGGCTGGTGCGGTCCACCACGCGGCGGTTCAGCGTGCGCTCGAGATTGCGCTGCTGGGCAGGCGAGAGCGGGTGGTTAAAAATAATGATGTCGACCTCGTTGGCGTCGCAGGCAAGGCGCAGTTCCTCGGCCTTTCCGCTGCCGATGAACATGGCGGCGTCTGGACTGGAACGTCGGCCGGTGAGCGTGACTACGGGCCAGGCACCCGCGCTGGAGGCGAGCAGGCTGAGTTCTTCGAGGCTAGCCTCGAAATCAGTCTTTCCGAAATCGAGGCCGACTAACGCTGCGTTGATCAAATTATTGGATGTCAAAATAAGGCGGCTGTTCTGGATCGCCGGCGGCGACGGACGCCAGCCGTGGCAGTCGGGTTAAGACGAGGCTTCCGCGTCCGGGTGGAAATTCACCGGGCGCACAGGAACAACCGTCGAGATAGCGTGCTTGTAAATCATCTGGGTAACCGTGTTACAGAGCAAAACGACGTACTGATCGAACGATTCGATATTCCCTTGCAGCTTTATGCCATTGACGAGGTAGATCGACACCGGCACATGCTCCTTACGCAGTGCGTTCAAAAACGGGTCTTGTAACAATTGCCCTTTGTTGCTCATGGCGTACTCCATCTTTTTTGCAAGTTGATCTTCTAGATTGGCGGCGCAGAAAAAGAGATCCACTTTCAATCGTTACACCATAACCGATTTTGCTTCCCCTGCTCCGGCTCTGGTGCCGACCGTTCGGTCTAGGCGCTGCGCCCCTTGTCCGCGTAGGGGTTCACCGAAGCACGGAACTCCATTCGCAGTGGAGTCCCGGTCAACGCGAAAGTTTCTCGGAAATGATTCTCGAGATAACGCTGATAGGTTTCGGTGACGGCGCCGAGCGCATTGCCATGGATCACGATCACGGGGGGATTCTGGCCGCCCTGATGCGCGTAGCGCAGCTTCGGTCGCACTGGGCCGTGGCGACGCCTCGGCTGCTGGAACTCGACCGCCTCGATCAACGCCCGCGTGAGCTTCGGCGTGGGCAGCTTCTTTATGGCGGCGGCATAGGCAGCGTCGACTGAGCGCAGCAGCGGGCCGATACCGGTCTTTTCGGTCGCCGAGATGAAGTGGAACTTAGCGAATTCGAGGAATTTCAATTTGCGGGTCAGGTCCGCCTTAGTACGCTCGCGCGTATGGGCATCAAGCCCGTCCCACTTGTTTATCCCCACCACCAGAGCACGGCCCTGCTCTACCACAAAGCCAGCGATGTGCGCGTCCTGGTCGGAGATGTCCTGCTGCGCATCCAGCAGAAGAATGACGACGTTGGCATCGGAAATTGACTGCATCGTCTTCACCACCGAGAACTTCTCGATCGCCTCAAACACCTTACTGCGGCGGCGCAAGCCGGCCGTGTCGATCAGCGTGTAAGGCTTGCCGTTGCGCTCAAAGTCGATGTAGATCGAATCGCGCGTGGTGCCTGGGATGTCGAAGGCGATTACGCGGTCCTCGCCGATCAGCGTGTTGACCAGCGTCGACTTTCCGACGTTCGGTCGGCCAACGATCGCGATCTTTACGCCGTGTACGGCCTGGGTGTTGTCGGCTTCCTCGGGCTGACCGGCGTAGGCAACTTCCAGCGCCTCGTTGATCATGTCGATCACGCCGTCGCCGTGCGCGGCCGAGATCACACGCGGGTCGCCCATGCCAAGTTCGTAGAAGTCGGAGGCCACCGCCATGTACTTCATGCCCTCGGCCTTGTTGACCACCAGGAAGATCGACCGGCCAGTCTTACGCAGGTAGTTGGCGATCGACTTATCCTGCGGTACGAGCCCGTTTCGACCATCGACGATGAACACCACCACGTCAGCTTCCTCGACCGCCTGGCGCGTCTGGCGCGCCATTTCGTGAAGTATCCCATCCCTGGCGAACGGCTCGAAGCCGCCCGTGTCGACCACTAGGTAAGGGCGCGTGCCAGCCCGGCCTTCGCCGTAATGGCGGTCGCGCGTCAGGCCTGGTAGGTCGGCGACGAGGGCGGCGCGCGAGCGTGTGAGCCGGTTGAATAGTGTGGATTTCCCTACATTGGGGTGCCCGACGAGAGCAATGACCGGTTTCATCTGATGTCGTCCACGATATTATTAATCAAAATAGCCGTTGTTGCATAAATCGAGTGTGAGGATGCAATAGCATCGACGGGCATAATTTCAGGCGATACGAACGGATTGCGGACGAGCGAGGTCCGCCATACGGTTGATGACGCCGACGCGAACGGCGACCTCGGTCGCCTGCGAGTCGACGTGACGTGCCCAGAGACAGTTGCCGCTGAGGGTCTTGAACCGATACATCGCATTCTCTCGGCAAGCGATCGCCGGTGGTAGCCACTGTCTTGCTTCCATTCTCGACGACCGTCACGGGCAATTGCATCAACCGCGCCATTACGCCACGCCGCACACCGGGCATATCCGCTGGCCAATGAACGGCACCCTCGCGTGGCGGAATCGAAGGAATAGCAATGCGTGCAGCAATGGCCGCATGGCATGGCTTGGTGTCGTAGGCACCATCACCGCCGATGACATCGATTTGTTCTTCGCGTGGAATCTGGTCGAGCAACTTGGCCAGAGCTTCACCGTCAGCCACATTCTGATTCGTCATTAGCGCGGCATGCACTTGACACGTATTCGCGTTGAGCGCGAGATGGACTTTACGCCACGTGCGCCGCTTCGAGTAGCCGTGCTGGCGCACCTTCCATTCACCTTCTCCATAGACCTTCAGACCGGTGCTGTCGACAACCAGATGGATCGGTTCATTGTCACGAAGGATCGGCAGTTCGACATCAAGCGTTTTTGCCCGGCGACAGAGCGTGGTGTAATTCGGCACCGGCAAGCTCGGGAAGGCCAGATCGCGCAGACTTTGGGTGAAACCTTGCAGGGCGCACAACGTCAGTCGATAGACAGTCTTCACGCCAAGTAATGTTTGAATCAGCGTATCGCCGTATAGACACGGGCGACCACGTGTGGGTATGGCATCGGGTATTCTGGCAAGGACGGCTTCATCTATCCATATTGTTATGTTCCCCCGGTTGATCAGGCCTTCATTATAGGCCGCCCAATTCCTGACACGGTAGCATGCCTTCGGCTCACCTTTCTTGTGTATGTTCTTGCGCATTTTCTTGGCAAAAATTAAGCAGTTACTCTGGAATCTGACTTGATAGGAGGCTGGCCGCGACCGTTGCGCATAAACGTCACCGGCTCTGCGAGATTTATGTAACACCGCCCTCGCTCGGTTACATGGTTATTTTTCGAAACTGAGGTCCCATCGCACCTCGTACAGACAGCTTCATCTGGCCTGGTAGACGCAGTACAGCGCCTTCTTGGTGATGCGCTCTTCGTGCGGGTAGCCGAACGCGTTGTTGAGGTAGCGGATGCCGTCGAGCATCACTTCTCGGTTGACGTGGCTATGCCCGTAGAGATGTAGGTCTGGATGGATCCGGCGCACCTGCGCCTCGATCAGGCCGCTGCCGAGCACCGGGTAGAGCATGCGTCGCGAGGCGGGGATATAAGCGGGCATTACGTCGATGCGGGGCAGAAAATGCGAGAAGCTGATGGTCGACCGACCGCGCGGCAGGTTGTCGAGCACATTGAGACCCGTGAAATACTCGGTAACATGCCGGCTGGTCCAGCCATTCGGCCAACGGCAAGCATAAAAGTCCATCCAAGCATTGCGCAGCTCCTGGCTTGGCATGCCGAAAGATTCGTCGTACCAGCCCAGCAGCGGCACGATCACCACGCCGTCCACCAGTTCAGGGCGGAGCGTCGCGCCGCTCGCCTCGGCCACCCGCCGTACCTGCTCGAATTTGTCAAGCGAATTGGTGCCGGGCGGATCGCGCATCACCCACAGCTCATGATTGCCCGGTACGAAGAACACGCGAAGGAAGCAGTTCGAGAAGGTACTTAGGCAGTGCTCTAGCCGCTCCAGCGAATCGGATACATCGCCGGCCAGGATCAGCACGTCGCGCTGGTACTCGCTTCGCGACAGCGAAGCCACCCATTCGGCATTACTTTCAAAATCGACATGGATATCAGACAGGGAAAAAATGCGCATCGTGTTGACGGTTTCCGCTTGACTCGGGGCCGGCGGGCCTGAAAACTGGAACCTTATCACGCCCTTGTGCGCCGCATATGGCGCGCACCCGCGGTGCTTGCGACCGGGGACTACAGAGTGTTGTTGCATAAATAGAGCGTGAGGATGCAATGGCATCGAAGATGCATAATTTTAGGCGATACGAATGGATTGCGGACGAGCGAGGTCCGCAACCCGTTCCATTGCGTCTTCACGTTCGATTTATGCAATAACGCCTACTCATCACATGAGGGACGATTTTCCAATTTTTAGATCACGAAGTGCGGATCAATATGCAACAATCCTTCCAGGAACTTGCCCGTCGTGAAACCGATTCATAAATCTAACAAGCTTCTCAACGTCTGCTACGACATTCGCGGCCCGGTGCTCGAACACGCCAAGCGCCTCGAGGAGGAGGGGCACAAGATCATCAAGCTGAACATCGGCAACCTGGCACCTTTTGGTTTCGAGGCACCCGATGAGATCATTCAGGACATGATCAGAAACCTGCCGGCTTCGTCGGGTTATTCGGATTCAAAGGGGGGGTTTTCTGCGCGCAAGGCCGTGATGCACTACACCCAGGCAAAAGGTGTGAAGGGCGTCGGCCTGGATGACATCTACATCGGCAACGGTGCTTCAGAGCTGATCATGATGGCCACCCAGGCGCTGCTCAACAATGGCGACGAGGTGCTGCTGCCGGCGCCGGACTACCCGCTCTGGACCGCCGCCGTGAGCCTGTCAGGCGGCACGCCGGTGCACTATATGTGCGACGAGCAGAACGGCTGGATGCCCGATACCGACGACATCTGTCGCAAGATTACGCCGAACACCAAGGCGCTGGTGGTGATCAACCCAAACAACCCCACCGGCGCGCTGTATTCCGAAGAACTGCTGCACGAACTGATCGCCATCGCGCGCGAGCACGGTCTGCTGATCTTCGCCGACGAGGTTTATGATAAAATCCTCTACGATGGCAAGATTCACACGGCGCTGTCCTCGCTTACGGAGGACGTGATCACGGTCACCTTTAACAGCCTATCCAAGAGCTATCGCTCCTGCGGCTACCGCGCCGGTTGGATGTCTCTGGCCGGCTTGAACGGCGAGAACCGCGCGCGTGCCAAAGATTATCTGGAGGGGCTCGGGATCCTCTCATCGATGCGGCTGTGCGCCAACGTGCCCGGCCAGTGCGCGATCCAGACCGCGCTGGGCGGCTACCAGAGTATCAACGAGCTGCTGATGCCGAGCGGGCGCCTGTATCGCCAGCGCGCGCTTGCCTACGACATGCTGACTTCAATCCCGGGCGTCAGCTGCGTGAAGCCCGACGCGGCGCTTTACATGTTCCCGCGCCTGGACTCCACGCTCTACCCGATCCAGAACGACCAGGAATTCATTCTAGAGCTGCTGCTCAAGGAGCGTGTGCTGCTGGTGCAAGGCACCGGTTTTAACTGGCTCACCCCGGATCACTTCCGCGTAGTGTTCCTGCCGAACATCGATGACCTGACCGACTCAATCAATCGCATTACGCGATTCCTCGACGGCTATCGCAAACGCCACGCTGCGTGAGCGGTCGCTTCCGTCCTCTAACTTCAAACCGCAACCAACACGGCAGCATGGAACCGATCAAAGTCGCCCTGTTGGGCTTCGGCACCGTTGGCAGGGGCACCTTCGAGGTGCTGCGCCGCAATCAAGAAGAAATCAAACGGCGCGCTGGACGATGCATCGAGATCACGCGCATCGCGCTCCGCAACCCGACCAAGGCACAGGCCGCGCTGGGCGGAGCGAGCGTAGATCTGAGCACCGATTTCCAGGCGGTGGTCGACGATCCCTCGATCTCAATCGTCGCCGAGATGATCGGCGGTACCGGCATCGCCCGGGAGCTGATACTGCGCTCGATCGCAAACGGCAAGCAGGTGGTGACCGCCAATAAGGCGCTAATCGCTGTGCACGGCAGCGAGATCTTCACGGCAGCCCGCGAGAAGGGCGTGATGGTCGCGTTCGAGGCCGCCGTGGCCGGTGGCATCCCGATCATCAAGGCGCTTCGCGAGGGCTTGACCGCTAACCGTATCCAGTATATCGCCGGCATCATCAACGGTACCACCAACTACATCCTCTCGGAGATGCACGACCGCGGCCTGGACTTCTCCACCGCACTGAAGGCCGCCCAGGAGCTCGGCTACGCTGAGGCCGACCCAACTTTCGACATCGAGGGCGTGGACGCCGCGCACAAGGCTACCATCATGAGCGCGATTGCATTCGGCGTGCCGGTGCAGTTCGAGCGCGCCTACGTCGAGGGCATCAGCAAGCTGGCCTCCGCCGACATCCGCTACGCCGAGGAGCTCGGCTACCGTATCAAGCTGTTGGGCATCACGCGCCGCACTGGGGCGGGCATCGAGCTGCGCGTGCATCCCACCCTGATCCCCGAGAAACGCCTGCTGGCTAATGTGGAGGGCGCAATGAACGCGGTGGTGGTGCATGGCGACGCGGTGGGCACCACGCTCTACTACGGCAAGGGTGCCGGTGGCGAGCCGACCGCCTCGGCTGTGGTGGCCGACCTGGTCGACGTCACGCGCCTACACACGGCGGATCCGGAACACCGCGTTCCACATCTCGCGTTCCAGCCGAAAAGTTTGTCAAACACGCCGATCCTGAAGATTGAGGCGATCACCAGCGGCTACTACCTGCGCCTGCGAGTGGCCGACGAAACCGGCGTTCTGGCCGCCATCACACGCATCCTGGCCGAATCAGGCATCTCGATCGATGCGCTGCTGCAGAAGGAATCAGCCGAGGTCGACGGCTGCAGCGACGAAACCGACATTATCCTGATCACGCATGTAACGGTGGAGCGCAACGTAAATGCGGCGATCATGAGCATTGAGGCGCTGCCGACGATCCGTTCCAAGGTCACAAAGCTGCGCATGGAAGCGCTCAACTGAAGCCGACATGAATTATATTTCGACGCGCGGGGCCGACATCGGCGAGCGCTATACGTTTTCGGAAATCCTGCTGGGCGGCCTCGCTAAGGACGGGGGGCTCTACCTGCCGGTCGAATACCCGCGCGTGAGCGCTGATGAATTCGCGTGCTGGCGCGGTCTGTCTTACGCGGCGCTGGCCTTCGAAGTGCTGTCGAAGTTCATCGACGACATGCCGAACGAAGACCTGCGCGCGCTTACGCGCCGCACCTATCGCACCGAGGTCTACAGCAATACGCGCCATGGCGAGAACGCCGCCGACATCACGCCGCTCAAGATGCTCGGCAGCGAGGGCGGGACTATGCTGGCGCTGCTGGAGCTGTCGAACGGGCCGACCCTGGCATTCAAGGACATGGCCATGCAACTGCTCGGAAATCTGTTTGAGTACACACTGTCCAGGCACGGCGAGACTCTCAATATCCTCGGCGCGACCTCAGGCGACACTGGAAGCGCCGCCGAATACGCGATGCGCGGCAAGGCCGGCATGCGTGTGTTCATGCTCTCTCCGCACCAAAAGATGAGCGCCTTCCAGTCGGCGCAGATGTACAGCTTGCAGGACACGAACATTTTCAACTTGGCCGTGGAAGGCGTATTCGACGACGCCCAAGATATCGTCAAGGCGGTTTCGAACGACCACGCCTACAAGGCGCGCCACAAGATCGGCACCGTCAACTCGATTAACTGGGCACGCGTGGTCGCGCAGGTCGTCTACTACTTCAAGGGCTACTTCGCTGCGACCAGGGGCAACGACGAGCGCGTCTCGTTTACGGTGCCTTCTGGCAACTTTGGCAATGTCTGCGCCGGCCATATCGCGCGTATGATGGGCCTGCCGATCGAGAAGCTGGTGGTGGCCACCAACGAGAATGACGTGCTCCACGAGTTCTTCCGTACCGGCAGCTACCGCGTGCGCAGCACCAAGCAGACCTATCACACCAGCAGCCCAAGCATGGACATCTCAAAAGCCTCGAACCTTGAGCGCTTCGTGTTCGACCTGCTGGGCCGCGATTCTGCGCGCGTGCTGCAATTGTTCCACGACCTCGAGCACAAGAGCGGTTTCGATCTTGCTGCAAGCGGCGATTTCTCGCGCGTGGCCGAGTTCGGCTTCGTCTCGGGCCGTAGCACGCACGCAGATCGCCTGGAGACGATCCGCGACATTTACGCGCGCTACGCGACTATGATCGACACGCACACGGCCGACGGCGTGAAGGTGGCGCGCGAGCACCTTCAACCGGGTGTGTCGATGGTGGTACTCGAGACCGCCCAGCCGATCAAGTTCGGCGAGACGATCTGCCAGGTGCTGGGCCGCGAGGCAGAGCGTCCTGCCGCATTCTCCGGCATCGAGGCGCTGCCGCAACGCTTCGAGGTGGTGAAGGCGGATGTACAGCAGGTGAAGGATTTCATCGCCGCGCATACTGGTAGTTGAGGCGGCGTTGTTGCATATTGATCAGCAATTCATTATCTTGAAATGGCGTTGTTGCATAAATCAAGCGCGAGGACGCAATGGCATCGACGGGCATATTGATCACGAATTTCGGATCAATAATTTCAGGCGATATGAACGGATTGCGGACGAGCGAGGTCCGCAATCCGTTCCGTTACGTCCTCACACTCGATTTATGCAACAACGCCTCTTGAAATTAGAAAATCATTGCCCATATGAGGGGTATGAAAAAACGAGACCTGAGGGACGATTTTCTAATTTCAAGATCCCGAATTTTGGATGCATGGTGGGGTGACGAAACGGAGCTGTGCTCGGGTGATGTAGGAGGCGCCGCTCCTACGCACCAATGGGCAAGACACCCGAGCGGCGCCTGGCGAGCCGACACGAAGGCCTGTCGGTGGTGTCGACGGTGGCAAACCGAGGCTAGGTGCGCTTGAAAGTATTCGAGGGCGCGATGAACGCAAACATCCTGCTCGACTTCCTGAAGAGGCTGATCAAAGACATGCGCAGCAAGAAGCTGTTTTTGATTCTCGACAACCTGATCAAGGTTCATCACGCAAAGCCGGTCAAGGCATGGTTGGCCCAGTACGTTGACAAGATCGAGGTGTTCTACATGCCGCCGAACAGGCCGGATCTCAATCCAGAGGAAATGTTCACGCGGATCTGAAAGCGAAACGTGACGAAGCAAGCTCCGGCGCGAACCAAAGGGCATTTCAAGAAATGCCGTCATCAGCCATCTGCGTCGTCTCCAGAAATCACCAAAGCGTGTCACTCTCTATTTCATGGGCGTTGTTGCATAAATCGAGCGAGATCCGTTGACGTTTACGCGCAACGGTCGCGGGGCCAGCCTCCTATCAAGTCAGATTCCAGAGTAACTGCCTAATTTTTGCCAAGAAAATGCGCAAAGACATACACAAGAAAGGTGAGGTGAGCCAAAGGCACACTACCGTGTCAGGAATTGGGCGGCCTATAATGAAGGCCTGATCAACCGGGGGAACGTAACAATGTGGATAGATGAAGCCGTCCTTGCCAGGATACCCGATGCCATACCCACACGTGGTCGCCCGTGTCTATACGGCGATACGCTGATTCAGGCATTACTTGGCGTGAAGACCGTCTATCGACTGACGTTGTGCGCCCTGCAAGGTTTCACCCAAAGTCGGCGCGATCTGGCCTTCCCGAGCTTGCCGGTGCCGAATTATACCACGCTCTGTCGCCGGGCAAAAACGCTTGATGTCGAACTGCCGATCCTTCGTGACAATGAACCGATCCATCTGGTCGTCGACAGCACCGGTCTGAAGGTCTATGGAGAAGGTGAATGGAAGGTGCGCCAGCACGGCTACTCGAAGCGGCGCACGTGGCGTAAAGTCCATCTCGCGCTCAGCGCGAATACGGGTCAAGTGCATGCCGCGCTAATGAAGAATCAAAATGCGGCTGACGGTGACGCTCTGGCCCAGTTGCTCGACCAGATTCCACGCGAAGAACAAATCCATGTCATCGGCGGTGATGGTGCCTACGACACAAAGCCATGCCATGCGGCCATTGCTGCACGCAGTGCTATTCCTTCGATTCCGCCATGCGAGGGTGCCATTCATTGGCCAGCGGATATGCCCGGCGCGGCGTGGCGTAATGGCGCGGTTGATGCAATTGCCCGTGACGGTCGTCGAGAATGGAAGCAACACAGTGGCTACCACCGGCGATCGCTTGCCGAGAATGCGATGTATCGGTTCAAGACCCTCACCGGCCACTGTCTCTGGGCGCGTCACATCGCCGCGCAGGCGACCGAGGTCGCCGTTCGCGTCGGCGTCATCAACCGCATGGCGGACCTCGCTCGTCCGCAATCCGTTCGTATCGCCTGAATTATGCCCGTCCGATGCCATGGCGTCCTCACGTTCGATTTATGCAACAACGCCCAACAACTCCGTCGTAATGCACCATTCTGGCTCGCCGGTCAAGCCCACTCCCTCCCGGCGCGCGGGCCAAAACGGTGCAACCCGCCCAACGTATACAGAGGGCAATGATTTGAAACTGTATCAGGATCCGAGCGAGGCGCGCAATACTGTCACTGGCTATGGCCCCGACTACGTCGACATTAACCTGAAGCGCCACCAACACAGCGTGATCGTGCTGCCGATCACGCCCGTGATGGCCTGGCCGGTCGACGCCTTCGAGGCGCTGAAGGCCCACCACTTCGAACTGCTGCTCGATTTATCCCCGGAAGTAGTGATCTTCGGCAGCGGCGCGCGCCTGCGCTTTCCGCATCCGCGGCTGATCGCCACACTGGCCGAGCGCCGGATCGGTGTCGAGACCATGGACTTCCAGGCCGCCTGCCGGACCTACAACATCCTCATGGCCGAAGGCCGCAAGGTAGGCGCGGCGCTACTAATCGAACCTCAGGTTGCCTGAGGCGCGTTCCACGTCAAGGTCACGAATTGCGGATCAATAACGCCCAACAAGGCCACGAAAATCACAGCTACGAATTTGCAGAAAGGATGTTTTACCAACAATGAAGAAGCAACGTGTCGTGGTCGGCATGTCAGGCGGTGTCGATTCGTCGGTCACCGCATGGCTGCTCAAGAAACAGGGGTACGACGTGCTCGGCCTGTTCATGAAGAACTGGGAAGACGATGACGACGGCGAGTACTGCTCGGCCCGCCAGGACTGGATCGACGTGGTCTCGGTGGCGGACCTGATCGGCATCGACGTGGCAGCCGTCAACTTCGCCGCCAAGTACAAGGACCGCGTGTTTGCGGAGTTCCTGCGCGAGTACTCGGTCGGTCGTACGCCGAACCCGGACGTGCTCTGCAATGCAGAGATTAAGTTCAAGGCCTTCCTCGACCACGCCATGTCGCTCGGCGCTGAGACCATCGCCACTGGCCATTACGCGCGCGTGCGCGAGCGCGAGGGCCGCTTCGAGCTGCTCAAGGCCTTCGACCACAGCAAAGACCAGTCCTACTTCCTGCACCGTCTAAACCAGGCGCAGCTATCGAAGACCCTGTTCCCGCTCCACGAGATGCCGAAGACGCGGGTGCGCGAGATCGCCGAGCAGATCGGCCTACCGAACGCCAAGAAAAAGGATTCGAGCGGCATTTGCTTTATTGGCGAGCGACCGTTCCGCGATTTCCTGAATCAATACCTACCGACCAAGCCGGGGCCGATGAAGACGCCCGACGGTAAGCGCGTCGGCGAGCATATTGGGCTGGCCTTCTATACCCTCGGCCAACGTAAGGGCATTGGCCTGGGCGGCAACAAGAACGGCAGCGGCGAACCCTGGTTCGTGGCCGGAAAGGACATCGCTTCGAACACGCTCTACGTCGCGCAGGGCCATGAGCATCTCTGGCTGCTATCGCGCGAGCTGGTGGCCAGCAACGTCAGCTGGGTGGCCGGAGAACCGCCCGAAGACAGCTTCGACTGCGGCGTGAAAACGCGCTACCGCCAGGCTGACGTACCCTGCGCCTTCACCCACGTTAAGGCTGGTGAAGCCGGCGAAATACGCTTCTCGCTCGGTTTCGACACGCCGCAATGGGCCGTCACGCCGGGCCAGTCGGCGGTGCTCTACGACGGCGAGATCTGTCTGGGCGGTGGCATCATCGAATCGGTCTCGAACGGCCAGCTTGGCTCGGTCGAAGCGGTCGCCGCGGCGCGCGCACACGCGCTGACGAGCGGCCTGTCGAGCTAAACGACGCGTGCCGTCAGCGCTTGAACGGACAACACAAAGCTTTCAATCTCTTCGGGAGGATTCCCCGTCCCTTGCGATGCTCGCTTTTGCGTTTGACTTGCGGAGGGCTGTTGCATAAATCGAGCGAGATCCGTTGACGTTTACGCGCAACGGTCGCGGGGCCAGCCTCCTATCAAGTCAGATTCCAGAGTAACTGCCTAATTTTTGCCAAGAAAATGCGCAAGGACATACACAAGAAAGGTGAGCCGAAGGCACGCTACCGTGTCAGAAATTGGGCGGCCTATAATGAAGGCCTGATCAACCGGGGGAACATAACAATATGGATAGATGAAGCCGTCCTTGCCAGAATACCCGATGCCATACCCACACGTGGTCGCCAGTGTCTATACGGCGATACGCTGATTCAGGCATTACTTGGCGTGAAGACCGTCTATCGACGGACGTTGCGCGCCCTGCAAGGTTTCACCCAAAGTCGGCGCGATCTGCCCTTCCCGAGCTTGCCGGTGCCGAATTACACCACGCTCTGTCGCCGGGCAAAAACGCTTGATGTCGAACTGCCGATCCTTCGTGACAATGAACCGATCCATCTGGTTGTCGACAGCACCGGTCTGAAGGTCTATGGAGAAGGTGAATGGAAGGTTCGCCAGCACGGCTACTCGAAGCGGCGCACGTGGCGTAAAGTCCATCTCGCGCTCAACGCGAATACGGGTCAAGTGCATGCCGCGCTAATGACGAATCAGAATGTGGCTGACGGTGACGCTATGGCCAAGTTGCTCGACCAGATTCCACGCGAAGAACAAATCGATGTCATCGGCGGTGATGGTGCCTACGACACCAAGCCATGCCATGCGGCCATGGCTGCACGCAGTGCTATTCCTTCGCTTCCGCCACGCGAGGGTGCCGTTCATTGGCCAGCGGATATGCCCAGTGCGGCGTTGCGTAATGGCGCGGTTGATGCAATTGCCCGTGACGGTCGTCGAGAATGGAAGCAAGACAGTGGCTACCACCGGCGATCGCTTGCCGAGAATGCGATGTATCGGTTCAAAACGTTCACCGGAAACTGTCTCTGGGCGCGTCACATCGCCTCGCAGGCGACTGAGGTTGCCGTTCGCGGCGTCGTCATCAACCGCATGGCGGACCTCGCTCGTCCGCAATCCGTTCGTATCGCCTGAAATTATGCCCGTCGATGCCATTGCGTCCTCACGCTCGATTTATGCAACAAGGCCTAATCTAGCGGAAAGCTTTAGCTGACGAGGCCCGCTGACCTCGCTGACGTTGGGTCAGGGTAGCGGAACGTCTAAACGAGTACAGGCCTTGGAACTCGGGGTCAGTATTCCTGCGTACCTCACGGCTGAGGGTGCGGGGCGACACTTACAATTCTCTGGTGATGTCGGCTTGTGTAGCCCCTTGTCCATGCATTTCTCGATGTAAAACCGTTCGTTTTCGCTCAAAGGCTTTCCCGTCATACAATCATGTTTCCCATGGCCCTGACCGGAAGATTATCCGGTCTCGGCGGTGGTGTGACTTTGTTGTGTGTCACTTTGGAATGGGCCCGGCCCTGCCGAAGCGCGTTCAGGCATGAATTCCGCATCCACCTTCCTCGAAGAACTCGCGCACCACATCGATCTCTCGGGTGCGCCTGAAGGGCTGTAGACTTTGCCAGATGAGCCGGCCATAAGACTTGTCGACCAGCCGCGTATCGCAGATCATCAGCACGCCGCGGTCGGTCTCGGCGCGGATCAGGCGCCCCGCACCTTGCTTCAGCATAATCACCGCCTGCGGCAACTGGTGCATGGCGAACGGGCTTAAGCCTTTCTTGGTCAGCGCATCGAGCCGCGCGGCCAGCACTGGATCGTCGGGCGGCGCGAACGGCAGCTTGTCGATCACCACCAGCGCAAGCGCGTCGCCCTGCACTAGCAGCGGCATGTTCCAGCCGCACGCCTCGATGGTCTCGCGCAGCTTGGAAGCGATCCGGGCGACTGCTCGCAAGGTGGTGCAAAGCATGAACACACCGCCACCCGAAGCCTCGATGGCAGGCAGTGCCGCATTGAACACCGCATCGGTGAACATCGGGGAAGATGGCTGCGGCAGGTCGCGCGGTATATAGAGCAGGCCCTGCGCAGGGTGGCGTTGTTGCATAAATCGAGCGAGAGGACGCCATGCGGTTGATGACGCCGCCGCGCAGGCGACCTCGGTCGCCTGCGCGGCGATGTGACGCGCCCAGAGACAGTTGCCGGTGAGGGTCTTGAACCGATACATCGCATTCTCGGCAAGCGATCGCCGGTGGTAGCCACTTTCTTGCTGCCATTCTCGACGACCGTCACTGGCAATTGCATCAACCGCGCCATTACGCCACGCCGCACCGGGCATATCCGCTGGCCAATGAACGGCACCCTCGCGTGGCGGAATCGAAGGAACAGCACTGCGTGCAGCAATGGGCGCATGGCATGGCTTGGTGTCGTAGGCACCATCACTGCCAATGACATCGATTTGTTCTTCGCCTGGAATCTGGTCGAGCAACTTGGCCAGAGCATCACCGTCAGCCACATTCTGATTCGTCATTAGCGCGGCATGCACTTGACCTGTATTCGCGTTGAGCGCGAGATGGACTTTACGCCACGTGCGACGCTTCGAGTAGCCGTGCTGGCGAACCTTCCATTCACCTTCTCCATAGACTTTCAGAGCGGTGCTGTCGACAACCAGATGGATCGGTTCATTGTCACGAAGGATCGGCAGTTCGACATCAAGCGTTTTTGCCCGGCGACAGAGCGTGGTGTAATTCGGCATGGCGTTGTTGCATAAATCGAGCGTGAGGACGCAATGGCATCGACAGGCATAATTTCAGGCAATCCGTTCGTATTGCCTGAAATTATGCCTGTCGATGCCATTGCGTCCTCACGCTCGATTTATGCAACAACGCCTGGGAATGAAGACCCTGTAGCTTTGTGACGCTCAACCACCTCACAGCCGCCATCATCGCCTTCCGTAAAGTACCGACCGAGGTCAACATAATTTATAGATAATTTCTAAACACCCGGATCCCTGCTACATCCGCCTCAGGCCTCCCGCGGAGTGGGGGCAGCTTCGCGAGTGGGCTCAGAACTGCCACCATGGCTTCTTCGCAGCGGGACGCGCATGCCCCGTAATATACGAGCTTTCCGGGAAGGTGCTAGCCAGCACGCGCTTAGTGTCGTCGGCTAGTTGCGGCTGGTTCAGCCGTCCGTAGGACAGCACCATGATGTGCAGCGCGTCCTCTATGGCCGGCGCATTCTTGTACTGCGTGATCGCCAGCTGCGCGCGGTTGATTGCGGCCACGTAGGCACCGCGGCGGTAGTAGTAGTCGGCAGCGTGCACCTCGTGCGAGGCTAGCGTGTTGACGATGTAGCGCATCCGCGCGGCGGCGTCGGACGCGTACTTGCTCTTCGGATAGCGGTCGACGACGATTTTGAACGCGTCATACGATTCACGCAGCGCCTTCGGATCGCGCTCGCTCATGTCCTGACCCGAGAAGCGACCGAACAGGCCGAGGTCGTCGTTGAAGTGGATCATCCCCTTCAGATAGTAAGCATAGGGGACGTCCGGGTGATCCGGGTGCAACTGGATGAAGCGATCGACTGCCTGATCGGCGGCGCTTGCTTCGCTATCCTGCCAGTTACAGTAGGCTACGTTGATCTGAGCCTGCTGGGCGAAATGGCCGAACGGATCGCGGCCTTCCAGCGCTTCGAAATATTTCGCGCACTTGCCCCAATCGCCGCCGTTCAGGGCATCTTTAGCCTTTGAGTATAATTCGTTATTCGACCAGGGTGCCGTTTCGTCAGTCTTCTGCGGCAAGCCGTGGCAGCCGGCGATCAGCGCGGTGGACGCTGCCAAAGCAGCCCACGTGGCCACAGGTTTTGCCACGCGTTTGGTCGAATTCATCATGGTGAATATAGCTCGCATGTCCTGGGATCTGTTTACATTCTTGCGAGAGGCCAAAAGGAGCAGGCAAGCACCGCGAAGGCGAGATAGTTACCTGCGAGTTTGGTGGCGTTGTTGCATAAATCGAGTGTGAGGGACGCAATGGAACGGATTGCGGACCTCGCTCGTCCGCAATCCGTTCATATCGCCCGAAATTATTGATCCGAAATTCGTGATCAATATGCCCGTCGATGCCATTGCGTCCTCGCGCTTGATTTATGCAACAACGCCGTTTGTTGTAACGAGTGGAGAAGCGACGGAAATGTTTAATGCGATTGAAAAGAGCGTTCGCAGATGTTCTGCGTCCGCTACAGACTTTCGTCTGTAGCACCGCTTGGTCTTTCGATTCGAGCGCTGCGGAAGAACGGCCTTCGCACGCACAGTGCGGATAATGTTTACGAAGACATCCGAGTCATAACCTTTATCGGCGATCACGGCACCTGTGCGCAGGTGTTTGACCAATGCGTGCGCACAAGAGATATCCGAGACCTGTCCTGCGGTGACAATTATTCGCAGAGGTTACCCAGCTACATCGACAGCCCGAGGCAGCTCGGTCATGAGACGACCGCGCAAGTGCCCCCGCGCTTGTGAGCCATTTTTTTCGAACACCGACCGAATGCTGGTGCGCTCGCACAATGGTCGAGTCGATAAGCACGCATTTGATCTAAGTTTTTTCAGACACCGCGTGCGCCACACGTTCCAACACGCCTTTGTGCTGTCACACGGAGAAGCGCATATACACCCCGTATGCCATCGAGCGAATTCTTTTGGCAGATCCCGCCACGGAAAACCGGTCCAGTCAATCCAGACAACAGCTTCGAAAAGCTAATGATTGTCGAACGCTGTTCACTCCGGATCGCCCTTTTCCCCCGGTAGTGAAGATTCAACTCGTGCCGATACCTCATCGCTCAATAACGTTCAGATCATCTTAGCCTGCTCGTGCAAAGACAACATGTAAACACTATTTTATAGAATGAAAACAGACTTTAGCTTTCAGTCTCACTGACTCAGTCTAAATGACCCGTTCAAGTTTATTCCGCGTCCGGTCGCGTACGAAAAATGATGGAAATTATAGCCCAAGATCCACTCCCATACGACGCATCGGTGGGCGATTCGCTCAACGATGATCTGTGCGGCGCGTCGTTTGCTGCACCGGCTTCCACCGTATCAGGCGACAAGGCCCCGCAGGTGGTGGTGGTGCCTGACTCACTCGCCGGAGTGCGCCTCGACAAGGCGGTCGCCCAACTGTTCCCCGAATTTTCGCGCCGCCGCCTGCAGGGCTGGATCGATAAGCAGCGCGTGCGCGTAAACGGCGCGCCGGCCAAGGTGCACCAGCCGGTGCCGCTGGACGCGACCATCGAGCTGGTTCCCGACCTGCTGCTCGAGCAGCTCGCGTTCGCGCCCGAGCCGGTTCGGCTGTCGATCGTCTACGAGGACGAAGCCTTGGTGGTGATCGACAAGCCCGCCGGCCTGGTGGTCCATCCGGCCGCCGGCAACTGGAACGGTACCCTGCTCAACGGCCTACTGCACCGCTATGGCGCGGCGGCGACCGCCCTGCCTCGCGCCGGCATCGTGCATCGTCTCGACAAGCAAACCTCTGGGCTGATGGTGGTGGCGCGCACGCTCGCGGCACAGTCTGATCTGGTTCGGCAACTGCAGGCGCGCACCGTCAAGCGTCATTATTTCGCGCTAGTATGGGGTCGCATGCCCGAGAGCCGCACCATCGATGTGCCGATCGGTCGTCATCCGCGCGAGCGCACGCGCATGGCCGTAGTCACGGGTGCCTCGGGCAAGCCGGCGCGCACACATTTCCGCTGCGTCGATACCGTGCTTTGGAAGAACCAGCCGGTATCGGCGATCCACTGCGATCTCGAAACCGGTCGCACGCACCAAATTCGCGTGCATTGTGCGCATACTGGCCATCCGTTACTCGGCGATCCTGTCTACGGTTGTGCGGTCGGCAAGGGCTCGCTCGCCGCACTGCCTGGCGGCTTCGCGCGCCAGGCGCTGCATGCTTGGCGACTCGACCTGGTGCACCCAGTCACGGGGCGCTTGATGCAGTGGCACTGTCCGGTGCCCAACGATATCGCCGAGCTGGCCGTCGCGCTGAACTTTGGTGCCGAGGACGCCGACTGCGACGATGATGATGATTGTTGATCTGGCATTATTGATCCGCAATTTGTGATCTTGAAATTGGAAAATCATCCTTCATTTAATGAACATGCAAAAACGAGGCATGAGCGACGATTTTCCAATTTCAAGATCACAAATTGCGGATCAATAGTCCCCTTCGCGTACCAGCAGTGCCACGGCCTGGGCCTCGATGCCCTCGCCGCGACCGAGATACCCGAGCTTCTCGTTGGTCTTGGCCTTGACGGTGACGCGATCGAGCGGCAGAGCCAGGTCCTCGGCGATATTGGCGCGCATCGCATCGATATGCCTCGCGAGCTTGGGCACTTGGGCGATCACGGTAGTATCGACGTTGCGGATCGCGAAGCCGGTCGCATTCACGCGCTTGACGCACGTGCACAGCAGCACGCGGCTGTCGGCGTCCTTAAACTGCGTGTCGGTATCTGAGAAATGCCGACCGATATCGCCGAGCGAGACCGCGCCGAACAGCGCGTCGGTCAGCGCGTGCAGCAGCACGTCGGCGTCCGAGTGGCCGAGCAGGCCGCGCTCGTAGGGGATCGTCACGCCGCCGATGATAAGCGGTCGACCGGGAACCAGTTGGTGTACGTCGTAGCCTTGTCCGATTCTGATGTCCATGTTGAGTCTGGTTCGTGGTGAAGGTGAGTGGTTTCAAGAGGCGTTGTTGCATAAATCGAGCGAGATCCGTTGACGTTTACGCGCAACGGTCGCGGGGCCAGCCTCCTATCAACTCAGATTCCAGAGTAACTGCCTAATTTTTGCCAAGAAAACGCGCAAGGACATACACAAGAAAGGTGAGCCGAAGGCACGCTACCGTGTCAGAAATTGGGCGGCCTATAATGAAGGCCTGATCAACCGGGGGAACGTAACAATATGGATAGATGAAGCCGTCCTTGCCAGAATACCTGATGCCATACCCACACGTGGTCGCCCGTGTCTATACGGCGATACGCTGATTCAGACATTACTTGGCGTGAAGACCGTCTATCGACTGACGTTGCGCGCCCTGCAAGGTTTCACCCAAAGATCTGCGTGATCTGGCCTTCCCAAGCTTGCCGGTGCCGAATTACACCACACTCTGTCGCCGGGCAAAAACGCTTGATGTCGAACTGCCGATCCTTCGCGACAACGAACCGATCCATCTGGTTGTCGACAGCACCGGTCTGAAGGTCTATGGCGAAGGTGAATGGAAGGTGGGCCAGCACGGCTACTCGAAGCGGCGCACGTGGAGTAAAGTCCATCTCGCGCTCAACGCGAATACGGGTCAAGTTCATGCCGCTCTAATGACGAATCAGAATGTGGCTGACGGTGACGCTCTGGCCAAGTTGCTCGACCAGGTTCCACGCGAAGAACAAATCGATGTCATCGACGACGACGGTGCCTACGACACCAAGCCATGCCATGTGGTCATTGCTGCACGCAGTGCTGTTCCTTCGATTCCGCCACGCGAGGGTGCCGCTCTCATTGGCCAGCAGATACGCCCGGTGCGGCGTGGCGTAATGGCGCGGTTGATGCAATTGCCCGTGACGGTCGTCGAGAATGGAAGCAAGAAAGTGGCTACCACCGGCGATCGCTTGCCGAGAATGCGATGTATCCGGTTCAAGACCCTCACCGGAAACTGTCTCTGGGCGCGTCACATCGACGCCGCAGGCGACCGAGGTCTCCGTTCGAGTCGTCCTCATCAACCGTATGGCGGACCTCGCTCGTCCGCAATCCGTTCGTATCGCCTAAAATTATGTTGATGCCATCGTCTCCTCACGCTCGATTGATGCAACAACGCCTTTTCGTCCTCACGTTCGATTTGTGCAACAACGCTGTTTATGGAGCGAGAGGACGCAATGGCATCGACTGCCGCCCGCGCTGAATGCGTCACGCAGGGCCCCGTCATCGAAAGCATGGGCGCTCGCTTCATTTGAGCCCGAAGTCGACGCGCGTGGTCGTGCCCTTGTCCTCGATGCCCTTGGTGTCGAGCTTGGGTACCACGATGAACATCCGGCTCGCATCCACTTTGCTGTCCAGGTACTGGCTCACTGTTTGGGCCCGCTTCTGGGCCAGCTCGCGCAGGGCCGCGTCGTCGGTCGGTGCATGCGCCTCGAGCGCGGCCTTCATATCCGCTTCGGGCAGCGTCTTCTGTATGCCGATCAGGTTGCACGGCTTCTTGAAGTCGGCCGCCTTGTAGGCCTTGGTCAGGTACTTAATATATTCCTCCGGCGTCACCTTGACCATCATCGGGTCGAAGCTCTCGCCATGCCCCACCACGTCCTTGAACTTCTGCTGGCGCACCAGGCGCTCGACGTACGCATCGCGCAGACCCGGCACGTCACGAACGGGATCGACGCGGCCAGTCAAGTCGAGGCGGACTGCTGGCTTCTCGGCCAGCATCTTCGAGATCGTGTCGAGTTTCTGCTTCGAGGCGTCGGTGAGCGTCGCCACGCCCGGCGCAAATTCAACGTAACCTAGTTCGTCGCCGTGGCCGCCGAAGGCGCTGAAGCTCAGCGAGAACGGTGCCGTCACGGCCTTCTTCAGCAGGTTCAGCACGGCATGCCAGATCAGCCCGCCGATACTGAACTCAGGGTTCGACAGCGAGCCTGACACGGGGATGTTCACGTCGATCTCGCCGCGCGAGTTCTTCAGCAGTGAGATTGCCAAGCGCACCGGCAGCTTGGTGGCCGTGTCATTGTCAATGTGGTTGCCGAAAGTCAGCTGGTCGATGAAGATGTGATTGTTGGCGCTGAGTTGGTTATCTGCGAGCTGGTAGTGCAGGTCGACGTTGAGCTTTCCTTTAGTGATCGGGTAGCCCGCATACTTCGCCGAGTACGGCGTCAGATTGGTCAGCTCGATGCCTTGCGCAGAAGCCGTCAGGTCCAGCGCCGGCTTGGCGATCAGCGGGTTGACTGAGCCCTTGATTGAAATCGGACCGTTGCCGGCCAGGCTCGCCGCGATATCGACCGGCGCGCTGGTTTGCGAATCGGTACCGAACGCACCCACCGTACCCTTGATCGCTACCAGGTCGGCCGTGTAGTTCGGGCGGATGAAGTGGTCGGTATAAGTGACGCGGCCATCCTGTAGCACCAGTTTTCTGCAACATATCCGTACCGGCTGGCTCGTTGCTTGCAACGCTTTCACCACCGCGTCCGGCATCGAGGCTGGACTGGCCGAGGCGGTGGAGGCCATGGCCGCAAAAGCACTCGAGGCGGGATGCGCGCTCTCCGCCGAAATGGTCGAGGCCGTCGGCGAAAGCGGCACCGATTCGGCACCGCTCTCGGCGCGCGTCAGCGATTGCGTCGGGCCGCTCTGCCTGGCCACCAGGTCGTTGAGGTTTAGGTGCCCCTGCGCGTCGAGCAATACGCGACCGTAGAAACCGGAAAAAATTACGCTCGAGGCGTCGATATCGGTGCCGCGCTCGCTGTCGTAGTTCGCCGTCAGGTGCGAAAGCGCCAACGAACGCCAGCCCGCAAACGGGTCAAAATTGGCCTTGTCGAGTATCTGCACGTCCACCATGGCGAGATCGCCGCGATACGAGGCCTTGGTCGCCGCCTGCGACTGCGACACCGCCAGGTTGCCCTTGGCGTTGAGTAGGGCGCTGGCGATGGTGGTATTGAGCGCGCCGCCAAAATACGACTCGAAGGCGGTCGCGTCGATCCGGTTGCCGTCGATGCGCAGCTTTGCGTCGAGCGGCGTGGCCGTCACCTCGCCGGCCACCACAAAGCTGCCCTTGCGGTTCAGCGTAGTGCGCAGCGAGGCCGACAGCGGCTTCGACAGGTAGTCGGTAAGCGGGCCGACCTTCACGTCGAGCGGCGAGAACGCCAGCCTTACGGGGTGTGGCGTAGACAGGTCGGTGAAGCTAGCCTTGCCGGACAGGCTCAGCTCGCTGATCCGGTAGTGCCAGGGCGCGATGGAGGCGGTCTTGCCGCTGGCCGACTGTGCAGCCGGTTTAGCGGCTGTTTGTTCGACAGTCTCGCGCCGGGTACCGCGCGAAGGTACCCCCAGTTCGGCCAGTACGGCTAGGTTGATCTTGCCATGTTTCATGCGCGAGGCATCGAGGTTCAGGCCATTGACGGCTACGCTCTCTACCTCGACCGTGCGCGCGCCGAGATTGATGCGAGAGAGCTTCACGTCGGCCTTTGACAGCGCCAGTACCGGTGCCTTCGCATAAGGTGCGCCGATCTTCAGTGCATCGAGCGTCAGGCTGCTAGGGCCGACGTTGGCCGCTAGATCCGGCTTCGACCAATCCGTGAAGGCATTGATCGAGGCACCGAGCTTGCCGTCGAGTAGCTGCGCCGAGGTCTCGCCGGCCAGATACGGCGCAATGGCCGGCAGCGCGAAGCCGTCGATGCCGAGATGGCCGCTCACCTGCTGCTGGGCTAGGCTGACGGCACCGGTCGCGTTCAGTGCGCCACCCTGGGGGAGCTTGGTCGAGATCCAGAACTTGGCCGGCTGTCGGCCCTGCAGCGTGAAGCCGGACAGCGTAGTTTTCAGCTTGGTGAGCGTGAAATCGGCGGTCGGGGCCACTGAAGCGTCTCTGATGTGGATGATGCCGTCGTCAATCGCGAGATGCACGATCGTCAGGTCGAGCGGCTGCGGCGGCTTGGCGTACTCGGCGGCGGGCTTGGCCTGGTCGGGCGCGGTCGTGCCACTTGCTTCGCGTGCCGGTGCTGACGTGGCAGGCACTGCCTTCGCGCCGACCTTCGTGTCATTCGCTGTATCCGCCGTATGCGCGGCGCCCTGCGCCGCCGCCAACTTCTGCACATTAAGCACGCCGGTCGCATCGCGCGTGAGCGTGACGACCGGCCTATCGAAGCGGATCTCGTCGCAATACAGCACCTGCCGCAGCGGATTGAGCAAGCCGATCGTCACATGCACGGCGCGCGCCGCGAACAGAGGGTAGTTTGCCGCGTCGCTGAGGTTCGCGTCGTCCAGGTCGACCATGCCAGATACGCGTAGCACCGGCGTCTCACCGTCGATCGAGAAACGCAGCACTAGATCGCTCGACAGCCTGCCGGCGCTCATCTGGATCGGGAGCTTGGCTGGAGCGTAAGACAGCAGCCTGGGCAGGTCGAGCCGATCGAACTTCAGGTTGATCTCCGACTCTCGCGTCTGCGAGAAGGGCTTGGTCCTGCCGGTGATCGCGATCGGGCTGCCGTCGAAGTGTAGCTTCAGGGTAGGCTGCACGAAGATATCGGTCTTCGAGGGTAGAGTGGCGACGAATGGCACGCCTAGCGCCCATTGATCGACTACGTGCTTGGTACCCAGCAGGCGATCGTCGAAATCGATCCGACCGTCGGTGACCTGGATGTTCGACATCGAAAAGCGTGGCGGCTTCGAGGACGACGGCTGCGAGGGCTTCGAAAACTTCTCAATCAAGTCGGTGAAATTGAAGCACTGCGCATCGTAGCGAACGATGTGGAAACGCGGCGCATCGATGCGCACTTCGTCGACGATTGGCGCGCCGCGCAGCAGCGAGCTCCAGTCCGGTCGAACGGTCAGCTTGCCGATGTCGACGAAAGGGCCTTTCCCGCCGCGTTCGCCAATATGGATGCCGTCGGCCTCGAGCCGCAGCGTGTAGGGATTCAGCGCGATCCACGCGATCGTGGCGGGCCGGTCGAGCTGGCGGCTCAGCTGCTGCTCGGCGATATGGCGGATCAGCGGCGGCACCGCGAAGAAGCCGAGCAGGCCAAATACGACCAGGAAAATGAGGATGCCGAGCGCGACACGCTTAGTGCGACGTGACCGGCCCACTTCGCCGAGCTGCTTGCCGACGGAGGGGCTGGAATTCTCAGGTTGATTTTTCTGGATGCTGCCCATGCTGAGGTGCCGTTGAGAAGACGATGAACGTCTTCTTTAAAATTAGGACGGAAACCCCGGTTTTCTGAAAGTATAGGCCCTCGGCGGATATAGGCGATCCCCCCTCTCTCTGTAGGCAATCGCCAGCTGGAACTGTGCCATCGTGCGATGGGACTTTTCGGGCGGCCTGCCCTTCGCACCAATGAAGAGTGGGGACGGCGTTGTTGCATAAATCGAGCGAGATCCGTTGACGTTTACGCGCAACGGTCGCGCGGCCAGCCTCCTATCAAGTCAGATTCCAGAGTAACTGCCTAATTTTTTCCAAGAAAATGCGCAAGGACATACACAAGAAAGATGAGCCAAAAGCACGCTACCGTGTCGGGCATTGAGCGGCGTATATTAATACGCAATGCGCAATCTTGAAATTAAAAAATCGACCCTCATATGAGGGAGAGGGGGAAAAGATATGAGATCGCTTCCTCGTGAGGCACGTGAAGAGCGAGGACATCAGGTGATTAACCTACGTACGCACGGCTGGACCTACAACGAGATTGCCGAGCATACGGAACCTATCGCACACGGGCGTGTGCGATATTTGCAAGCGTTACACTCGCGAAGGTGCGGCTGGATTACGGGACAAGACGAGCGGCGGAGCGGTGAACCAGAGCCGAGCTCTGAGTAAACAGCAAGAAGTGGAAATTTTCATGCTGTTGCACGACCAGATGTCAGACAAGCTGAAGAGGTCTCATTCGCGTTGTGGACGCGACATGCCGTGCGGGAGTGGATCCGGCAGCAATGTGGTTTGACGATGACGTTGTAAGGGGCGTTGTTGCATAAATCGAGCGTGAGGACGTAATGGAACGGATTGCAGACCTCGCTCGTCCGCAATCCGTTCGTATTGCCTGAAATTATGCCCGTCGATGCCATTGCGTCCTCGCGCTCGATTTATGCAACAACGCCATTCTGCACCGGCAAGCTCGGGAAGGCCAAATCGCGTAGACTTTGGGTGAAACCTTGCAGGGCGCGCAACGTCAGTCGATAGACGGTCTTCACGCCAAGTAATGCCTGAATCAGCGCATCGCCGTATAAACACGGGCGACCACGTGTATAAACACGAGCGACCACGTGTGGGTATGGCGTCGGGTATTTTGGCAAGCACGGCTTCATCTATCCATATCGTCACATTCCCCCGGTTGATCAGGCCTGCATTATAGGTAGGCTGCCCAATTCCTGACATGGTAGCGTGCCTTCAGCTCACTTTTCTTGTGTATGTCCTTGCGCATTTTCTTGGAAAGAATTAGGCACTTACTCTGGAATCTGAATTGATAGGGGGCTGGCCGGCGAGCGTTGCGCGTAAACCGTAAACGTTAACGGCTTTTGCTCGATTTATGCAACAACGCCGGTTTAGACATCGAGCTTATATGCGAAAAGGCGAACAAACACGTGCCGCGATACTCGAAGCAGCTTTGGACCTTGCCAGCCGAGACGGGCTGGAAGGTCTGACAATCGGCCTGCTGGCCAAGCGCATGCAGATGAGCAAGAGCGGCGTGTTCGCGCATTTTGGTTCGCGCGAGGACCTCCAGGTGGAGGTGGTTCGCGAGTATCACCGCCGCTTCGAAAGCGAGGTGTTCTTTCCGAGCCTGCGCGAGCCGCGCGGTCTCCCACGTCTGCGTGCGATGCTGGCCCGCTGGATCGAGAAACGCATCCAGGCAGTGACTACCGGATGCATCTACATCAGCGGCGCAGTCGAGTACGACGACCGACCTGACAGCCCGGTGCGCGAGCGGTTGATCGCAAGCGTGACAACCTGGCGCGCGGCGCTGCTGCGCGCAATTTCGCAGGCGAAAGACGAAGGCCATCTGTGTCCAGAGACCGATCCGGATGTAATGCTTTTTGAGTTGTATAGCTTCACGCTCGGTCTGCACCATGACGCCCGGTTCCTGCATCTTCCGGCTGGTGTGCGTCTGACGTGGGCTGCGCTGGAAAAGACGATCATTTCGTATCAGAGCGAGAACCGGTAGCGGTGCCTTGACGCCCGTGCGAGGCTCGAGCCACGTCCCTTATCTTTGGAGAGAGTTATGGGACAGTATGTTGCCCCGCTGCGTGACATGCAATTTGTGCGGCGTTGTTGCATATTGATCCGCAATTCGTGATCAATAGTGGCCTGACCGGGAGATTATCCGACCTGCTTGGGCGGTAGCGTGATTTTGTTGCATTTCACTTGGGAATGGGCGCCCCACTGGGGTTGTTGCATAAATCGAGCGTGAGGACGCAATGGCATCGACGGGCATAATTTCAGGCGATACGAACGGATTGCCTGAAATTATCCCGTCGATGCCATTGCGTCCTCACGCTCGATTTATGCAACAAGGCCCTTTAAAGATCACGAATTGCGGCTCAATAACCATCCCGCTATTACTGTCAGATTCTGGCAGAACCGGAAGCAGGGCTTGTACGCCCCCGCGGGTGCCGCCCGGGTGGCCTGCGTTCGCGCAACGAACGGGACCGGCGGCTGCTTTTTATCGGCGTGTCATGATCTCTTCGGTGGTCAGCCGTCAGTCGTAGCCGGCCCACCGTCAACAACTTCATCGCACCACAGTAGACCGTGTATGCTAACCAATTCAACAGGCGCTCCATCGGAGAGCGCGCCGCGAAACGGGCCAAGTCGATCTCTCGACCGTCGGCGAAGGCCGCGTCGATCGCCGCGCGCAGCGCCCGAATCTCGGCGTCGTGCTTGACCAGTACCACGTTCGCCTCGTTGTTGAGCATCAGGCTCAGCGCATCAAGGTTGGACGAGCCGACCGTCGCCCAGTTGTCGTCGATCACCGCCACCTTGCCGTGTAGCATGGTGCGGTCGTACTCGGCGACACGGACCCCCGCCCTCAGCAGAGCATGATAAAGGAATGGCACGGCGGTATCGAGTGCCACGAATTCCTTGCGACCGATCAGTACCCTCACCTTGATGCCGCGCCGTGCCGCGTTGGTCAGCGCCCGGCGCAGCTTGCGGCCCGGCATGAAGTAGGGATTGGCCAGCACCACTGCCTGGCGCGCGCGACCGATCGCGGCTAGATAGGCTTTCTCGATCGCGCGGCGGTTCAGCACGTTGTCGCGCGCCACGAAGGCCACGCTCGGTTCGCTAATGTTGCGCAGCGCGCCGGCCTTGATCCAGCGGTGGCTGCGCATCCAGCGCTGGAAGCGCACCGCGAAGGCCTCGCTCATCACCGGGGGGAGTATTGCGAATAACGCTTGTGGCCCGTGCGCAGACGGTACCACTGCACTTCGAAGGCCGCGCGAATGTCAGCCACCGCTGGGCCGGACAGCTCGACGGCAAAATCCCAGCGTGGATACGGCAGCGTCTCGCCGTTCTGGTCGTAGTCGTCAACGATGTTGATGCCGCCGCAGAACGCGTGAGAATCGTCGACGCAGGCCAGCTTGCGATGCGTGCGCGAGAAGCCGCAGCGACCGCACAGGTAGCGATTATAGATGCGGTGCTCGATGCCGGCCTCGGCCCAGGTCTCGAACAGCGGCAGGCGAGCCGTGCCGATGCCGTCGGTGATCACGCGCACGTGTACGCCGCGCGCGGCGGCGCGCAGCAGTGCATCGGATACCAGGCGACCGGCGGGATCGTCGCAGAAGATATAAGTTTCCAGTAGCACTGATTGCGAAGCGCTGTCGATGCGGCGCACCAGGGCTGGGAAGAATTCAGTGCCGCCGTCGCAGAGTGTGACGGTGTTGCCTGAGGAAAACGCCAGCCGCGATGAAGACTTGTTCTCCTGCAGGAACAAGTCCCGCAGCTGGGTCAGACGTAGCCGCCCAACCGCGCTCATGTCCCGCGTGCCGCCAGACGTGCGGGCAGTTGCAGGATCGCCTCACTGTTAGACGGCGAATAGCAGCGCGAGGCCCCCTCTTGATAAGGCAGCCAGGCGTAGTTGGTATGCTCTCGGGGTGACAGCGTCACGACGATGCCGACCGGAACTTCGAGGCTGAACCAGTGCTCTGCGTTGCGCGTGACGCCAGACGCATAGCGGTGCCGATATTGCGGATAGATGCTGTACTCGATCTGGTGGCACCAGTCGTAGAGCGCGCCCGGCGGCACGCCCTCACCGCCCACCACGATGCCTGTCTCCTCCCTGACCTCGCGCACTGCTGTGTCGGCTAGCGGCTCGTTGAGCCAATCTTTGGTGCCGGTCACGGACTGCCAGAAGCCGGGAAGGTCAGCGCGATTGATGACCAGGACGTCGAGCGCGGCGGTATGGATCACGACCAGGACAGATTCGGGGATTTTCGGTGGCTTCGTCATGTCTTGCGGTTCGGTGTTCGGGGCTCGGCGAGCCAGTCGGCAGCTTAGAGGTCAAGTTTAAATTCCCTATGAGGGGGCTGTTTACTTTCTCGACAATTTGTTAAACTTAGATATTGCGTCAATAAAAGTCTTATAAAAGATAGAAGTGCAGATCATTGACGAAGAGCGGCGTTGTTATGAGGCGGCATAACTGACATGCCTTTGCTTAAGGTGTTGTTGTATAAATCTGGTGAAAGCCAGTAATGTTTACGCGCAACAGTCCGGGCGTGCCCCCTGTTATTGATTAAAAATGGCGTTGTTGCATAAATCGAGTGTGAGGATGCAATAGCATCGACGGGCATAATTTCAGGCGATACGCACGGATTGCGGACGAGCGAGGTCCGTCATACGGTTGATGACGCCGACGCGCATGGAGACCTCGGTCGCCTGCGAGGCGATGTGACGCGCCCAGAGATAGTTGCCGGTGAGGGTCTTGAACCGATACATCGCATTCTCGGCAAGCGATCGCCGGTGGTAGCCACTGTCTTGCTTCCATTCTCGACGACCGTCACGGGCAATTGCATCAACCGCGCCATTACGCCGCGCCGCACCAGGCATATCCGCTGGCCAATGAGCGGCACCCTCGCGTGGCGGAATCGAAGGAATAGCACTGCGTGCAGCAATGGCCGCATGGCATGGCTTGGTGTCGTAGGCACCGTCACCGCCGATGACATCGATTTGTTCTTCGCGTGGAATCTGGTCGAGCAACTTGGCCAGAGCGTCACCGTCAGCCACATTCTGATTCGTCATTAGTGCGGCATGCACTTGACCTGTATTCGCGTTGAGCGCGAGATGGACTTTAGGCCACGTGCGCCGCTTCGAGTAGCCGTGCTGGCGCACCTTCCATTCACCTTCTCCATAGACCTTCAGACCGGTGCTGTCGACAACCAGATGGATCGGTTCATTGTCACGAAGGATCGGCAGTTCGACATCAAGCGTTTTTGCCCGGCGACAGAGCGTGGTGTACTTCGGCACCGGCAAGCTCGGGAAGGCCAAATCGCGCAGACTTTGGGTGAAACCTTGCAGGGCGCGCAAGGTCAGTCGATAGACGGTCTTCACGCCAAGTAATGCCTGAATCAGCGTATCGCCGTATACACACGGGCGACCACGTGTGGGTATGGCATCGGGCATTCTGGCAAGGACGGCTTCATCTATCCATATTGTTACGTTCCCCCGGCTGATCAGGCCTTCATTATAGGCCGCCCAATTCCTGACACGGTAGCGTGCCTTCGGCTCACCTTTCTTGTGTATGTCCTTGCGCATTTTCTTGGCAAAAATTAGGCAGTTACTCTGGAATCTGACTTGATAGGAAGCTGGCCCCGCGACCATGGCGCGTAAACGTCAACGGATCTCGCTCGATTTATGCAACAACGCCATTAAAATACGTGCACTTTACTCAAGCTGCATAACGAATTGGTTTGTGCATGGAATGGCGAGCGACACGTTGTGGTGATTGCTGGAGACCACGTAGATGGCTGATGACCGCTTTTTGAGATGCCCCTTGGGGTCCGTGCCGGAGCCTGTTTCTTCGCGTTCGCCTGCAGGTCAGCATTGAGCATCTCGTCGGGATTCAGTGCCGGGCTGTACGACGGCAGGTAGAACACTTCGATCTCGTCTACGTGCTCGGACACAACCATGCCTTGAGCGGCTTGGCCTGATGCATCTTCATCAGGTTGTCGAGAATCAAAAAACCTTCTTGCTTCGCGTCTCTTTAATCAGCCGCTTCAGGAAATCGAGCAGGATGTCGGCGTTTATCGCACCCTCGAAGACTTTCCAGCGCACCTGGCCACGGTTCTTCACCGTCGACATCACTGACAAACCTTCGCGTCGACTTGCCACGCGGCGGTCGGCGTCTTGCCAATCTGCGCGTAGGAGCTGCCTGCGTACATTGTACGAGCGCACCCCGTTTCGTCGCCCCACTGGATTTCCGCGCCTCTTCGGCTATGGGCCCCGTCCCGAAATCTCCGGACGTCTCCGTTCAGCCATGCCTGTACCGCTTCCGGTCGCTGCTCGTAGGCCCGTTTCATCGGCTTTTGCGGCGTGAAACCCTAGCGCGTCAGATACAGGCCGACACCCCTGCAGCGTCAAACCGCATCGCTGCAGGATCAACTCCCGCACGGCATGTCGCGTCCACAACACGAACAACATCTTCAGCTGGTCCGGCATCTGGCCGTGCAACAGCATGCGAATTTTCACTTCCTGCTGCTCACTCAGGGCTCAGTTTGGGTTCACCGCTCCGCCGCTCGGCTTGTCCAGAAATCCAGCCGCACCTGCGCGAGTGTGGCGCTTGCAAATGTCGCACACGCCCGGGCCCGACAAGTTTATATGCTCGGCAATCGCGTCGTAGGTCCCGCCCGCGCGGGGTCCAGGTTGATCACCTGACGTCGCCGTTCTTCACGTGCCTCACGAGGAAGCGATCTCAGGTCTTATTTTTCGATTTCCCTCACATGAGGGTCGATTTTTTAATTTCAAGATAACACATTTTTGATCAATAACAGGGCGCTGAGCCCGACCGTTGCGCGTCAATATCACCGACTCTCGCTAGACTTATGCAGCAACGCCCACTAATTCAGACATGGCGATCAGAGCGCCGTGATGATTCATGGTTTACATCATCGTGAAGGCGAATCTCAAACCTTGAACGGATGACGCAGCAAGATCGTCTCGTCGCGATCGGGGCCCGTCGAAACCATGTCGATCGGCACGTCGGCCACTTCCCGGATACGCGTCAGGTAGGCTCGGGCCGTATCCGGCAGCGTATCCCAATGATCGATGCCAACCGTGCTTTCTTTCCAGCCCGGGAAGGTTTCGTAGACTGGCTCGCAGCGTGCCACGTTTGCAGCACCGTGCAGCCGCAGATCGACATCCTTGCCGTCAATCTTGTAGCCGACGCAGAGTTGCACTTTCTCGAGGCCGTCGAGAACGTCGAGCTTGGTCATGCAGAGGCCCGACACGCCATTGATCTGGATCGAGCGGCGCAGCGCGACCATGTCGAGCCAGCCAGTGCGGCGCGGACGGCCCGTGACAGAACCGAATTCCTTGCCGACGTTGGCCAGCGTCAGGCCGACCGGACTCTGGTGCGCTGGATTATCCGCGTCGTAGAGCTCGCTTGGGAATGGGCCTGAGCCGACGCGCGTGCAGTATGCCTTGGTTATGCCGAGGATATAGTGAAGCTTTTGTGGCCCGACTCCGGCACCTGCCGCGGCCGCACCGGCCACGCAGTTGCTCGAAGTGACGAACGGATAGGTGCCGTGGTCGATGTCGAGCAGCGTGCCTTGCGCGCCTTCGAACAGCAGGTTCTGGCCTTGATGGTTGACGTCGTAGAGACGGCGCGCGACATCGGCGACCATCGGCTTGAGAAAATCGGCATAACCGAGCATCGTGTCGAGCGTGGCCTGGAAATCGACAGCCACACCGCCAAGATACTGGGTCAGCACGAAGTTGTGGAAATCGAGGTTCGCGCGCAGGCGATCGGCAAAGGTCTTCACGTCAAACAGGTCCTGCACGCGCAGCGCGCGACGACCCACCTTATCTTCGTACGTGGGACCGATTCCGCAACCGGTGGTGCCAATCTTGCCGGCACCGCAGCGTGCTTCGCGCGCCTGATCGATCGCAACATGGTAAGGGAGGATCAGCGTGGCAGCTTCGGAGATGAACAGGCGCGAGCGCACGTCGATGCCCACTTTTTCCAATTCGCCGATTTCCTTGAATAGCGCCTCGGGTGACAGCACCACGCCGTTGCCGATATAGCAGGCTGTGCCAGCGTGCATGATGCCGGAAGGAATAAGGCGCAAGGTAGTTTTCTTGCCGCCGATGATGAGGGTGTGACCGGCGTTGTGACCACCCTGGAAACGCACGACGCCGTGAGCGTGATCCGTCAACCAGTCGACGATCTTGCCCTTGCCTTCATCTCCCCACTGGGTTCCCACAACGACGACATTGCGCCCGGGAGTCACATTCACTGCGTTGGCAGACATGTTGATTCGTTATTTAGGGCGGTTTCAAGAGTGAACTGCAACACACCGCTGGTTAATGGGCTGGAGCTCGATCGGTGGTGGGGTTAGCCAGGACCTGAAGCCAGGATTTGCACAGGGGTATGCCAGTTCAGTCCGCCGCGCGGTCGAGTGTTGAGTAAGTCGGAAATCGCATCAAGGTTGTCTTGAGAGTAGATCGATAGATGCTTGCCTTTGGGCAAGTATCTGGCGCCGCAGGCCGTTGGCGTCTTCATGCGTGCCGCGCTACCAAGAACCATTGATCCGCAATTTCAAGATAACAAATTATGGATCAATATGGAGGTCGTAGAAAGTAGGCGCGAACGTTGGTCGCAACCGCCAGTTCGACATGTCGCGCCATCTCGCGGCTTTTGTCGTAGATCAATGTCTGGCGTAGCGACTCGCCGAGCGATTGCAGTTTGGTCGTGAAGGCGGCCAGGGCCGACGTGGCGGTCGCGTCCGGCCTATTAGCCAGCAGCACGGCGCGGCTCATGCGCTAAACGAGGACGGCCACGGACGACTTGTTGTCCGCGCCCTTGATGAGGTCACTTTCCAAGTGACCCAGCCTGAAGTCGTCGTTGCCCTCAGGCGGCCACACGTGGATGCTGACCATGTCTGGAATGGCCTCACCGCGCAGATCGGTGCCGCGATAGCGTAGCAGACGATTGTTTGGCGTTGTTGCATCAATCGAGCGTGAGGGCACAATGGCATTGACGGGCATGATTTCAAGTGATACGAACAGACTGCGGACGAGCGAGGTCCACCATGCGGTGGATGACTCCGACGTGAACGGAGACCTCGGTCGCCTACGAGTCGATGTGACGCGCCCAAAGACACTCGCCGGTGAGGGTCTTGAACCGGATACATCGCATTCTCGGCAAGTGATCGCCGGTGGTAGCCACTGTCTTGCTTCCATGCTCGACGACCGTCACGGGCAATTGCATCAACCGCGCCATTACGCCACGCCGCACTGGGCATATCCGCTGGCCAATGAGCGACACCCTCGCGTGGCGGAATCGCAGGAATAGCACTGCGTGTAGCAATTGCCGCCATGACATGGCTTGGTATCGTAGGCACCGTCATCGCCGATGACATCGATTTGTTCTTCGCGTGGAATCTGGTCGAGCAACTTGGCCAGAGCGTCACCGTCAGCCACATGCTGATGCGTCATTAGCGCGGCATGCACTTGACCCGTACTCGCGTTGAGCACGAGATGGACTTTACGCCACATGCGCCGCTTCGAGTAGCCGTGCTGGCACACCTTCCATTCACCTTCTCCATAGATCTTCAGACCGGTGCTGTTGACCACCAGATGGATCGGTTCGTTGTCGCGAAGGATCGGCAGTTCGACATCAAGCGTTTTTGCCCGTCGACAGAGCGTGGTGTAATTCAGCACAGGCAAGCTCGGGAAGGCCAAATCGCGCAGATTTTGGTGAAACCTTGCAGGGCGCGCAATGTCTGTCGATAGACAGTCTTCACGCCAAGTAATACCTGAATCAGCGTATCGCTGCATAGAAACGGAGGACCACGCGTGGGTATGGCGTCGGGTATTCTGGCAAGGACGGCTTCCTCTATCCATATCGTCACGTTCCTTCGGTTGATCAGGACTTCATTATAGGCCGCACAATTCTTGACACGGTAGCATGCCTTCGGCTCACCTGTCTTGTTTATGTCTTTCCGCATTTTTTGTGAAAAAATTAGGCAGTTACTCTGAAATCTGACTTGTTATTGATCCGCAATTCGTGATCTTGAAATTAAAAAATTTGTCCCTCATTTTTATGCCCCTTACATAAGGGATAAATTTCTAATTTTAAGATCACGAATTGCGGATCAATAACAAGGGATCTGGCCCTGCGAACGTTGCGCGTAAACGTCAACGACTCCCGCTCAATTTATGCAACAACGCCCATCGGCAGTGACGGTGACTACGACAGCAAGCCATGCCATGCGGCGGCGTTGTTGCATAAATCGAGCGCGAGGACGCAATGGCATCGGACGGGCATAATTCAGGCGATACGAACGGATTGCGGACGAGCGAGGTCCGCCATGCGGTTGATGACGCCGACGCGAACGGAGACCTCGGTCGCTTGCGCGGCGATGTGACGCGCCCAGAGACAGTGGCCGGTGAGGGTCTTGAACCGATACATCGCATTCTCGGCAAGCGATCGCCGGTGGTAGCCACTGTGTTGCTTCCATTCTCGACGACCGTCACGGGCAATTGCATCAACCGCGCCATTACGCCACGCCGCACCGGGCATATCCGCTGGCCAATGAACGGCACTCTCGCGTGGCGGAATCGAAGGAACAGCACTGCGTGCAGCAATGGCCGCATGGCATGGCTTGGTGTCGTAGGCACCATCACCGCCAATGACATCGATTTGTTCGTCGCCTGGAATCTGGTCGAGTAACTTGGCCAGAGCATCACCGTCAGCCACATTCTGATTCGTCATTAGCGCGGCATGCACTTGACCTGTATTCGCGTTGAGCGCGAGATGGACTTTACGCCACGTGCGCCGCTTCGAGTAGCCGTGCTGGCGCACCTTCCATTCACCTTCTCCATAGACCTTCAGACCGGTGCTGTCGACAACCAGATGGATCGGTTCATTGTCACGAAGGATCGGCAGTTCGACATCAAGCGTTTTCGCCCGGCGACAGAGCGTGGTGTAATTCGGCACCGGCAAGCTCGGGAAGGCCAGATCGCGCAGACTTTGGGTGAAACCTTGCAGGGCGCGCAACGTTAGTCGATAGACGGTCTTCACGCCAAGTAATGTCTGAATCAGCGTATCGCCGTATAGACACGGGCGACCACGTGTGGGTATGGCATCGGGTATTCTGGCAAGGACGGCTTCATCTATCCATATTGTTACGTTCCCCCGGTTGATCAGGCCTTCATTATAGGCCGCCCAATTCCTGACACGGTAGCGTGCCTTCGGCTCACCTGTCTTGTGTATGTCCTTGCACATTTTCTTGTCAAAAATTAAGCAGTTACTCTGGAATCTGACTTGATAGGGGGCTGGCCCCGCGACCGTTGCGCGTAAACGTCAACGGATCTCGCTCGATTTATGCAACAACGCCCCATGCGGCTATTGCTGCACGCAGTGCTATTGCTTCGATTCCGCCACGCGAGGGTGCCAATCATTGGCCAGCGGATACCCCCCGGTGCGGCCTGGCGTAACGGCGCGGTTGATGCAATGCCCATGACGGTCATCGAGAATGGAAGAAAGACAGTGTCTATCACCGGCGATCGCTTGCCGAGAATGCGATGTATCAGTTCAAGACGCTCACCGGAAACTGTCTCTGGGCGCGTCACATCGAATCGCAGGCGACCGAGGTCGCCGTTCGGGGTCGGCGTCATCAACCGCATGGCGGACCTCGCTCGTCCGCAATCCATTCGTATCGCCTGAAATTATGCCCGTCGATGCCAGCGTCCTCACACTCGATTTATGCAACAACGCCGTGATTCACTGCAGATATATTTGAGGTCGCCCGGGATGCATACCCGCCGAACCGACCGGGCGGCAGCGTGATCCTCAGGCAACGCGCTTCGCTTGGTCGGCTAAGCTGCCAGATTGGCTGAGAAAACGCTCGCGGATCGACTTGGCGATACCGGCGGCATCGAGGCCGCACAACGACAGCAGCTTGGCCGGGTCGCCGTGATCGATGAAGCGGTCCGGCAAGCCCAGTTGGAGCACCGGTCGGATCACTGCTGCGCTTTCCATCAGGACTTCCACGCAGGCCGAGCCCGCGCCGCCCTGGATACAGCCTTCCTCGACCGTGACAAGGTAGTCGTGCGTCTGTGCGAGTTCTCGGACCAGCTCGGCGTCGATCGGCTTCACGAAGCGCATGTTGGGGACTGTGGCGTCGAGTTCTTCTGCAGCAGCCAGCGAAGGCGCGACCATCGTTCCGAAAGCCAGAATCGCGACGCGCTTACCTTCCGGCTGAGCTGAGCGGCGGCGCACCTCGCCCTTGCCGACCGGAATCGCTGTCATCGCCTTGACGGTCGGAACGCCGGTACCGGTACCGCGCGGGTAGCGCACGACCGTCGGGTTCGGCTGCTGGACCGCCGTGTAGAGCATCTGGCGGCATTCGTCCTCGTCCGACGCGGCCATCACCGTCATATTCGGAATGCAGCGCAGGAAGGCCAGGTCATAGGCACCCGCGTGGGTCGCACCGTCGGTGCCGACCAGGCCGGCACGATCGATCGCGAACACCACCGGCAGGTTCTGTAGCGCCACGTCGTGGATTAGCTGATCATAGGCGCGCTGCAGGAAGGTTGAGTAGATCGCGACCACCGGCCTGAGACCTTCGGTCGCCATCCCGCCGGCGAAAGTCACCGCGTGCTGCTCGGCGATGCCGACGTCGTAGTAGCGATTCTTGAAACGCTTTTCGAACTCGACCATGCCCGAACCCTCGCGCATCGCCGGCGTAATGCCGACCACGCGCGCGTCGAGTTCGGCCATGTCACACAGCCATTCGCCGAACACCTGAGTGTAGGTCTTCTTGGCGGACGTGGTCGAGGGCTTGATGCCTTCGGCCGGATTGAACTTGCCCGGACCGTGGTAGAGCACCGGATCAGCCTCGGCGAGCTTGTACCCTTGGCCTTTCTTGGTGACTACGTGCAGGAACTGCGGGCCGCGCAGTTCCTTGATGTTCTGCAGCGTCGGGATCAGCGAATCAAGATCGTGACCGTCGATCGGGCCGAGGTAGTTGAAGCCGAATTCCTCGAACAGCGTGGCCGGCACCACCATGCCCTTGGCATGCTCTTCGAGCTTGCGCGCGAGTTCGAGCACTGGCGGCGCAACGCTGAGTACTTTCTCCACGCCGGCGCGTGCGGTCGCGTAGAAGCGGCCTGACATCAGGCGTGCCAGGTGGCGGTTCAGCGCGCCGACCGGCGGAGAGATCGACATGTCGTTGTCGTTGAGGATTACCAGCAGCTTGGCATCCTCGGACACGCCGGCGTTATTCATGGCCTCGAAAGCCATACCGCCAGTCATCGCGCCGTCACCGATTACGGCGATCGAAAAGCGATCGTCGCCGTTCAGCTGGCTGGCGATCGCCATGCCGAGCGCGGCCGAAATCGATGTGCTCGAATGAGCAGTGCCGAAGGTGTCGTAGATCGATTCGGAGCGACGTGGGAAACCCGAGATCCCGTCGAACTGGCGCAGCGAGCTCATCTGGTCGCGTCGGCCCGTCAGAATTTTGTGCGGATAGGTCTGATGACCTACATCCCACACGATGCGATCGTGCGGCGTATTGAAGACGTAGTGCAGCGCCAGCGTCAGTTCGACTGTACCAAGATTGGACGACAAATGGCCGCCCGTCTTCGACACGCTGTCGAGCACGAACGCACGTAAATCGTCGGCGAGCGGTTGCAGCTGGCGACGATCGAGGCAGCGCAGGTCTGTGGGGTCGTCGATGGTTTTCAGCAAGTCGTACATCGTCGGTCCATTGAGAAAATCAAACGCGTCCACACCCATTATGCACGCTTCCTGGCGACCGGAAGCGCGGCGGGGAGCTCTTCGCATCGGCGTTGTTGCATAAATCGAACGTGAGGACGCCATGGCATCGGACGGGCATAATTCAGGCGATACGAACGGATTGCGGACGAGCGAGGTCCGCCATGCGGTTGATGACGCCGACGCGAACGGCGACCTCGGTCGCCTGCGCGGCGATGTGACGCGCCCAGAGACAGTGGCCGGTGAGGGTCTTGAACCGATACATCGCATTCTCGGCAAGCGATCGCCGGTGGTAGCCACTGTGTTGCTTCCATTCTCGACGACCGTCACGGGCAATTGCATCAACCGCGCCATTACGCCACGCCGCACCGGGCATATCCGCTGGCCAATGAGCGGCACCCTCGCGTGGCGGAATCGAAGGAATAGCACTGCGTGCAGCAATGGCCGCATGGCATGGCTTGGTGTCGTAGGCACCGTCACCGCCGATGACATCGATTTGTTCTTCGCGTGGAATCTGGTCGAGCAACTTGGCCAGAGCGTCACCGTCAGCCACATTCTGATTCGTCATTAGCGCGGCATGCACTTGACCTGTATTCGCGTTGAGCGCGAGATGGACTTTACGCCACGTGCGCCGCTTCGAGTAGCTGTGCTGGCGCACCTTCCATTCACCTTCTCCATAGACCTTCAGACCGGTGCTGTCGACAACCAGATGGATCGGTTCATTGTCACGAAGGATCGGCAGTTCGACATCAAGCGTTTTTGCCCGGCGACAGAGCGTGGTGTAATTCGGCACCGGCAAGCTCGGGAAGGCCAAATCGCGCAGACTTTGGGTGAAACCTTGCAGGGCGTGCAAGGTCAGTCGATAGACGGTCTTCACGCCAAGTAATGCCTGAATCAGCGTATCGCCGTATACACACGGGCGACCACGTGTGGGTATGGCATCGGGCATTCTGGCAAGGACGGCTTCATCTATCCATATTGTTACGTTCCCCCGGCTGATCAGGCCTTCATTATAGGCCGCCCAATTCCTGACACGGTAGCGTGCCTTCGGCTCACCTTTCTTGTGTATGTCCTTGCGCATTTTCTTGGCAAAAATTAGGCAGTTACTCTGGAATCTGACTTGATAGGAGGCTGGCCCCGCGACCGTTGCGCGTAAACGTCAACGGATCTCGCTCGATTTATGCAACAACGCCCTTCGCATCAGCTGACCCGGTTCACCACCAGGTCGGCGAGTTCGGCAAGACGCTGGGCGCGCGCGCCGAACGGTTGCAGTGCCGCGTGCGCATCGGCACGCAGTTGCTCGGCCAGCTCGCGTGAGGCATCGATGCCAATGATCGATACGTAGGTCGGCTTGTTGGCCGCCGCGTCCTTGCCCGCCGTCTTGCCGAGCGTGGCGGAATCGATTGTCACGTCGAGAATGTCGTCGACTACCTGGAAGGCCAGGCCGATCGCGTCGGCATAGACGTCGAGCGCGCGTATCGTGCCGTCCGACGGCGTCTCGCCGGCGAGCGCGCCCATACGCACCGCAGCACGCAGCAGCGCGCCGGTCTTCTTGCGATGCATTGTTTCGAGCTGTTCGCGCGTGAGCATTAGGCCCACGCTGGTCAGGTCGATCGCCTGGCCGCCGGCCATCCCGACCGAGCCACTCGCCAAGGCAAGTTCGCGCACCAGCGCGGCCTGCTGGACAGCGGTGAGCGCAGCTGCGTCCGTCAGCGCGACGAAGGCCTGCGATTGCAGCGCGTCGCCGACCAGCAGTGCCGTGGGTTCGTCGTACTGGATGTGAACGGTCGACTTGCCGCGACGTAGTGCGTCGTCGTCCATGCACGGCATATCGTCATGCACCAGCGAGTAGACGTGGATCATCTCCAGCGCGGCCGAGGCAGCATTGCGCGCGGCCTCGGTCGCACGGGTCAGCTCGCCCGCAGCATGGCACAGCAGCGGGCGCACCCGCTTTCCGCCACCCATCACTGCGTAGCGCATTGCTTCATGCAGCTTGCCCGGCACCACCGTCTCGGCTGGCAAATATTGGCCAAGCGCATCTTCGACGCGCGCCAGCACCGTGCGTATCCATTGTTCGAATGTCATAGATCGTTGCCTTCGCCGTCCGTGGTACCCGATCCATTGGCGTGCGGCTTCAGGGTGGCCCCGTCGGGCATACACACCTGCTGCTCGACCTTGTCGAGTTGTTTTTGGCCAAACACAATAAGAACTGTCCCACGCCGATAGGCGGCGAGCGAACCCTCGAGGCTCAGTGTCCTGCCCTCCATCCGTGCGATAAGCATTTCGAGCTCCTTGAGCGCGGTTTCATAAGAGGCCAGCACCGATTCGGAGCCGGCACCCGATGCTGCAGCCGCCTGGAGTCGCGTTTCTCGCCATGGGACAAAGTATCAAAGTCATTATCCCCCGGAGAAGCCGGGGCTTTCTTTCGTTTGCCACTCACAGGGGCGTTGTTGCATAAATCGAGCGTGAGGACGCCATGGCATCTACGGGCATAATTTCAGGCGATACGAACGGATTGCGGACCGCGCTCGTCCGCAATCCGTTCATATCGCCTGAAATTCTTGATCCGAAATTCGTGATCAATATGCCCGTGGATGCCATTGCGTCCTCGCACTTGATTTATGCAACAACGCCCGATAGATCGCATTCTCGGCAAGCGATCGGCGGTGGTAGCCACTGTCTTGCTTCCATTCTCGACGACCGTCACGGGCAATTGCATCAACCGCGCCATTACGCCACGCCGCACCGGGCATATCCGCTGGCCAATGAACGGCACCCTCGCGTGGCGGAATCGAAGGAATAGCACTGCGTGCAGCAATGGCCGCATGGCATGGCTTGGTGTCGTAGGCACCATCACCGCCGATGACATCGATTTGTTCTTCGCGTGGAATCTGGTCGAGCAACTTGGCGAGAGCGTCACCGTCAGCCACATTCTGATTCGTCATTAGCGCGGCATGCACTTGACCCGTATTCGCGTTGAGCGCGAGATGGACTTTACGCCACGTGCGCCGCTTCGAGTAGCCGTGCTGGCGCACCTTCCATTCACCTTCTCCATAGACCTTCAGACCGGTGCTGTCGACATCCAGATGGATTGGTTCATTGTCACGAAGGATCGGCAGTTCGACAGCAAGCGTTTTTGCCCGGCGACAGAGCGTGGTGTAATTCGGCACCGACAAGCTCGGGAAGGCCAAATCGCGCAGACTTTGGGTGAAACCTTGCAGGGCGCGCAACGTTAGTCGATAGACGGTCTTCACGCCAAGTAATGTCTGAATCAGCGTATCGCCGTATAGACACGGGCGACCACGTGTGGGTATGGCATCGGGTATTCTGGCAAGGACGGCTTCATCTATCCATATTGTTACGTTCCCCCGGTTGATCAGGCCTTCATTATAAGCCGCCCAATTCCTGACACGGTAGCGTGCCTTCGGCTCACCTGTCTTGTGTATGTCCTTGCACATTTTCTTGGCAAAAAATAGGCAGTTACTCTGGAATCTGACTTGATAGGAGGCTGGCCCCACAACCGTTGCGCGTAAACGCCAACGGATCTCGCTCGATTTATGCAACAACGCCGCAATAACGCTTCGCCTCTCAGCGCTGAAGCGCTGAGCGAGCCCGCGCGATCAACGCCGAGGTCGAAGAATCGTGCTTGGTTGGATCGACGTCATCCGCAGTGAGATCAGCTTCCACCACCTTGCCGAGGATCTTGCCAAGCTCAACGCCCCATTGATCAAAGGGGTTGATGTTCCACACCGAAGCCTGCACCAGCACCTTGTGCTCGTAGAGCGCGATTAGGGTGCCCAGCGCGCGCGCGGTGAGCGCATCGACCAGGATCGTGCTGGTCGGGCGGTTTCCTGGGAAAGTCAGGTGTGGTGCCAGCTCGGGCTTCTCCAGGCCGGCGATCTCGCGCGCTTCCTCCAGCGTGCGGCCCAGCATCAGCGCCTCGCTCTGCGCGAAGCAGTTAGCCAGAAGCTTCGGATGATGGCTGGCCAGCGCATGCTCGGGCGTGAGCACCGCAATGAAGTCGATCGGCACGATGGTCGGGCCCTGGTGCAGCATCTGGAAGAAAGCGTGCTGGCCGTTGGTGCCCGGCTCGCCCCAAGTGACGGCCGAGGTCGGGTAGTCGACAAAGGTACCGTCTAGACGCGCCGACTTGCCGTTGCTCTCCATCTCGAGCTGCTGCAGGTACGAGGGCAGGAAGTGCAGTGCTTCCGAATACGGTGCCACCAAGTAGCTCTGCAAGCCGAAGAAGTTGCGATACCAGATGCCGATGAGGCCGAGCAGCACCGGCAGGTTCGCCTCCAGCGGCACCTCACGAAAATGGCGATCCATTTCGTTTGCACCGGCCAGCAGCTCTTCGCACTGCTCGGGCCCGATCGCGATCATGATCGACAGGCCGACCGCCGACCACAGCGAATAACGCCCACCCACCCAGTCCCACATCTCGAACATATTGTGTACGTCGATACCGAACTTGACCACTTCCTCAGAGTTCGCCGAGACGCCGACAAAGTGCCTGGACAGCGCATTCTCGGGACAACCGTGTGCGAGCAGCCAGTCTCGGGCAGAGCGGGCATTGGTTTTTGTCTCGAGCGTAGTGAAGGTCTTCGAGACCACGATCACTAGCGTTTCCTCTGGATGACAATGTTCGATCGTGCGGGAAAGAGCCGCGCCGTCCACGTTCGAGACAAAGGCGCAAGACAACTCGCGCGTGGCGAGGTGGTCGAGTGCGTGCACCACCATCTTCGGGCCGAGGTCCGAGCCGCCGATGCCGATGTTGATCACGTGGCGAATACGCTTTCCAGTATAGCCGGTCCAGCGACCGTCTCGAACCTGCTCTGCGAAGGCAGCCATCTTCTTGCGCGCGGCCAGCACTTGGGCGTGGAAGGGCGCATCGGGCGAGCTCGCACGCAGCGCGATATGCAGAGCGGCGCGCCCTTCGGTCGGGTTCACCACCTCGCCGGCGAACATCGCGTCGCGGCGCGCCTCGACGCCGGCCTCGCTCGCGAGCTGCACTAGCAGCTTCAGCGTCACGTCAGTGATGCGGTTCTTCGAGAAGTCGATCACGAGGCCGCCGCCCGCCACGGTAAAGCGTTCGGCGCGCGTCGGCGCGGGATCGTTGGCGGGGGCGAACCAGTCGCACAACTGCGCGTCATGGATCTCTTCGTAGTGCGATTGGAGGGCGGACCAAGCTGGGAGCGAATTCAGCGTCATATCGGTTTTAGCGAAACTGTCGTGACTCAGAAGGCGTGGGCGGCAGGATGCCGCCGCTCGCCGGCGAACTACCGGGGACTGCGAAAGCCGCGCGCTGCGCTCGGCGTCTATCGAGAACGGATCGAGCTCGCGCGGGACCGGCCAGTATAGCGGGTCTCACTGCGGAAACGTCGTGAGGCGAGAGTAAAAGTGACGGTTCAACAGCCTGCGTACGGCCGGCGCCAGTTCCCCGGCAGCCATGCCCACCGGGCCGGCACCGAGCGCGCTCAGGCAGTCGGCTGCGAGACCATGTAGGTAGACGCCGGCCAGCGCGGCCTCCCAGGCGGGTAGGCGCTGCGCAACGAAAGCCGCGATCAAGCCGACGAGTACGTCGCCAGTGCCGCCGGTGGCCAGCACGGCATTCCCGGTCGGGTTGACGACGATGCGACCGAACAACTCAGCAATCACTGTGCCTGAGCCTTTGAGTACCGCGATTGCCTGGAAGCGAGTGGCCAGTTCGCGTGCGGCGGCAAGGCGATCGCCCTGGACCGCCGCGGTGCGCGTGCCGAGCAGACGGGCCGCTTCGAGCGGATGTGGGGTCAGGATCGAAACAGCGTGACGCACGCCGCGTTTGACCAGGGCTAAGTGCAATTCGACATGTGTGGTGATCAGGTTCAGCGCATCGGCATCGATGACCAAGGGGCAGTCGAGTGTGAGGACTGCGCGTAGCGTCTCGATCGCGTGCTCGCGCATGCCCAGCCCACAGCCGATGCAGATTGCGCTAAGCCCTTCGGTGTTCAGTGAGCGCGCCGGATGCAGCATCAGTTCGGGGAAGGCCGGGTCGTAAGATGGGGCATCCTCGCTGAGAAATCCGACGTGCACCTTGCCTGCGCCGGCTTGCAGCGCGGCGCGCGCGGCCAGGATTGCTGCACCACACATGCCGGTATCGCCGCCGACGATCGCCACGCTTCCGAAGCTACCCTTGTGCGAAGCGGCACTGCGCGCGGGCCAGCAAGGCGCAAACAAGGCCGGCGCGTTGAGGATGGCAGAAGGCATTTCCGGCAACGCGTCGAGCGTGTCGACCGCGATCTCACCGGCATGGTCGCGACCATCGCCGAAATACAGCCCCGGCTTGGCGGCGATGAAGCTCAGCGTATGCGTAGCCGTGACGGCGGGGCCGTCGCCGACGCGCGCGCCGCTGTCGGCATCGATGCCGCTTGGCACGTCGAGCGCGAGCACGTGCCCGAAGCCGTGCGAGCGCGCCGACAGCGCCTCGACGAGCGCCACGAACGGCCCCGTCACAGGCCGCGCTAGGCCAATCCCGAACAGGCCGTCGACGCACCAGCCATAGGCGTCGAGTGAGGTGGGTGGCTCGGGCGAGATCAGCACGCCAGCCTTGCGCGCGAGTTCCAGCGCCCAGCGCGCGTCCTCTGGTTTCGGCTCACCCAGCAGGCAGACTTCGACCTGTACGCCTAGCCGCAGCAGCTCGGCGGCCGCAAGCAGCGCGTCTCCACCGTTGTTGCCCGGGCCCGCCGCGAGCCAGACCGGGCCCGCCACGCGATCGCCACGCTCGGCCAGCCAGCGCGCGGCGGTCGCGCCGGCCCGCGCCATCAGCGTATGCGGCGGCAGCGCGGCGGTAGCCTCAGCTTCAGCCTTGCGCAGGTCAGCAATGCTGGACAGCGCCAGGGGCAGGTGGGTGAGCGGGACTTCGAACGGATTGGCGGGCCGGGCGTTCAACGAGGGTGGGACGGCGGACCGCGAGGCGGAGGGGGCGAGCGGCGTCATGTCAGGAGGGGACCCACCAGGGCGGACCCGATCGAGGTGCCGTGCGAAGGCTGCGTCAGGTGGCAAAGCGGTCCACTGGGGAGTGCGGCGAGCATGTCGGTCGGCACGTGATGCGACGTGTCGACGAGATCATCGCTCACCACTTTAGCAGAGCCGAAAGGATGGCCCAGCCGACCCGGGGCCATGGCTGCTGAGATTGACGAAAATGCACGGGTAGCGCGTCGCCCCGACCTCCGGCAGGCTATCCGGAGAAAGCAGGCACGAGATCCTGCCAAGGCAGGGCGACCAAGATCTTCGCGGCACCCGAAATCCAGTCGTAGGTGGCCTGGCCGAACAGGGCCAGCGCCTCTCGTTGTTGAGCACATCGTGCAGCGGCTATTATGGGCGTTGTTGGGCGTTGTTGCATAAATCGATCGCGAGGACGCAATGGCATCGACGGGCATAATTTCAGGTGATACGAACGGATTGCGGACGAGCGAGGTCCGCCATGCGGTTAATTACGCCGACTCGCCCAGAGATCAGTTGCCGGTGAGGGTCTTGAACCGATACATCGCATTCTCGGCAAGCGATCTCCGGTGGTAGCCACTGTCTTGCTTCCATTCTCGCCGACCGTCACCGGTCAATTGCCTCAACCGCGCCATTACGCCACGCCGCACCGGGCGTATCCGCTAGCCAATGAGCGGCGCCATCGCGTGGCGGAAGCGAAGCAATAGCACTGCGTGCAGCAATGGCCGCAGGCATGGCTTGGTGTCGTAGACACCTTCACAACCGATGACATCGATTTCTTCTTCGCGGCGTTGTTGCATAAATCGAGCATGAGAATGCAATGGAACGGATTGCGGATGAGCTCGTCGGCAATCCGTTCATATCACCTGAAATTATTGATCCGAAATTCGTGATCAATATGCCCGTCGATGCCATTACGTCCTTGCGCTCGATTTATGCAACAACGCCGTTCTTCGCGTGGAATCTGGTCGAGCAAATTGGCCAGGATGTCACCATCAGCCGCATTCTAATGCGTCATTATTGATCAGAAATACGAGAACTTGACTTAATTTGCATAACAAATTCGTTTGTGCATGAAATAGCGAGCGACACGTTATGGTGAATGCTGGAGACGACATAGATGTCTGATGACCGCTTTTTTGAGATGCCCCTTGGTCCGTTTCGGAGCCTGTTTCGTCATGTTCACCTTCAGGTCAGCATTGAGCATCTCGTCTGGATTCATTCCAGGGCTGTACGACGGAAGGTAGAACGCCTCGATCTCATCGAGGCGCTCAGTCAACCACGCCGTGAGCGGTTTTGCGTGATGAACTTTCAGGTTGTCGAGAGTCAAAAACACTTTCTTGTTGCGCATATCTTTAATCAGCTCGCTTCATGAAAGCGAGCAGGATGTCGGCATTCATGGCACGCTGGAAGACTTTCCAGCGCACCTGGCCACGGTTCGTCACCGTCGACATCACCGAAAGGCCTTCGCGTCGACTCGCCACGCGTCGCTAGGGCGTCTTGCCAATCGGCTCGTGGGAGCGGCCTCACACACCGTCCGAGCGCAGCCCCGTTTCCATCGCCCCACTGGATCTCCACACCTTCGGCTATGGCCCGGCTGGAAATCTCCGGATACGTCTCGTTCAGCCATGCCTGCACTGCTTCCGGTCGCTGTTCATAGGCCCATTTCATCGGCTTTTGCGGCGTGAAACCCCAGCGCGCCAGATACAGGCCGATACCCTGCAGCGTCAGCGTTAAACCGCATCGCTTCCGGATCAACTCCCGCACGGCATGTCGCGTCTACAACGCGAACGACATCTTCAACTGGTCCGGCATCTGATTGCGCAACAGCGCGCGAATTTCTATTTCCTGCTGCTCACTCAGGGCACGGCGTGGGTTCACTGCTCCACCGCTCGGCTTGTCACGCAATCCAGCCGCACCTTCTCGGGCAGAGCGTGGCGTTGTTGCATAAATCGAGCGAGATCCGTTGACGTTTACGCGCAACGCTCGCCGGCAAGCCCCCTATCAAGTCAGATTCTAGAGTAACTGCCTAATTTTTCCAAGAAAATGCGCAAGGACATACACAAGACAGGTGAGCCGAAGGCACGCTACCGTGTCAGGAATTGGGCGGCCTATAATGCAGGCCTGATCAACCGGTGGAACGTGACGATATGGATAGATGAAGCCGTCCTTGCCAGAATACCCGGCGCCATACCCACACGTGGTCGCCCGTGTTTATACGGCGATGCGCTGATTGAGGCATTACTTGGCGTGAAGACCGTCTATTGACGGACGTTGCGCGCCCTGCAAGGTTTCACCCACAGTCTGCGTGATCTGACCTTTCCGAGCTTGCCGGTGCCGAATTACACTACACTCTTTCGACGGGCAAACGCTTGATGTCGAACTGCCGATCCTTCGCGACAACGAACTGATCCATCTGGTTGTCGACAGCACCGGTCTGAAAGTCTATGGCGAAGGTGAATGGAAAGGTGCGCCAGCACGGCTACTCGAAGCGGCGCACGTGGCATAAAGTCCATCTCGCGCTCAACGTGAATACGGGTCAAGTGCATGCCGCGCTAATGACGCATCAGAATGTGGCTGACGGTGACGCTCTAGCCCAGTTGCTCGACCAGATTCCACGCGAAGAACAAATCGATGTCATCGGCGGTAACGGTGCCTACGATACCAAGCCATGCCATGCGGCCATTGCTGCACGCAGTCCTATTCCTTCGATTCCACCACGCGAAGGTGCCGCTCATTGGCCAGCGGATATGCCCGGTGCGGCGTGGCGTAATGGCGCGGTTGATGCAATTGTCCGTGCCGGTCGTCGAGAATGGAAGCAAGACAGTGGCTACCACCATCGATCGCTTGCCGAGAATGCGATGTATCGGTTCAAGACCCTCACCGGCAACTGTCTCTGGGCGCGTCACATCGACTCGCAGGCGACCGAGGTCTCCGTTCGCGTCGGTGCCATCAACCGCATGGCGGACCGCGCTCGTCCCCAATCCGTTCGTATCGCCTGAAATTATGCCCGTCGATGCCAGGCGTGTCCTCACACTCGATTTATGCAACAACGCCCCGTCCGATGCCATGGCGTCCTCACGTTCGATTTATGCAACAACGCCCCATAGACCTTCAGACCGGTGCTGTCGACAACCAGATGGATCGGTTCATTGTCACGAAGGATCGGCAGTTCGACATCACGCGTTTTGCCCTGCGACAGAGCGTGGTGTAATTCGGCACCGGCAAGCTCGGGAAGGCCAGATCGCGCAGACTTTGGGTGACACCTTGCAAGGGCGCTCAACGTCAGTCGATAGACGGTTTTTACGCCAAGTAATGCCTGAATCAGCGTATCGCCGTATAGACACGGGCGACCACGTGTGGGTATGGCATCGGGTATTCTGGCAAGGACGGCTTCATCTATCCATATTGTTATGTTCCCCCGGTTGATCAGGCCTTCATTATAGGCCGCCCAATTCCTGACACGGTAGCGTGCCTTCGGCTCACCTTTCTTGTGTATGTCCTTGCGCATTTTCTTGGCAAAAATTAGGCAGTTACTCTGGAATCTGACTTGATAGGAGGCTGGCCCAGCGACCGTTGCGTATAAACGTCAACGGCTCTCGCCAGATTTATGTAACAACGCCTCCGTCGATGCCATTGCATCCCCTCCACGCTCGATTTATGGAACAACGCCCCAATGACCACTCCATCGCCTTTCATCGTCGTCGTGCCGGCCCGACTCGCCTCCACGCGCCTGCCCAACAAACCGTTGGCCGATATTGGCGGCAAGCCGATGGTGGTGCGCGTAGCCGAGCGAGCGCGCGAAGCAGGCGCGGCCCGCGTGCTGGTGACCTCAAATGCACGCAGGGTGCTCGAGGCCGCGCAGGCGGCCGGTTTCGAAGTCCTGCTCACGCGCGCCGACCATCCTTCGGGCACTGATCGCCTGGCAGAGGTAGCCAGCACACTGGCACTGCCCGACGAGACGATCGTGGTCAACGTGCAGGGCGATGAGCCCCTGATTGACCCAACACTCGTCCGCGACGTAGCGTCACACCTTGCCACACACCTAGATTGTGCAATCGCAACTGCCGCGCATCCGATCCATGATCCGGAGGAAGTATTTAATCCGAACGTGGTAAAGGTTGCGCTCGACGCGAAAAGTGTCGCGCTGTATTTCTCGCGCGCGCCGATTCCCTGGTCTCGCGATGCCTGGAAAGCGCACTGGCCGGTCGTCGAAACTATGCCCGGGCCGACCACTTTCCCGGCTTATCGTCACATCGGGTTGTATGCTTATCGTGCGCGTTTCTTGCGCAACTATCCGAGCCTCGCGCAGGCGGCGATCGAGCAGGCCGAGCAGCTGGAACAGCTGCGCGCAATGTGGCATGGCGAGCGGATCGCTGTGCTCGTCACAAAATCAGCTCCGATGCCGGGAGTCGACACCCCCACCGATCTCGCTCGCGTGCAGGCCCTTTTTCGGTCGCCCGAAAAATATTGATCCGCAATGCGTGATCAATAAGCCATGCCCTCATCAGATGATTGTATGAGCCCTCAGCGGCGTTGTTGCATAAATCGAGCGAGATCCGTTGACGTTTACGCGCAATGGTCGCGGGGCCAGCCTCCTATCAAGTCAGATTCCAGAGTAACTGCCTAATTTTTGCCAAGAAAATGCGCAAGGACATACACAAGAAAGGTGAGCCGAAGGCACGCTACCGTGTCAGGAATTGGGCGGCCTATAATGAAGGCCTGATCAGCCGGGGGAACGTAACAATATGGATAGATGAAGCCGTCCTTGCCAGAATGCCCGATGCCATACCCACACGTGGTCGCCCGTGTGTATACGGCGATACGCTGATTCAGGCATTACTTGGCGTGAAGACCGTCTATCGACTGACCTTGCGCGCCCTGCAAGGTTTCACCCAAAGTCTGCGCGATTTGGCCTTCCCGAGCTTGCCGGTGCCGAATTACACCACGCTCTGTCGCCGGGCAAAAACGCTTGATGTCGAACTGCCGATCCTTCGTGACAATGAACCGATCCATCTGGTTGTCGACAGCACCGGTCTGAAGGTCTATGGAGAAGGTGAATGGAAGGTGCGCCAGCACGGCTACTCGAAGCGGCGCACGTGGCGTAAAGTCCATCTCGCGCTCAACGCGAATACAGGTCAAGTGCATGCCGCGCTAATGACGAATCAGAATGTGGCTGACGGTGACGCTCTGGCCAAGTTGCTCGACCAGATTCCACGCGAAGAACAAATCGATGTCATTGGCGGTGACGGTGCCTACGACACCAAGCCATGCCATGCGGCCATTGCTGCACGCAGTGCTATTCCTTCGATTCCGCCACGCGAGGGTGCCGCTCATTGGCCAGCGGATATGCCCGGTGCGGCGTGGCGTAATGGCGCGGTTGATGCAATTGCCCGTGACGGTCGTCGAGAATGGAAGCAACACAGTGGCTACCACCGGCGATCGCTTGACGAGAATGCGATGTATCGGTTCAAGACCCTCACCGGCCACTGTCTCTGGGCGCGTCACATCGCCGCGCAGGCGACCGAGGTCGCCGTTCGCGTCGGCGTCATCAACCGCATGGCGGACCTCGCTCGTCCGCAATCCGTTCGTATCGCCTGAATTATGCCCGTCCGATGCCATGGCGTCCTCACGTTCGATTTATGCAACAACGCCGTTCGTTGTCGCGAAGGATCGGCAGTTCGACATCAAGCGTTTGCCCGGCGAAAGAGTGTAGTGTAATTCGGCACCGGCAAGCTCGGGAAGGTCAGATCACGCAAACTGTGGGTGAAACCTTGCAGGGCGCGCAACGTCAGTCAATAGACGGTCTTCACGCCAAGTAATGCCTCAATCAGCGCATCGCCGTATAAACACGGGCGACCACGTGTGGGTATGGCGTCGGGTATGCTGGCAAGGACGGCTTCATCTATCCATATCGTCACGTTCCCCCGGTTGATCAGGCCTGCATTGTAGGCCGCCACATTCCTGACGCGGTAGCGTGCTTTCGGCTCACATGTCTTGTGTATCTCCTTGCGCTTTTTCTTGTAAAAAAGAGGCAGTTACTCTGGAATCTGATTTGATAACAGGGGGTTGGCCCCGCGACCGTTGCGCGTAAACTTCAACGGCTCTAGCTCGATTTATCCAACAACGCCCTCTTCATATCAGGTTGGACAGCGATAGTAAGCATTTGTTTTTTAATTTACTGACTTATGAGTAACGCAGCGCCTCGATTAGGCCTGCGAGCTTGATCGCATCGACCGCGAAGGCGCGGATGCCTTCGGCGAGCTTCTCGGTGGCCATCGAGTCGTCGTTGAGCTGGAAGCGGAACGCGGGTTCGTCGATCACCATGCGCTCGACCGGCGCGTCCTGCGCGCTGTCTGGAGACAGCTTGCGCTCGAGGCAGTCGTTGCTCTCGTGCAGCTGTTTCAGAAGCTCGGGGCTGATCGTCAGCAGGTCGCAGCCGGCTAGTTCCGTGATTTGGCCAACGGTGCGGAAGCTCGCGCCCATCACCTCGGTCCTGTAGCCAAACTTCTTGTAGTAGGCGTAGATGCGGCGCACCGACTGCACGCCCTGATCGTTTGCGCCGCCGTTCGTGACCTCGTCCCAGTTGGCACCAGCTTGCTTCTTGTACCAGTCATAGATGCGACCGACGAAGGGCGAGATTAGCTGCGCGCCAGCCTCGGCGCAAGCGACCGCCTGCACTAGCGAGAACAGCAAGGTCATGTTGCACTTGATGCCTTCCTTCTGCAGGACTTTGGCGGCGCGGATCCCTTCCCAGGTCGAGGTGAGCTTGATCAGCACGCGCTCGCGGTCGATGCCGGCGGCTTCGTAGAAGCAGATCAGTTCGCGGCCCTTGTCGATCGAGGCCTGCGCGTCGAACGACAGGCGCGCGTCGACCTCGGTCGAGACGCGACCCGGAATGATCTTGAGGATTTCTGTGCCGAAGGCAATTAGTAGACGATCGATGATGAGGTCGGTCGATGCGCCGGCGTAGTCGCGCACGGTTTTCTCGAGCAGCGGCTTGTAGGCATCTTTCTGGACCGCCTTCAGGATCAGAGAGGGATTGGTGGTCGCATCCTGGGGTTGATACTGCGCGAGCTGCTGGAAATCACCGGTATCGGCGACGACGGTGGTGTACTGCTTCAGTTGGTCGAGTGCGGTAGTCATGAGCGAATCCATGGTGGGCGCAAAGTGCCGAGTTCGACAGGGGGAGCCGCGCGACTGCGGCGCTGGCGGTGAAGCGGGCCAGCCAACTCGCCCGCGAGCTGGGTGGGGAACGGTGACCGCGAAGTTCTATTCTAGGCCGGATCGAATCTGGGCGGCAACAAGCGTGGCAAACGGCGAGTCGCCGTTAGGCCGACCGGGCGGCCTCAGGCACCGCGGGCTTGCGCCGCGCGTGTGATAATGCCCGCCCCCAGGCCCCAGAAGAGCCGATCTCGACAGCAGGGTCAGCCACGCGAGAGGGGCATTGTTGCCATACATCGAGCGGGCGTTGTTGCGTAAATCGAGCGAGATCCGTTGACGTTTACGCGCAACGATCGCGGGGCCAGCCCCCTATCAAGTCAGATTCCAGAGTAACTGCTTAATTTTTGACAAGAAAATGTGCAAGGACATACATAAGACAGGTGAGCCGAAGGCACGCTACCGTGTCAGGAATTGGGCGGCCGCCTGATAATGAAGGCCTGATCAACCGGGGGAACGTAACAATATGGATAGATGAAGCCGTCCTTGCCAGAATACCCGATGCCATACCCACGTGGTCGCCCGTGTCTATATGGCGATACGCTGATTCAGACATTACTTGGCGTGAAGACCGTCTATCGACGGACGTTGCGCGCCCTGCAAGGTTTCACCCAAAGTCTGCGCGATCTGGCCTTCCCGAGCTTGCCGGTGCCGAATTACACCACGCTCTGTCGCCGGGCAAAAACGCTTGATGTCGAACTGCCGATCCTTCGTGACAATGAACCGATCTATCTGGTTGTCGACAGCACCGGTCTGAAGGTCTATGGCGAAGGTGAATGGAAGGTGCGCCAGCACGGCTACTCGAAGCGGCGCACCTGGCGTAAAGTCCATCTCGCGCTCAACGCGAATACGGGTCAAGTGCATGCCGCGCTAATGACGAATCAGAATGTGGCTGACGCTGACGCTCTGGCCAAGTTGCTCGACCAGATTCCACGCGAAGAACAAATCGATGTCATCGGCGGTGATGGTGCCTACGACACCAAGCCATGCCATGCGGCCATTGCTGCACGCAGTGCTATTCCTTCGATTCCGCCACGCGAGGGTGCCGTTCATTGGCCAGCGGGTATGCCCGGTGCGGCGTGGCGTAATGGCGCGGTTGATGCAATTGCCTGTGACGGTCGTCGAGAATGGAAGCAAGACAGTGGCTACCACCGGCGATCGCTTGCCGAGAGAATGCGATACATCGGGTTCAAGACGCTCACGGGAGACTGTCTCTGAGCGCATCACACATCGACTCGCAAGGCGACCGAAGTCTCCGTTCACGTCGGCGTAATCAACCGTATTGCGTACCTCGCTCGTCAGCGATCCATTCGTATCGCCTGAAATTATGTCGGTCGGTGCCATTGCGTCCTCACGCTCGATTGATGCAACAACGCCCCTCATGTCTCGTTTTTCCATGCCCCTCACATGCAGGACGATTTTCTAATTTCAAGATCACGAATTGCGGATCAATACGCACGACCGTCCACAACGCCATGTCAAAATCGTCCGCTTCGTCTCTCACCCGCAGCTGGGGTCTGGAACAGATCATCGCTGAACTGCGCGAATCGCGCGAAACGCTACATCGCACGCGGCACCCGCGCGGCATTCGCGAGCTGCCCTCGCGCGATGCGATTTGTAAGATTGTGAAAGGCTTGCGTGCTTCGCTGTTTCCAACGCATTACGGAGCGACCGACCTGACCGACGAGAGCGTCGATTTTTACGTCGGTCACACATTGGAGAGCACCCTGCGCGTACTGCACGAACAGGTGCGCCGCGCGCTGTCGTTCTTGCCCGAGTACGCCGATGCGGAGCCGAGCCCGCTCGACGAGCACGCGTTCGAGATCGCGCGCACCTTCGGCGCGCAACTTCCGGAAATTCGCGCGCTGCTGGTCAGCGATATCCAGGCCGCCTACGCAGGCGATCCCGCCACGCAGCACATCACCGAGATCCTGCTCTGCTATCCCGGTGTGCTGGCGATGATACACCACCGCCTCGCGCATGCACTGTACAAGCTTGGCGTGCCGATGCTGGCGCGCTTTATCAATGAGATTGCGCATTCGGCAACCGGCATCGACATCCACCCCGGCGCGACCATCGGGCCGAGCTTCTTCATCGATCACGGCACCGGCGTGGTGATCGGCGAGACCGCCATCATCGGCGAGCGCGTGCGCGTCTATCAGGCCGTCACGCTCGGCGCGAAGAGCTTCCCCGCCAATGGTGACGGCACGCTAGTGAAGGGCAACACGCGCCACCCAATCGTCGAGGACGGCGTGGTAATCTATGCTGGCGCGACCATTCTCGGGCGCGTCACGATCGGACGCGGCTCAGTGATCGGCGGTAACGTCTGGCTCACGTACAGCGTGCCGCCGGGCAGCAGCGTGGCGCAGGGCAAGGTACGCGAGGGCAAGCGTAGCACCGGAAAGAACGACGATGTACAGGCCTAAGGCCCATTCCCAAGTGCAATGCAACAAAGTCACGCCGCTGCCCGACCGGATCAGCTCCCGTGGGGTTATTGCATAAATCGAACGTGAGGACGCCATGGCATCGGACGGGCATAATTCAGGCGATACGAACGGATTGCGGACGAGCGAGGTCCGCCATGCGGTTGATGACGCCGACGCGAACGGCGACCTCGGTCGCCTGCGCGGCGATGTGACGCGCCCAGAGACAGTGGCCGGTGAGGGTCTTGAACCGATACATCGCATTCTTTGCAAGCGATCGCCGATCGTAGCCACTGTCTTGCTTCCATTCTCGACGACCGTCACGGGCAATTGCATCAACCGCGCCATTACGCCACGCCGCACCGGGCATATCCGCTGGCCAATGAGCGGCACCCTCGCGTGGCGGAATCGAAGGAATAGCACTGCGTGCAGCAATGGCCGCATGGCATGGCTTGGTGTCGTAGGCACCGTCACCGCCGATGACATCGATTTGTTCTTCGCGTGGAATCTGGTCGAGCAACTTGGCCAGAGCGTCACCGTCAGCCACATTCTGATTCGTCATTAGCGCGGCATGCACTTGACCTGTATTCGCGTTGAGCGCGAGATGGACTTTACGCCACGTGCGCCGCTTCGAGTAGCCGTGCTGGCGCACCTTCCATTCACCTTCGCCATAGACCTTCAGACCGGTGCTGTCGACAACCAGATAGATCGGTTCATTGTCACGAAGGATCGGCAGTTCGACATCAAGCGTTTTTGCCCGGCGACAGAGCGTGGTGTAATTCGGCACCGGCAAGCTCGGGAAGGCCAAATCGCGCAGACTTTGGGTGAAACCTTGCAGGGCGCGCAAGGTCAGTCGATAGACGGTCTTCAAGCCAAGTAATGCCTGAATCAGCGTATCGCCGTATACACACGGGCGACCACGTGTGGGTATGGCATCGGGCATTCTGGCAAGGACGGCTTCATCTATCCATATTGTTACGTTCCCCCGGCTGATCAGGCCTTCATTATAGGCCGCCCAATTCCTGACACGGTAGCGTGCCTTCGGCTCACCTTTCTTGTGTATGTCCTTGCGCATTTTCTTGGCAAAAATTAGGCAGTTACTCTGGAATCTGACTTGATAGGAGGCTGGCCCCGCGACCGTTGCGCGTAAACGTCAACGGATCTCGCTCGATTTATGCAACAACGCCAAACAACGCCGCTCAGAATTGAGTTACGGCTATGACTCGTCTGTTTCCTGATTTATCCATTTTCGCCATCTCCAGACCGCGTGACGCAAGGCGTTTCGACTCCAGCGAAACAGCTTCAGCCAGCGGCGGCGAGGGGTGGCACACAGCTTTCGGATGGGACGGCTAGCAGCGGGCGCGAGCTGGTTGACGATCGCCTCCGGGGTCGTGAAAAGCTTCAGCTTCCAATCCCAATAGACGGGGTAGCGCAACAGCACGCCCGCCACTAGCATATCCAGGGTCAAGACGCGCTCGCGGCGCGGCTGGTTCAGGGCATCGTGGGTGAGGCCCCAGCCTGCGTAGAACGGTAGTCCATAAGTATGGACCGTTTTACCCCGCAGCAGCGCTTCAAATCCAGACAGCGAAGACAGGGTGTGGATTTCGTCAGCGCGGTCGATCAGGGAAATCAGGTCGGAGTCCGTATCGACGAGATCGGCACTGCGTCCCACTTCGACGAGGCCGTTTCGGTTGACTGACATCACGTCTGGATGCGGCTTGTAGACGATGAAGGCGTCGGGCCGCCTGGCGCGCACCTCATCGAGCAGCGCCTGCACTGTCGAGATATAACCGGTTCCAAGGCGAATCGATGCATCGTCAGCAACCTGACCCGGTATCAGTATGATCGGCTTGGCTTCGGGAGCGGTCCAGTCCGGTGCCCGGCGACCTAGATTGTATTTACTCAGTCCGGCGCGGATGATTGATTGGCGCAGACAATGGGCGCGTGCCAGCTCCGCCTCGTCGAACATTGCCGTGTTCAAGAGGACATTCAATTCATTGGGACGTGTCGCATCGAAATAGATTCCTAGACGGTCGATGACCTGGCTGCAGGGCGGCGAAATATCGGAGCCGAGGCCGCACGAATGTAGGAAGCCGTCCTCGATCCTGACATGCCTCACGTCCGGACCGAACCCGGATGCCTCACGCCCACCCCAGATTGCGGCGCATTCCGTCTCCAGGACTTCGGTGCCATGCGTAACCCATCTCAAGGCACCGCCACCGGCGGTGAGGTACGGCATGGCGAAGTACCGTTTCCACCACTGGAAGGCGACACCGGCGACGGCCTTCAGATCCGCGTAGCGCCCCGCAACGGCGTGCTGTAACGCGATACAGTCCAGCACAGCGTCCAGCGTGCCCTGGCGATGAGTGTTTGGATTAAGGTAGCCGGATGTCTTGAGGAATGCGGCGTCAAAGAAAGTTGCCAGGTCCGGTTTCCGTATCCGGACAGGTTGTTCGAGGTGGTCGTCGGTCAGGCCCCAGCCAGCATAATACGGCGTACCGAAGACGTGTACCCGTGCGCCGGCGAGCAGGGCGCCCATGCCTTCCGAGGCATCGAGTACATAAACGGCGTCGACTTGTTTGACGGCATCACGGAGGGAATGCGCGATATCCAGTTTCCTTACGTCGGCAGGGATATTCGCCAATTCGGATAACCAACAACCGGTTCCCACGTCAGCGGACTGCAGCGTCCAGTACTCGGTACCGGGATGGGCTGCCCGCGCGGCATCCACCATCGCTCGAAAGCGACCGATGCGCTCACGCTTGCCGGCGTGCGCGCCGATCCGCGATTTCGCACGTTCGTCGATAAGCAACACACGATGGGGCGGAGGCGGGCGATGCCATTCGCCGGGCAGGGGTGCGATGCGCCTGCGAACATGCAGGGCGTCGACCTCAACAATGCGCGACATCAGCCTGCGAAGTTCAACTGGTGCCAAGGTGTACGACGATGAGCCCAGTGCTGTGTCGATGGACCTGATCAGCGCGTGTTGCTCGTCGGGGGTGTCGACGATGCGAAACTGTGACAAGGCTGGTCGATTGTCCAGACGGCTGCCAAGGATTGGTCCGCAGTGCCCGGCTGGGGGCCTATTGGACGAGGCTGCATTGAAGACATGAAGGGGCGTTATTGGGCGTTGTTGCATAAATCGAGTGTGAGGACGCAATAGCATCGACGGGCATAATTTCAGGCGATACGAACAGATTACGGACGGGCGAGGGCCGCCATACGGTTGATGACGCCGACGAGAATGAGACCTCGGTCGCCTTGCGAGTCGATGTGACGCGCCCAGAGACAGTTGCCGGTGAAGGTTTTGAACGGCGTTGTTGCATAAATCGAGCGAGATCCGTTGACGTTTACGCGCAATGGTCGCGGGGCCAGCCTCCTATCAAGTCAGATTCCAGAGTAACTGCCTAATTTTTGCCAAGAAAATGCGCAAGAACATACACAAGAAAGGTGAGCCGAAGGCACGCTACCGTGTCAGGAATTGGGCGGCCTATAATGAAGGCCTGATCAGCCGGGGGAACGTAACAATATGGATAGATGAAGCCGTCCTTGCCAGAATGCCCGATGCCATACCCACACGTGGTCGCCCGTGTGTATACGGCGATACGCTGATTCAGGCATTACTTGGCGTGAAGACCGTCTATCGACTGACCTTGCGCGCCCTGCAAGGTTTCACCCAAAGTCTGCGCGATTTGGCCTTCCCGAGCTTGCCGGTGCCGAATTACACCACGCTCTGTCGCCGGGCAAAAACGCTTGATGTCGAACTGCCGATCCTTCGTGACAATGAACCGATCCATCTGGTTGTCGACAGCACCGGTCTGAAGGTCTATGGCGAAGGTGAATGGAAGGTGCGCCAGCACGGCTACTCGAAGCGGCGCACGTGGCGTAAAGTCCATCTCGCGCTCAACGCGAATACAGGTCAAGTGCATGCCGCGCTAATGACGAATCAGAATGTGGCTGACGGTGACGCTCTGGCCAAGTTGCTCGACCAGATTCCACGCGAAGAACAAATCGATGTCATTGGCGGTGACGGTGCCTACGACACCAAGCCATGCCATGCGGCCATTGCTGCACGCAGTGCTATTCCTTCGATTCCGCCACGCGAGGGTGCCGCTCATTGGCCAGCGGATATGCCCGGTGCGGCGTGGCGTAATGGCGCGGTTGATGCAATTGCCCGTGACGGTCGTCGAGAATGGAAGCAACACAGTGGCTACCACCGGCGATCGCTTGCCGAGAATGCGATGTATCGGTTCAAGACCCTCACCGGCCACTGTCTCTGGGCGCGTCACATCGCCGCGCAGGCGACCGAGGTCGCCGTTCGCGTCGGCGTCATCAACCGCATGGCGGACCTCGCTCGTCCGCAATCCGTTCGTATCGCCTGAATTATGCCCGTCCGATGCCATGGCGTCCTCACGTTCGATTTATGCAACAACGCCGTTTTGAACCGATACATCACATTCTCGGCAAGCGATCGCCGGTGGTAGCCACTGTCTTGCTTCCATTCTCGACGACCGTCACGGGCAATTGCATCAACCGCGCCATTACGCCACGCCGCACTGGGCATATCCGCTGGACAATGAACGGCACACTCGCGTGGCGGAATCGAAGGAATAGCACTGCGTGCAGCAATGGCCGCATGGCATGGCTTGGTGTCGTAGGCACCGTCACCGCCGATGACATCGATTTGTTCTTCGCGTGGAATCTGGTCGAGCAACTTGGCCAGAGCGTCACCGTCAGCCACATTCTGATGTGTCATTAGCGCGGCATGCACGTGACCCGTATTCGCGTTGAGCGCGAGATGGACTTTACGCCACATGTAGGCTCGGATTCGCCATGTCTGTGCTGGATTCATTCGAACAAAGAAGCAATGAACCGGTCGACATGCTGAAAATGATCGGACCAGGTCGGCGGCTCAAAACTAGCGATACGGGAAAGTTGCGACGCCCGTTCGGCGCTGTCAACTTCCGTGTAGGCCAGGATCCGCGCGAGCCAACCCCGACCGTCGAGCGGATCAAGATAATCCGGTATCTCCGAGGCAATCTCGTGAAAAACCGCCAGATCGCTGGCGATGACGGGAACACCTATCATCAGCGCTTCCACCAGCGGCATACCGTAGCCTTCCACGAAGGAAGGAAACAGCAGGGCACGTGCATGCTGCAGCAACGTATACAGCCACTCGTCACTGCAGTTTATTTCCTCGACGACGCCTTTCAGCGTCGCGCACCGCTCGAGCATGTCCACCACGTTTTCACATTCCCATCCTCGTCGGCCGACAATCACGAGCTTGGGCGCGGCGTTGCCGAGCTGTTCCACCATCCGTCGCCAGACATGGAGCAGCAGCCAGTGGTTCTTTCGCGGCTCGATGGTACCGAGCGTCACGAAATAAGGGGAGCTGAATTCGCTGGTTCGGCTCGGGCCGGGCGTGATACCGGGTGCCAGCTTCGCGACCACGCACGGCGGCAGTGTCAGAGAGGCACTGGCCGCTTCGACCGCGAGCGCGTCGAGGGTAGCGCGCGAATTGGCGATCAGCCCGCCGGCATGGCGAATCGCCATGTGGACGCGACACCGGTGCTGGGTATCGACGCCAGGACGGCAGTATTCGGCGTGGGTCAGCGGGATCAGGTCATGGATCATGAAGACTGGACGTATCGCCCGTCTGTTCATCCATGTGTAATAGCGCGCGTGCTCGATGCCGTTATGGCTGATATGCAGAAGCACGCCGGGAGAGCGGCGTAGATCCAGCCAGTTTCCGAACGAGCCGAGTCGCGACAGCAAACGTGGTTCCCGGGCGCAACTACCGGATAGTAGCATGTCGAAGATGCGCCGCGATTCGTCGCGCGAAAAGGTGCGGGCGAAGCCCGCGTGGCTGAATACGGCCTGGGCGTCAGCACCGTATCTTTCGATGTAAGCCAGCCCGACTCTGTCAACGCCGGTCGGCAGCAAACCTTTTGATAGCCGGGACATCAGACGGGTTACATCGAGAAATATTTTTAACACGGTGGCCTCGAATCTGCAGTGCAATACCTTCACCAACCAGTAAATTGCGTGAATGGCAAAGAGAATGTAGCAACAACTGCACTCCGAAAATGTATGCGAATCGATTTCTGGAGGTGGGGCGTTGTTGCATATTGATCCACAATTTGTGATCTTTAAATTTTAAAAGCGTCCCTCATCTGATGCGCATGGAAAACGGGCGTTGTTGCATAAATCGAACGTGAGGACGCCATGGCATCGGACGGGCATAATGCAGGCGATACGAACGGATTGCGGACGAGCGAGGTCCGCCATGCGGTTGATGACGCCGACGCGAACGGCGACCTCGGTCGCCTGCGCCTCGATGTGACGCGCCCAGAGACAGTTGCCGGTGAGGGTCTTGAACCGATACATCGCATTCTCGGCAAGCGATCGCCGGTGGTAGCCAGTGCCTTGCTTCCATTCTCGACGACCGTCACGGGCAATTGCATCAACCGCGCCATTACGCCACGCCGCACCGGGCATATCCGCTTGCCAATGAACGGCACCCTCGCGTGGCAGAATCGAAGGAACAACACTGTGTGCAACAACGCCCTGTCGACTAGAAGATGGATCGGTTCGTTGTCGCGAAGGATCGGCAGTTCGACATCAAGCGTTTTGCCCGGCGACAGAGCGTGGTGTAATTCGGCACCGGCAAGCTCGGGAAGGCCAGATCGCGACCGACTTTGGGTGAAACCTTGCAGGGCGCGCAACGTCAGTCGATAGACGGTCTTCACGCCAGTAATGCCTGAATCAGCGTCTTGCCGCCGTATAGACACGGGCGCAACGTGTGGGTATGGCGTCGGGTATGCTGGCAAGGACGGCTTCATCTATCTATATCGCTACGTTCCCCCGGTTGATCAGGCCTTCATCCATAAGGCCGCCCAATTCCTGAGACGGTAGCATGCCTTCGGCTCACCTGTCTTGTGTATGTCCTTGCGCATTTTCTTGGCAAAAATTAGGCAGTTACTCTGGACTCTGACTTGATAGTGGGCTGGCCCCGCGACCGTTGCGCGTAAACGTCAACGGATCTCGCTCGATTTATGCAACAAACGCCACGGTAGCACGCGCGCACTTCGAGACGTATGCGTGCGCTGCCCCGGCATTAGGTCGGGGTGACCGTCTTGCGCAGTATCAACGCAATCAGATAAGGGCCGCCGATCAGGGTAGCTACCAGGCCCGACGCCAGCTCCTCGGGAAATATCAGTTGGCGGCCCAGCCATTCGGCGAAGGTCATCAGTAGAATGCCGATCATCGCCGCCACCAGGATCTGCGAGGCGGGCCGGCGCGCGCCTGAGAAGCGAGCGATATGCGGCGCGATCAGGCCAACGAAGGGTAGCGGGCCGACCAGCAGGGTCGAGGCGGCGGTCAGCACCGAGGCCAGCAGCAGGATCATCAGGCGCGCTCGACCGACCGGGATACCGAGCCCGACCGCCACCTCTGGACCCATGCCGAGCGTCTCGATCCAGCGGCTCATCAGCGGCGCGCCCACCAGGCCGAGCAGCGCGATTACGGCGACCGTATAGGCGATTGGTGCCTGCACGTAGTAGGTAGAGCCGACAATGAAGTTGAGCAGCAGCCCGACCCGCGCATCGCCGCTCGACATCATGGCGCTAACAACCGCCTGCAAAAGCGCGCTGATCGCCACGCCGATCAGCAGCAGCCGCTCCGGCGCGAAGGCCACGCGCGCCCCCAGCGACATCAGCACCACCAGCGTGATCATAACGCCAGCCAGGCAACTGGCGAACAGCACGCCGGGCCCCGGCGTGACGCCCATGAACAGCGCCACCACCAGGCCGAGCATGCCACCCGAGCTGACGCCGAGTAGATCCGGGCTAGTCATCGGATTGGCGGTGCTACGCTGGATCAGGGTGCCGCCGATCGCCAGCAGCACGCCGGCCGAGGCCGCCGCCACCGTGTGCGGCAGGCGCCACAACATGATCGCGCGAATCTGCTCGAGATCGCCGACGCGCAAGCCATCGACCGTGCGCGTCACGCCGAAGCTGAGCGCCAGAACCACCAGCAGCGCCAGAAAGGCCAGCGGCAGGCGACGTGCAAGCCGTGTGGGGGACGGCTGCACGGCGATGCCAACCGCCGCGTGCAGATTGGGCTGGGCGCGCAGGCGCGGCAGCAGGAACAGCAGCAGGGGCACGCCGACCAGCGAGGTGACGGTGCCGGTCGGAAGAAGATGTGCGGAGAACAGTTCGGCAGACGACACCATGCGCACCAGCTCGTCGGTCAGCCACAGTAGCGCGGCACCCAGCAGTGGCACCCACACCAGGCGCTGGTCAAGCCTGCGCGCGCCGACCAGGCGCGCCAGAGTGGTCGCGGCTAGGCCGACGAAACCGATCACGCCGACCGTCGAGACCACCGCCGCGGTTAGCACTACCGCTATCAGCAGCGCCACCCCGCGCGTCCGGTGCAGATCGACGCCGAGGCTGCGCACGGTCGAGTCGCCGGCATCGAACACACCGAGCGGTCGACGCAGCAGCGCCGTTACGATTACGCAGCCGAACACAGCCACACCGAGCATACGGCTCTCGTGCCAGCCGGTCTGGTCGAGCGCCCCGCCGCCCCATATCATCAGGCCGCGCAGCAGCTCGAAGTGGGCCATCGATATCGCCTGGCTGATCGTGCCGAAATAGAGGTTAACGATCATGCCAGAGAGCACCACCGCGAGCGGTGCCATGCGCTGCCGCGCCGATAGCGCAAACACTGCTAGCATCGCCAGCAGGCCACCCGCCAGGGCGATCAAGGGCCGCCCCGCCCCCAGCCAGGACGGGGGGGCCCATAGATCAGCGAAGATCAACGCGAGGTGAGCGCCGGGGAACACGCCGAGCGTCATCGGCTCGGCCAGCGGATTGTGCAGCACCTGCTGCGCAAGGGTGCCGGCCAGCGCCAGCGCGCCGCCGCACAGCAAAGTCATGGCGATGCGCGGCAGCATGCTGTAACGCACCAGGAGCTCACGCAAGTTGTGCTGATCGGGCGAGATCAGCGCCTGCCAGAACGAGGCGCCGTCGAGTTCGGCTCGGATGCCAAGGATCGCTAGCAAAAGCGAGACCGCGATCATCGTGCCGATCACCCACCAGCGCGTGTCGCGCGGCACGGTCTGGCGCGGCAGGCTCATCAGGTTACGTGACACCGCCGCCTCCCGCCTCGATCGTGGCTAGCGCGGCGGCGATCGCCCGCACGAAACGTTGCATCGACACAAGTCCTCCATAAGGCGCGATCACAGGCAGCGCGGCCACGCGGCGCTCGCGCACCGCCGGCAGCGCATGCCAGATCACATTGCCGGCTAGGCCGGCGCGGGCCGGCACCTTGACCGGGCCGACCAGCAGCACACTGGCCTCGGGTATCTCGGCGAGCCGCTGCAGCGGCACCAGAGAATAACCGGCCTGGGTCCGCCAGATCGGGCCGCCGGCGCGCGGATGCGCGGCATTGCGCACGCCAAGCTTGCCGAGCATCTCGTCGAACAAGCTGCCTTGGCCATAGACGCGCAGGTGCCGATCGTCAACCAGGTCGGCTACGATCACCGACTTGCCGAGCAGCGCAGGCCTTGCGGCGAGCCCCGAGCGCACCGTCTCGGTGGTGCGCGCAGCCTCGGCCACGAGTTCGACGGCGCGCTGCGGGCGACCGACGCGCGCGGCCAGCTTCCTGGTCTCGTTGCACAGGTCGAGATAGGGCTGCGCGCTCGTCATATACTGGCTCATGATGATGGTCGGCGCGATCCGCTGCAGGATGTCCAGTGCCGGCGCGTGGCCCGGCGTGAGCACCAGCAGGTCGGGCTTGAGTGTGAGCAGTACCTCGAAGTTCGGCTGGTACAGTAGGCCGACGTCGGTGATACCCGGCGGCAGCGGCGGCTCGACGATCGAGCTACGATACCAGTCTGGCAGCGTCACGCCGATCGGCACCACGCCGAGCGCGAGCAGCGTCTCGGTCAGCTCCCAGTTCATGGTGACAATGCGCTTGGGGATCGCGGCGGATTCAACCGCGCTAGCGGACAGATCGGCTGTCATCGCGACTGGTGCAGCGTGCCGGGTGTCGGGCCGCGCCAGCGCCCCGAGCGCGGCGGCCACGCCGGCCAGGCCGAGCGCCCCGCCGCGCGCGAGCCAGCGGCGCCGACCGGCATCCGGGTGAAGACGGGAACGAATGCGGCTCATCGCGGATAACCGATGAGGTGGCCGCCGACCGGATCGGTTATCACACCCATCGGCACGCCGTAGATCGCCTCCAGGCTATCCTCGCACATGATCTCCTCGGGGCTGGCCTGCATCAGCACGCGGCCGTGGCGCAGAGACACCAGCTGGGTGCAAAAGCGCGTGGCCATGTTGACGTCGTGCAGTACCACCACGGCAGTCATGTCGTGCGCCTCGCACAATGTGCGGATCAGTTTCAGTACCTCGAGCTGGTGGCCGATGTCGACCGCAGAGGTGGGCTCGTCGAGCAGCACGCAGCGGCTGTCCTGCGCGATCAGCATGGCCAGCCAGACGCGCTGACGCTCGCCGCCCGAAAGGCTGTCGACGGGACGCTCTGCGTAATGCACGACGTCGGTCGAGACCATCGCGTTTTCGACGTGCTCGTGATCCTCGCGTGTGAAGCGGCCCAACGCGCCGTGCCAGGGATAACGACCGAGGGCGACCAGCTCGCGAACCAGTAGACCGTCGGTGGCCGGCGTGTACTGCGGCAGGTGTGCGACTTGCTGCGCGAAGCGCCGGTACGGCCAGCCAGCCAGCGGCGCGCCGCCGAACGCGATGCTGCCGCGCGTGGGCGCATGCAAGCGTGCCAGCAGGCGCATCAGGGAGGTCTTGCCGGAGCCGTTGTGGCCGATCAGGCCGACCACCTGCCCGACCTGGATATCCAGCGTGATGTCCTGCAATAGTAGTTTGTCGCCGATCGCGAAATCGACGCATGAAAGTCGGTAGAGCGGCGCATCGCCGGGGGATGTGGTCACGGGCTTCGGTGTTCCATCGTCTGCTTGATCTGGCTGGAACGGCGGGCCGAGACCCGCCGGGGCATCATTATTGATCTACAACTTCTGATCTTTATTGATCCGAAATTTGCAATCTTGAAATTAGAAAATCCCCTCTCATGTGAGGGGCACAAAAAATGAGACATGAAATCGCTTCCTCGTGAGGCACGTGAAGAGCGGCGAGGTCAGGTAAGCAACCTGCGCACGCTCGGCTGGATCTATGACAAAATTGTCGAGCATACGAACCTGTCGCGTACGGGCGTGCACGATATTTGCAAAAGCTACACCCGAGAAAGTGCGGCTGGATTTCGGGACAAGCCGAGCGGCGGAGCGGTGAGCCCAAGCCGAGCCCTGAGTGAGCGGCAGGAAGTGGAAATTCGCATGCTGTTGTACGACCAGATGCCGGACCAGCTGAAAATGTCGTTCGCGTTGTGGACGCAACATGTTGTGCTGGAGTTGATCCGGCAGCGATGTGGTTTGACGCTGACGTTGCAAGGTGCCGACTTGTATCTGGCGCGCTGTGGATTCACGCCACAAAGGCCGATGAAGCAGGCCGACGAGCAGCGACCGGCAGCGGTACAGGCATGGCTGAACGAGACGTACCAGGAGATTGCGCATCGGGCAAAAGAAGCAGGCGCGGAAATTCAGTGAGCCGACGAAACGGGGCTGCGCTCGGATGATGTACAAGGCTGCTCCTAAGGCCGTTGTTGCATAAATCGAGTGTGAGGAGACGCAACGGTATCGCCTGAAATTATATCCGTCGATACCATTGCGTCTCCTCACACTCGATTTATGCAACAACGCCAGAATGGAAGCAAGACAGTAGCTACCACCGCCGATCGCTTGCCGAGAATGCGATCTATCGGTTCAAGACCCTCACCGGAAACTGTCTCTGGGCGCGTCACATCGCCTCGCAGGCGACCGAGGTCTCCATTCGCGTCGGCGTCATCAACCGTATGGCGGACCTCGCTCGTCCGCAATCCGTTCGTATGGCCTAAAATTATGCCCGTCGATGCTATTGCATCCTCACACTCGATGTATGCAACAACGCCACGGCTCTCGCCAGATTTATGCAATAACGCCGACGCGACCCACTCCAAAGCAGCAGGTGTGCTGCTCAGGCGGCCTGCTGCTGAAACTGGATGCGATGCAGGTGCGCGTAGAGCCCGTCGCGACGCAACAGCTCCTCGTGGCTACCTTCTTCGGCGATGCGACCGGCCTCGAGCACCAGGATCCTGTTCGCGCGTTCGATGGTCGACAGTCGGTGCGCGATGACGAGCGTGGTGCGCCCTTCCATCAGCCGTTCCAGCGCGCCCTGCACGTGCCGTTCGGATTCTGAGTCGAGCGCTGAGGTGGCCTCGTCGAGGATCAGGATCGGCGCGTCCTTGTAAATCGCGCGCGCGATTGCCAGGCGCTGGCGCTGGCCGCCTGACAGGCGCATGCCGTTGCCGCCGATCAGCGTGTCCATTCCCTCGGGCATCGCCGCCACCATCTCGGCTAGGTTAGCGGCCTCGAGCGCGGCCTGCACGCGCTCACGATCGGGCGTGCTGCCGTAGGCGACGTTGGCGGCGATGCTGTCGTTGAACAGCACCACGTCCTGGCTGACCATCGAAAGCTGGCTGCGTAGCTCATGCACGTCATAGTCGACGATCGGCACGCCGTCGACCAGGATTGCGCCGCCGATGGCGTCGAAGAAACGCGGCAGTAGGTTCACCAGGGTTGACTTGCCGCCGCCCGAAGGCCCAGCCAGCGCCACCATCTCGCCCGGCGAGACCTTGAAGGAAAGCTGGTCCAATGTGGGGCGCTCACTCGCTCCATAGTCGAAGGATACGGCACGGTATTCAATCTCGCCGCGCGCCTTGGACAGGGCCCGCCCGCCGCCCTGGGGCTCGAGCGGCTCGTCGATCAGGCCGAAGATCAGCTCAGCGGCCGTCATGCCGCGCTGTAGCGGCTGATTCACGTCGATCAAGTGCTTGAGCGGCGAGATCACCAGCAGCATCGAGGTTATGAAGGCCACGAAGCCGCCCACCGTGGTCTGGTCGTTGGCCGACTGTACCATCGCGATGGTGATCACGATCGCCAGCGCGATCGAGGACAGGAACTGGGTAATCGGCTGTGCCAGGCCGCCCGAGATCGTCATGCGCATCGCGTAGCCGCTCAGGCGCTTGCTCATCGCCGTGAAGCGGTCCATCTCATAGCGCTCTCCGTTATGGATCTTGACCACTTTGTAGCCGGCCACGGTCTCCTCGACGATGTAGGATAACGAGTTGGTCAGCGTCTGGTGCTCGCGATTCAAGCACCGCAGGCGGCGGTTGATTTTGCTGACCAGCCAGCCGATGCCGGGCATGATCACCGCGACGATCAGCGTGAGCCGCCAGTTCAGGTAGAACAGGTAGCCCAGAAGGAAGATCACCGTCATCGATTCGCGTACAAGAATGATCATCACGCCGGTCAGTACGCTGAGGATCTGGTTCACCTCGAACACCACTGCGTTGATTACGGTGCTGGCCGTCTCACGCTGGAAGAACGAGGCGCTGATGTGGATCATGCGCTCGAACATCTCCAGCCGCAGCTTCAGCAAGATCCGGTTTGAGACGTAGTTGAGCAGGTAGTTTGAAGCGTATTGAGCGACGCCGCGCATCAGGGCCAGGCCGATGATCGCAGTCGGGACGAACCACTTGACGCGTTCACTGCTGTGCGTACCGAAGCCGTGGTCGAGCAGCGGCTTGAGCGTCGCGGGAATCCCGACCTCGGTCGCTGCCACCACACCCATCGCGAGGATCGCCAGCACGATGATCAGGATCAGCGGACGGATGTACGGCCAGAGGCGGCGCATCACCGCCTGCGGCGAGGTGGTGGCACCCGAGCCGATCAACTTGCGCAGGGTGTTCTGGGTTTCCAAATAAAGTCCTTCCAGGTTGCCGCGAGAATTTGTAGCGCTATGTTCGACGATGAATCGCCGCACATCGAAAATTGGCAGGACATTATAGCCTTCCGTACATCCAGAAACCTGGGCAAGAGGGGGCGCCAAGCTTTGTAATTTTTTTGGGCGTTGTTGCATAAATCGAGCGAGATCCGTTGACGTTTACGCGCAACGATCGCGGGGCCAGCCCCCTATCAAGTCAGATTCCATCAAGTCAGATTCCAGAGTAACTGCTTAATTTTTGCCAAGAAAATGCGCAAGGACATACACAAGAAAGGTGAGCCGAAGGCACGCTACCGTGTCAGGAATTGGGCAGCCTATAATGAAGGCCTGATCAGCCGGGGGAACGTAACAATATGGATAGATGAAGCCGTCCTTGCCAGAATGCCCGATGCCATACCCACACGTGGTCGCCCGTGTGTATACGGCGATACGCTGATTCAGGCATTACTTGGCGTGAAGACCGTCTATCGACTGACCTTGCGCGCCCTGCAAGGTTTCACCCAAAGTCTGCGCGATTTGGCCTTCCCGAGCTTGCCGGTGCCGAATTACACCACGCTCTGTCGCCGGGCAAAAACGCTTGATGTCGAACTGCCGATCCTTCGTGACAATGAACCGATCCATCTGGTTGTCGACAGCACCGGTCTGAAGGTCTATGGAGAAGGTGAATGGAAGGTGCGCCAGCACGGCTACTCGAAGCGGCGCACGTGGCGTAAAGTCCATCTCGCGCTCAACGCGAATACAGGTCAAGTGCATGCCGCGCTAATGACGAATCAGAATGTGGCTGACGGTGACGCTCTGGCCAAGTTGCTCGACCAGATTCCACGCGAAGAACAAATCGATGTCATCGGCGGTGACGGTGCCTACGACACCAAGCCATGCCATGCGGCCATTGCTGCACGCAGTGCTATTCCTTCGATTCCGCCACGCGAGGGTGCCGCTCATTGGCCAGCGGATATGCCCGGTGCGGCGTGGCGTAATGGCGCGGTTGATGCAATTGCCCGTGACGGTCGTCGAGAATGGAAGCAACACAGTGGCTACCACCGGCGATCGCTTGCCGAGAATGCGATGTATCGGTTCAAGACCCTCACCGGCCACTGTCTCTGGGCGCGTCACATCGCCGCGCAGGCGACCGAGGTCGCCGTTCGCGTCGGCGTCATCAACCGCATGGCGGACCTCGCTCGTCCGCAATCCGTTCGTATCGCCTGAATTATGCCCGTCCGATGCCATGGCGTCCTCACGTTCGATTTATGCAACAACGCCTCCTCACACTCGATTTATGCAACAACGCCCGAACGCGTGTCAGCTCAGTTGACGCGTGCGTTGTGCTTCTGCAGGTTGCTGATCAGGCCGTCGATCCCGCCCGCGGCCACCTGCGACTTGAACTGCCCCTGGTAGACCTGGATCAGCCAGACACCGGACATGTCGATGTCGTAGATCTTCCAGTTGTTGCCTTCCTTGCCGAGCCGGTAGCCGACATTCTGCGTATCGCCCGGCGTTCTCACGGTGGACTGGACCAGCGCATCGGTGGCGTTGCCTCCGTCCGCCTTGAAGGTGAACGTCACGTTCTGGCTGCCGAGCTGGGCTAGCGAAGCCGCGTAGGTGCGTATCATAAGGAGCCGAAATTGCTTGTGGAGCTCCTCCTGCTGCGCCGGGCTCGCCTGACTCCAGGCCCTGCCGACGGTGATCCGGGTGGTGCGCTCGAAGTTCGCCAACGGCAGGAAACTCGTTTCGACGACCTGTGTGATTTTGGCCATGTCTCCGCCGCGTGCGGACGGATCCGCCTTCATGGCGTTGACGGTCCCCTCGACTGCGGAGCGGACCACATCGACAGGCGCGCTTTGCGCGAAAACCTTGATGGAGACGACCGACGCTGCGAGGCATGCAATCAGATGACGTTTCATGCGTTCTCTTGCTCTCATAAAAAAAGAAGCCGATGCTAGTATGGCTCCGGATCGGAGTTGTTGCATAAATCGAACGAGATCTGTTGACGTTTATGCGCAACGGTCGCGTGGCCAGCCTCCTATCAAGTCAGAGTCCAGAGTAAATGCCGAATTTTTGCCAAGAAAATGCGTAAGGACATACACAAGACAGGTGAGCCGAAGGCACGCTTCCGTGTCAGGAATTGGGCGGCCTATAATGAAGGCCTGATCAACCGAGGGAACGTGACGATATGGATAGATGAAGCCGTCTTTGCCAGAATACCCGACGCCATACCCACACGTAGTCGCCCGTGTCTATACGGCGATACGCTGATTCAGACATTACTTGGCGTGAAGACCGTCTATCGACTCACGTTGCGCGCCCTGCAAGGTTTCACCCAAAGTCTGCGCGATCTGGCCTTCCCGAGCTTGCCGGTGCCGAATTACACCACGCTCTGTCGACTGGAAAACGCTTGATGTCGAACTGCCGATCCTTCGTGACAATGAACCAATCCATCTGGTTGTCGACAGCACCGGTCTGAAGGTCTATGGAGAAGGTGAATGGAAGGGTGGCGCCAGCACGGCTACTCGAAGCGGCGCACGTGGCGTAAAGTCCATCTCGCGTTCAACGCGAATACGGGTCAAGTGCATGCCGCGCTAATGACGAATCAGAATGTGGCTGACGGTGACGCTCTGGCCAAGTTGCTCGACCAGATTCCACGCGAAGAACAAATCGATGTCATCGGCGGTGATGGTGCCTACGACACCAAGCCATGCCATGCGGCCATTGCTGCACGCAGTGCTATTCCTTCGATTCCGCCACGCGAGGGTGCCGCTCATTGGCCAGCGGATATGCCCGGTGCGGCGTGGCGTCATGGCGCGATTGATGCAATTGTCAGTGAAGGTCGTCGAGAATGGAAGCAAGACAGTGGCTACCACCGGCGATCGCTTGCCGAGAATGCGATGCATCGGTTCAAGACCCTCACAGGCCACTGTCTCTGGGCGCGTCACATGGACGCGCAGGCGACCGAGGTCGCCGTTCGCGTCGGCGCCATCAACCGCATGGCGGACCTCGCTCGGTCGCAATCCGTTCGTATCGCCTGAAATTATGCCAGTCGATGCCATCGTGTCCTCACCCTCGATTTATGCAACAATGCCGTTTCGAGTCGATTTTAATGCGAACCAGTGCGGTCAAAATACGCGCTACCGCATGACCTAGAACTCACATACATGAAGACCACGTTTCTGGATTTCGAACAGCCGATCGCCGAACTGGAAGGTAAGATCGAGCAACTGCGCTTCGTGCAGGACGATTCGGCTGTCGACATTTCGGAAGAAATCGAGCGACTATCGAAGAAGAGCCAGCAACTGACTAAAGACCTCTACGCAAACCTCTCGCCGTGGCAGGTCTCGCAGATCGCGCGCCATCCACAGCGTCCCTACACGCTCGATTACGTGGGCGAGCTGTTCACCGATTTCCATGAACTGCATGGCGACCGCGCTTTTGCTGACGACCAGTCGATCATCGGCGGCCTAGCGCGCTTCAGTGGCAACCCCTGCATGGTGATCGGTCACCAGAAAGGGCGCGACACAAAGGAGCGCGCGGCGCGCAACTTTGGCATGCCGCGTCCGGAAGGCTATCGCAAGGCCGAGCGCCTGATGCGCCTGGCCGAGAAATTCAGCCTGCCGATCTTCACCTTCGTCGATACGCCTGGCGCGTATCCTGGCATTGGTGCCGAGGAGCGCGGCCAGTCGGAGGCGATCGGTCGCAACCTGTATGTGATGGCCGAGCTGAAGACGCCAATCATCACTGCCATCATCGGCGAGGGCGGTTCGGGCGGCGCGCTTGCGATCGCGGTGGCGGATACTGTGCTGATGCTGCAATTCTCGACTTACTCGGTGATCTCGCCGGAAGGCTGCGCCTCGATTCTCTGGAAGAGCGCGGCCAAGGCACCCGAGGCCGCCGAGGCGCTGGGCTTGACGGCGCATCGCTTGAAGGCGCTGGGCTTGATCGACAAGATCGTCAACGAGCCGCTCGGCGGCGCGCATCGCGACCCGAAGGGCATGGCCGTATTGCTGCGTCGTGCGCTGGCCGATACGCTGCGCCAGTTCCAGGGCATGAGTATCGATGCGCTGCGCGAGCGCCGCCTGGGACGTCTACTCGCCTACGGCAAGTACAAGGAAACCACGCCGGGCATCTGAGCCCCGCCTTCCAGGTGCCTCGCGCGTGTTGCCGATGATTCCTCCGAATAACCTCAACGCGGACCGCGTCGTACTCGACGCGGTCCGCGTTGCTTTGGGCGAGCTGCCCGAGCACGCGATGATCGCGATCGCCTACAGCGGAGGGCTCGATTCCTCAGTGCTGCTCGAGGCGACTGCGCGTATTGCCGGTGCTGAGTGCTGCGTGGCGCTGCACGTCCATCACGGTCTAAGTCCAAACGCCGATGCGTGGCTGGCACATGCCGAAATGACCGCAGCCGCGCTAGGCGTGCGTTTCGATGTCGAGCGTGTCAAGGTACCGCGCGGTACCGGGCTTGGTGTCGAGGCTAACGCGCGAGAGATCCGCTACCGCGCGCTCGACACGATGGGCGAGCGGCATGGTACCCAGGCGCTGTGGCTGGCCCAGCATGCTGACGACCAGGCCGAGACGGTGCTGCTGCAGTTGTTACGCGGCGCGGGCCTGGCCGGTATCGCTGCGATGGCGCCGCTCTCCATGACGACCGAGGCGAGCATGGTACGCATGCGTCCGCTGCTACATCTGCTGCGAACCCAGCTCGAGCATTATGCCGAGGCGCGCGGGCTGCGCTGGATTGAGGACGAATCAAATGCCGACACGCACTATACGCGGAATGCGCTGCGTATCGAGGTGCTTCCGACGCTCTTGGTGCATTTCCCAGGTTTGCGCGACGCGCTCGCGAATATCGCCAAGCATGCTGCGGCTGCGCAGCGGCTGCTCGATGCGTTGGCGACCGGCGATCTCGCCGCCGTTTCGAGGCGGGATGAGGGCCACACGCTGTCGCGTGAGCGCCTGCTCACGCTCGACGAAGACCGCGTTGCCAACCTGCTGCGCCACTGGATGCGTAGGCTCGGCCTGCCCGGCGCGTCGGTTGCGCGTCTGGCCGAGATGATCAAGCAACTGCGCGCGCCGCAGGTTTCGCATGCGCTGCGGATCGATCACGCAGGGCATTGCCTGAGGCTCTATCGCGACAAGGTGTATTGGCAGGCTAGTGACAGCACCGATCTGCCCAACGATGGTACCTCGCCAAAACGTCCTGTAGCGTGTCTTGACTGGACCGGACAGGAAGTCTGGCACCTGCCGGCCTGGCGGGGAAGCTTCGTGTTCCGGTCGGTGACGGTCGAGGCTGGGCCAGTAGAGAGGGAGAATAGCGTGACCGAGGCTATGCTCGCTCAGGCACCGCTGATAGTACTCGCTCGCAGTGGCGGCGAACGCCTGCGCACATCCACGGGCGGCTATTCGCGCACGCTCAAAAACCTGTTCCAGGAGCGTGGCGTGCCCGCCTGGCAGCGCGACGTGCCGTTGCTGCATGTCGGCCAGGCGCTGCTGTTCGTGCCGCGTATCGGCCTGAATCGCGCGCCCGAGGCGGCCGGTGCCAAGGTCGAGCAGGGCAGTGGTACGCGTCGTCTGATCGAGTGGCATTCCGATCTACTGATAGACGAAAATAAAGTTCCTTGCCCTAAGGGGCGTTGTTGCATAAATCGAGTGTGAGGATGCAATAGCATCGACGGGATAATTTCAGGCGATACGAACGGATTGCGGACGAGCGAGGCCCGCCATACGGTTGATGACGCCGACGCGAATGGAGACCTCGGTCGCCTGCGCCTCGATGTGACGCGACCAGAGACAGTTTCCGGTGAGGGTCTTGAACCGATACATCGCATTCTCGGCAAGCGATCGCCGGTGGTAGCCACTGTCTTGCTTCCATTCTCGACGACCGTCACGGGCAATTACATCAACCGCGCCATTACGCCACGCCGCACCGGGCATATCCGCTGGCCAATGAGCGGCACCCTCGCGTGGCGGAATCGAAGGAATAGCACTGCGTGCAGCAATGGCCGCATGGCATGGCTTTGTGTCGTAGGCACCATCACCGCCGATGACATCGATTTGTTCTTCGCGTGGAATCTGGTCGAGCAACTTGGCCAGAGCGTCACCGTCAGCCACATTCTGATTCGTCATTAGCGCGACATGCACTTGACCCGTATTCGCGTTGAGCGCGAGATCGACTTTACGCCACGTGCGCCGCTTCGAGTAGCCGTGCTGGCGCACCCCTTCCATCCACCTTTTCCATAGACCTTCAGACCGGTGCTGTCGACCACCAGATGGATCAGTTCGTTGTCGCGAAGGATCATCAGTTCGACATCAAGCGTTTTTTCCCGGAGACAGAGCGTGGCGTAATGGCGCAGTTGATGCAATTGCCCGTGACGGTCGTCGAGAATGGAAGCAACACAGTGGCTACCACCGGCGATCGCTTGCCGAGAATGCGATGTATCGGTTCAAGACCCTCACCGGAAACTGTCTCTGACCGCGTCACATCGACGCGCAGGCGACCGAGGTCTCTATTCGCGTCGGCGTCATCAACCGTATAATGGACCTCGCTCGTCCGCAATTTGTTCGTATCGCCTGAAATTATCCCGTCGATGCCATTGCGTCCTCACGCTCGATTGATGCAACAACCCCACGAAACGGGGCTACGCTCAGACGATGTGCGTAGGCGTACTCCTACGCACCGATTGGCAAGACGCCCGAGCGACGCGTGGCAAGTCGAAGCGAAGGCCTCTCGGTGATGTCGACTGTGACGAACCGTGGCCAGATGCGCTGGAAAGTCTTCGATGGTGCGATGAACGCCGACATCCTGATCGATTTCCTGAAGCGCCTGATTCAAGGCATGCGCGGCGTTGTTGCATAAATCGAGCGAGATCCGTTGACGTTTACGCGCAACGGTCGCGGGGCCAGCCTCCTATCAAGTCAGATTCCAGAGTAACTACCTAATTTTTGCCAAGAAAATACGCAAGGACATACACAAGAAAGGTGAGCCGAAGGCACGCTACCGTGTCAGGAATTGGGCGGCCTATAATGAAGGCCTGATCAACCGGGGGAACGTAACAATATGGATAGATGAAGCCGTCCTTGCCAGAATACCCGATGCCATACCCACACGTGGTCGCCCGTGTCTATACGGCGATACGCTGATTCAGGCATTACTTGGCGTGAAGACCGTCTATCGACTGACCTTGCGCGCCCTGCAAGGTTTCACCCAAAGTCTGCGCGATTTGGCCTTCCCGAGCTTGCCGGTGCCGAATTACACCACGCTCTGTCGCCGGGCAAAAACGCTTGATGTCGAACTGCCGATCCTTCGTATGAACCAGATCCATCTGGTTGTCGACAGCACCGGTCTGAAGGTCTATGGAGAAGGTGAATTGCAGGTGCGCCAGCACGGCTACTCGAAGCGGCGCACGTGGCGTAAAGTCCATCTCGCGCTCAACGCGAATACAGGTCAAGTGCATGCCGCGCTAATGACGAATCAGAATGTGGCTGACGGTGACACTCTGGCCAAATTGCTCGACCAGATTCCACGCGAAGAACAAATCGATGTCATCGGCGGTGACGGTGCCTACGACACCAAGCCATGCCATGCGGCCATTGCTGCACGCAGTGCTATTCCTTCGATTCCGCCACGCGAGGGTGCCGCTCATTGGCCAGCGGATATGCCCGGTGCGGCGTGGCGTAATGGCGCGGTTGATGCAATTGCCCGCGACGGTCGTCGAGAATGGAAGCAACACAGTGGCTACCACCGGCGATCGCTTGCCGAGAATGCGATGTATCGGTTCAAGACCCTCACCGGCCACTGTCTCTGGGCGCGTCACATCGCCGCGCAGGCGACCGAGGTCGCCGTTCGCGTCCGCGTCATCAACCGCATGGCGGACCTCGCTCGTCCGCAATCCGTTCGTATCGCCTGAATTATGCCCGTCCGATGCCATGGCGTCCTCACGTTCGATTTATGCAACAACGCCGGCATGCGCAGCAAGAAGGTGTTTCTGATTCTCGACAACCTGAAGGTTTATCACGCCAAGCCGGTCACGGCGTGCTTGGCCGAGCACGGCGACGAGATTGAAGTGTTCTACCTTCCGTCGTACAGCCCAGAACTGAATCCCGACGAGATGCTCAATGCTGACTTGAAGGCAAACGTGACGAAACAGGTTCCGGAACGGAACAAGGGGCATCTCAAAAAGAGGTCATCAGCTATCTACGTCGTCTCCAGAAATCACTACAACGTGTCGCTCACCATTTCATGCACAAACCAATTTGTTTTGCAGCTTGAGTCAAGTTCTCGTATTTCTGATCAATATTTCATGCATAAACTGATTTTCTATGCATTTTTATTCAAAATAACGTATTTCTGATTAATATGCAACAACGCCAAGGTATAGAGGAAATAATGAAGAAAGCATTGCTCGCGGCAGCATTGATGGCTGCTGGGGTGGCAGCGCAGGCGCAAAGCAACGCGACGCTGTACGGTCGCCTGGACGCAGGGCTCGAATATCTGAACGGCGGCCAGGCTGGCCACACGATCAGCGCAGAAAGCGGTAATTGGGGTACCAGCCTGTGGGGCATCAAAGGCGTCGAGGACCTCGGCGGCGGCTACAAGGTGCTGTTCCACATCGAAGGTGCATTCAACACCATGACTGGCGGCATGGACTCCAGCGGCACGATCTGGGATCGTTTTACGACGGTCGGGATCTCGAACGATGCCTACGGTACCCTACTGCTGGGCCGAAAACTCGCGATTGCTAACGGCGTGTGGGACTTTGACCCGTTCAGTCAGTCGAGTTGGTCAACCGCCTCGCTAGTCCGTGGCCGTAACTGGAACAAAACAAGCAACAACATTTCGTATCAGTCTCCGAACATCTACGGCTTCGACGCCTACGGCCAGTGCGCGCTGTCGAATGCCACTAAATTCAACGGCAACGGCACCACCAACCAGGGTCGAAGCACCGGCCTGCAACTGACGTACACGAACTCGCTGTTTCAACTGCGCGGCATCTACGATGAAGTGCGCGATCGCGCCGACGGCAAACTCAACGACGTGTTCAACTACTCGCACGAATACTTCACGGGCGCGGACGTCTTTCTAGGCCAGTTCAAGCTGCAAGCTGCCTACCAGACCTCGCACGCTGACGGCGGCCCGGTTGCCAACAAAGGCATCACGACGACGCAGCAGGCCTGGGGCGGCGTGACATGGAAAGCCACGCCGTCGGCAGCGCTGATCGCGGCGGTCTACCACGTGAACGCTAACAATGGCGGCGGCAATGCCACGATCTACACGATCGGCGGTTCGTATAACCTGTCTAAGCGCACCCAGCTCGAGCTGCAGGCCGCCACGCTACGCAACAGCAAGGCGGCCAACTTCGGCCTGAACGCCAACCCAGCTGGCATGGGAGTTTCGACCGGCAACCCGAAGGCTAGTAATTCGCAGACCGGCATCTATGCAAGTATTCAGTACCTGTTCTGATCGTCGCACACGACGCATCAGGCATTACAAGACATCGAGTTTCACGCTACTGAGAGCGAACTATTAATCCACAATTTGTAATCTTGAAATTTGAAAATCGTTCCTCATGCCTCGTTGTTCCATGCCCCTCACATGAGAAACGATTTTCAAATTTCAAGATTACAAATTGTGGATTAATATTGTTGAATCTGGTGTACGATGGGCGTGGAAAAATGTGAGAAAGCGGTGGCGGTTTAAGCTGAGAATGATGTTTGCCAATGGCACAACCAGCGCACCTGACGAAAGCCGGAACTACAACCGGCGTTGTTGCATAAATCGAGTGTGAGGACGCAATGGAACGGATTGCGGACCTCGCTCGTCCGCAATCCGTTCATATCGCCTGAAATTATTGATCACGAAATTCGTGATCAATATGCCCGTCGATGCCATTGCGTCCTCGCGCTTGATTTATGCATGAAATAGAGAGCGACACGCTTTAATGATCTCTGGAGACGACGCAAATGGCTCATGAAGGCTTTCTTGAGATACCCCTTGGTTCGCGACCGGAGCCTGCTTCGTCACATTCGCTGGCAGATGCGTGTTGAGCATATCGTCGGGCTTGAGCTCCGGACGGCGTTGTTGCATAAATCGAACGTGAGGACGCCATGGCATCGGACGGGCATAATTCAGGCGATACGAACGGATTGCGGACGAGCGAGGTCCGCCATGCGGTTGATGACGCCGACGCGAACGGCGACCTCGGTCGCCTGCGCGGCGATGTGACGCGCCCAGAGACAGTGGCCGGTGAGGGTCTTGAACCGATACATCGCATTCTCGGCAAGCGATCGCCGGTGGTAGCCACTGTGTTGCTTCCATTCTCGACGACCGTCACGGGCAATTGCATCAACCGCGCCATTACGCCACGCCGCACCGGGCATATCCGCTGGCCAATGAGCGGCACCCTCGCGTGGCGGAATCGAAGGAATAGCACTGCGTGCAGCAATGGCCGCATGGCATGGCTTGGTGTCGTAGGCACCATCACCGCCGATGACATCGATTTGTTCTTCGCGTGGAATCTGGTCGAGCAACTTGGCCAGAGCGTCAGCCACATTCTGATTCGTCATTAGCGCGGCATGCACTTGACCCGTATTCGCGTTGAGCGCGAGATGGACTTTACGCCAGGTGCGCCGCTTCGAGTAGCCGTGCTGGCGCACCTTCCATTCACCTTCGCCATAGACCTTCAGACCGGTGCTGTCGACAACCAGATAGATCGGTTCATTGTCACGAAGGATCGGCAGTTCGACATCAAGCGTTTTTGCCCGGCGACAGAGCGTGGTGTAATTCGGCACCGGCAAGCTCGGGAAGGCCAGATCGCGCAGACTTTGGGTGAAACCTTGCAGGGCGCGCAACGTCCGTCGATAGACGGTCTTCACGCCAAGTAATGTCTGAATCAGCGTATCGCCGTATAGACACGGGCGACCACGTGTGGGTATGGCATCGGGTATTCTGGCAAGGACGGCTTCATCTATCCATATTGTTACGTTCCCCCGGTTGATCAGGCCTTCATTATAGGCCGCCCAATTTCTGACACGGTAGCGTGCCTTCGGCTCACCTTTCTTGTGCATGTCCTTGCGTATTTTCTTGGCAAAAATTAGGTAGTTACTCTGGAATCTGACTTGATAGGAGGCTGGCCCCGCGACCGTTGCGCGTAAACGTCAACGGATCTCGCTCGATTTATGCAACAACGCCCACGCAATCTAGCCGCACCTTCTCGAGCGTAGCGTTTGCAAATATAGAACACGCCGGTGCGCGACAGGTTCGTATACTCGGCAATCTCGTCGTAGGGCCAGCCTCGCCTGCGCAGGTTGATTCCCTGCCGACGCCGCTCTTCACGTGCCTCACGAGGAAGCAATCTCATGTCTCGTTTTTCGATCTCCATCACATGATGGGGCGTTGTTGCATAAATCGAGCGAGATCCATTGATGTTTACGCACAACAGTCTCGGGGCCAGATCCCTATCAAGTCAGATTCCAGAGTAACTGCCTAATTTTTTTCCAAGAAAATGCGCAAGGACATACACAAGACAGGTGAGCCGAAGGCACGCTACCGTGTCAGGAATTGGGCGGCCGCCTATAATGAAGGCCTGATCAACCGGGGGAACGTAACAATATGGATAGATGAAGCCGTCCTTGCCAGAATACCCGATGCCATACCCACACGTGGTCGCCCGTGTCTATACGGCGATACGCTGATTCAGACATTACTTGGCGTGAAGACCGTCTATCGACGGACGTTGCGCGCCCTGCAAGGTTTCACCCAAAGTCTGCGCGATCTGGCCTTCCCGAGCTTGCCGGTGCCGAATTACACCACGCTCTGTCGCCGGGCAAAAACGCTTGATGTCGAACTGCCGATCCTTCGTGACAATGAACCGATCTATCTGGTTGTCGACAGCACCGGTCTGAAGGTCTATGGCGAAGGTGAATGGAAGGTGCGCCAGCACGGCTACTCGAAGCGGCGCACCTGGCGTAAAGTCCATCTCGCGCTCAACGCGAATACGGGTCAAGTGCATGCCGCGCTAATGACGAATCAGAATGTGGCTGACGCTCTGGCCAAGTTGCTCGACCAGATTCCACGCGAAGAACAAATCGATGTCATCGGCGGTGATGGTGCCTACGACACCAAGCCATGCCATGCGGCCATTGCTGCACGCAGTGCTATTCCTTCGATTCCGCCACGCGAGGGTGCCGCTCATTGGCCAGCGGATATGCCCGGTGCGGCGTGGCGTAATGGCGCGGTTGATGCAATTGCCCGTGACGGTCGTCGAGAATGAAAGCAAGACAGTGGCTACCACCGGCGATCGCTTGCCGAGAATGCGATGTATCGGTTCAAGACCCTCACCGGCAACTGTCTCTGGGCGCGTCACATCGACTCGCAGGCGACCGAGGTCTCCATTCGCGTTGGCGTCATCAACCGTATGGCGGACCTCGCTCGTCCGCAATCCGTTCGTATTGCCTAAAATTATGCCCGTCGATGCTATTTTGCATCCTCACACTCGATTTATGCAACAACGCCATTACAAGATCACGAATTGCAAATTAATATGTCATGGACAACCTATGCAACAAAGGAGCGAAATTCGTCGAAGAGCTCGACAAGGTACCACATGGCGCCGTCGTGATCTTCAGCGCGCACGGCGCATCCGTGCGGGCGGTGGAGAAGGATGCCGAGGCCAGCGGGGCCTCGACGTGCTCGACGCACCACCTGCCCGCTGGGGTCACCAAGGTCCAGCTTGGCAGCGCCGCCAGTACCTGTCTCTGTCTACCAGCCTCCGCCTGATCCTGATCGGCCACGCCGGCCCCATCCGGAAGTCGATGGCACGGTCAGACAGACCCCGGGTGAGGTGATCCTGGTGCAGAGCGAAGCCGCGGTGGTCCAGCTCGAGCTACCGATCAAAACATCGATGGCCTACGTCACGCAGACCACGTGCTATCGGTCAACGCGGATACACGCCAAATCATCGAGGCACTCACACGCAAATTTACCGACATTGCCGGCCCGGAGACACGCCACATCTGTTATGTCACCCAGAACCTACAGACCGCCCCGTGCGCGAGCTCAGCAGCCAGGTGGACGTGCTGGTAGTGGTGTCGGCGCGACAAACAGCTCGAACTCAAGCCGCATGCGTGAAATTTGTACCGAAAGCGGCGTGCCGAGTTACATGGTAGCCGATGGCTCGGAAATCTGCGCCGAGTTAGTTCGCGAATGCGCGGACGGTCGGCCTGACGGTCGGTGCGTTCGTACCTGAAGAACTGGTCGAGGACGTCATTGTTGCGCTACGCGCTGGGCCCTGTCGAAGTCATGACGATGGCGGGCTGCGAGGAAAAGTCGAATTCAAGCTGCCGGCGAAGCTCCCACAAGCCGTAGCCAGAAAAGTTTAAGGAGGATATCTTGTCTATTCCGCTGCTCCAGCAAGTCCGTGTCGGCGCATACATCATGCGTAACCACCTGTCTGGGAAAAAACGCTACCCGCTCGCGTTGATGCTCGAGCCGCTGTTCCGTTGCAATCTGGCTTGCAACGGCTGTGGAAAAATCGACTATCCGGATCCCATCCTGAACCAGCGCCTGTCCGTCGAGGAATGCCTGCAGGCAGTCGACGAAACCAACGCACCGATCGTCTCGATCGCTGGAGGCGAGCCCCTGCTCCACCATGACATGCCGGAAGTTGTCAAGCGTATTATGAAGCGCAAGAAGTTCGTGTATCTCTGCACGAACGCGCTGCTGATGGAAAAAAAGCTGGATAACTACGAGCCGAGCCCATACTTCGTCTGGTCGGTCCACCTCGACGGTGATCGCGAGATGCACGATCACGCGGTTTCTCAGGAAGGCGTGTACGACAAGGCTATGGCAGCCATCAAGAAAGCCAAGCGCCGCGGCTTCCGCGTTAACATCAACTGCACGCTGTTCAATGACGCGCTCCCTGAGCGCGTGGCTAAGTTCTTTGACACGCTCAAGCCGATCGGTGTGGACGGCATCACCGTCTCGCCGGGCTACGCCTACGAGCGCGCTCCGGATCAACAGCACTTCCTGAACCGCGACAAGGCCAAGAACTTGTTCCGCGAAATCTTCAAGCGCGGCAACGGCGGAAAGCGCTGGTCGTTCAGCCAGTCCTCGCTGTTTCTCGACTTCCTGGCCGGCAACCAGACCTACAAGTGCACGCCCTGGGGAAACCCGGCGCGCACCGTATTCGGCTGGCAGAAGCCCTGCTACCTGGTCGGCGAAGGTTACGTCAAGACCTTCAAGGAACTGATGGAAACTACCGAGTGGGACAACTACGGCGTGGGCAACTACGAAAAGTGTGCGGACTGCATGGTCCACTGCGGTTTCGAGGCCACCGCCGTGGTCGATACCATCACGCATCCGCTGAAAGCCTTCACGCTGAGCCGAAAGGGTATCAAGACGGAAGGTGCGTTTGCCCCGGATATCCCGATCAACAAGCAGCGCCCGACCGAGTATCTCTTTTCGCGCCACGTCGAGATCAAGCTCGAGGAGATCAAAATCGCCCAAGAGAAACTGCAGCAGACGGCGAAAGCCGCGAGCGCGACCTGAGCCTGAGCGCTTCCCTCGGCGGCTCCTGAAGGAACACCCCCGTTTGGTGTTGTTACATAAATCGAGCGCGAGGACGCAATGCCATCGAGGGGCATAATTTCAGGCGATGCGAACGGATTGCGGATGAGTGCGGTCTACCATGCGGTTGATGACGCCGACTCGCAGGCGACCTCGGTCGCCTGCGAGTCGATGTGACGCGCCTAGAGACAGTTGCCGGTGAGGGTCTTGAACCGACACATCGCATTTTCGGCAAGCGATCGCCGGCGGTAGCCACTGTCTTGCTTCCATTCTCGACGACCGTCACGGGCAATTGCATCAACCGCCCCATTACGCCACGCCGCACCGGGCATATCCGCTAGCCAATGAGCGGAACCCTCGCGTGGCGGAATCGTAGGAATAGCACCGCATGCAGCAATGGCCGCATGGCATGGCTTGGTATCGTAGGTACCGTCACCGCCGATGAAATCGATTTGTTCTTCGCGTGGAATCTGGTCGAGCAACTTGGCCAGAGCGTCACCGTCAGCCACATTCTGATTCGTCATTAGCGCGGCATGCACTTGACCCGTATTCGCGTTGAGCGCGAGATGGACTTTGCGCCACGTGCGCAGCTTCGAGTAGCCGTGCTGGCGCACTTTCCATTCACCTTCGCCATAGACCTTCAGACCGGTGCTGTCGACATCCAGATGGATCGGTTCGTTGTCGCGAAGGATCGGCAGTTCGACATCAAGCGTTTTTTCCCGACGACAGAGCGTGGTGTAATTCTGCACCGGAAGCTCGGGAAGGCCAGATTGCGCAGACTTTGGGTGAAACCTTGCAGGGCGCGCAACGTCAGTCGATAGACGGTCTTCACGCCAAGTAATGCCTGAATCAGCGCATCGCCGTATAAACACGGGCGACCACGTGTGGGTATGGCGTCGTGTATTCTGGCGAGGACGGCTTCATCTATCCATATCGTCACGTTCCCCCGGTTGATCAGGCCTTCATTATAGGCCGCCCAATTTCTGACACGGTAGCGTGCCTTCGGCTCACCTTTCTTGTGCATGTCCTTGCGCATTTTCTTGGAAAGAATTAGGCAGTTACTCTCGAATCTGACTTGATAGGGGGCTAGCCGGCAAGCGTTGCGCGTAAACGTCAACGGCTTTCGCTCGATTTATGCAACAACGCCTTTTCATAGGACACCGTGCGAGACAGCGCTCAGAGGATGTCTGACGCGTAGTCGGCCAGTCGCGAGCGTTCTCCGCGAGCGAGCGTGACGTGGCCGCTGTGACCCCAGCCCTTAAAGTGGTCAACCACGTAAGTCAGGCCCGAGCTGACCTCGGTGAGGTAGGGCGTGTCAATCTGCGTGATATTGCCGAGGCAGACAATCTTGGTACCGGGGCCCGCGCGTGTAACTAGCGTCTTCATCTGCTTGGGCGTGAGGTTCTGCGCCTCGTCGATGATCAGGTACTTGTCGACGAAGGTGCGACTACGCATGAAATGCATGCTCTTGACCTTCAGGCGAGAGCGGATTAGCTCCTGGGTGGCCGCGCAGCCCCATTCGCCAACCGCATCGTCGGTCTTCTGCAGCACTTCTAGGTTATCGTCGAAGGTGCGCATCCAGGGCTGCATCTTCTCTTCCTCGGTACCGGGCAAGAAACTGATATCCTCGCCGACCGACACCGTGGCACGCGTCATGATGATCTCATTGTAGCGCTTGTTGTCGAGCACCTGGGCTAGACCTGCAGCCAGCGCGACAAGGGTTTTGCCGGTACCAGCCTGGCCGAGCAGCGTGACGAAGTCGATCTCGGGATTCATCAGCAGGTTCAGCGCGAAGTTTTGCTCGCGGTTGCACGCCATGATGCCCCACACCTTATTCTGCTGATGGCCGTAGTCGCGCAGCGTCTGCAGGAGCGCCGTCTTGCCGTTGAGCTCGCGCACGATCGCGTGGAAGGTCGGCTCGCCGTTCTGCGGCTCTAGAAACACGAACTCGTTGACCAGCATCGAGGCGACCATCGGCCCCGTCACGCGGTAGTAGGTGGTGCTCGTCTTGCTGTCCTGCCAGCTCTCCATGCCCTTGGCATGCTTGATCCAGAAATCCTGTGGCAGCTCGCACACGCCTGAATACAGCAGGTCGATGTCCTCGAGCACTTGGTCGTTGAAGTAGTCCTCGGCGGGCAGGCCCAGCGTGTGGGCTTTGATCCGCATATTGATGTCCTTCGACACCAGCACCACCAGGTGGTCGCTGCGCTCGCGCTGCAGCGCGCTTACTACGCCGAGGATCTGGTTATCGGCGTTGCCCTGCGACAGGCCCTCGAGTGGCTCGATATCGTTGAGCGTGGTCTGGAAGTACAGGCGACCGCCCGCTTCTAAACTACCCAGGCGTGACAGCGAAATGCCAGTCGCGATCGGGCCGCCGTCAGCCACCAGCGCGTCAAGCGTGCGGCTGACTTGGCGTGCGTTGCGTGCAACTTCGGATATGCCCTGCTTATGGTTGTCGAGTGCCTCCAACGTCATCATCGGCAGATAGACGTCGTGTTCCTCGAAGCGGAACAGGCTGCTCGGATCGTGGATCAGCACGTTGGTGTCGAGCACGAACAGCTTCTGCTGCTCGAGTGCGGTGGGCTTGCGTCCACGCCGCGTAGTCTTGCCGTCCTCGCGCGCCAGGGCGGCGTTTACCGAAGACGCGCGGGCAGCGGGTACTCTGGCGACAGGCGTAGCAGGGGCGGCTGGCGCGGCGCTTGCCGTACCCCCTTCGGGGGCGCGTTTCGCGGTCTTGGCCGGACGTGCTTGTACCTTGTATTCGTTGGGCGGCAGCAGACTGCCGAGCTTGCTGGGGGAGGAGGCAAAGGCATGGTGTCCCTCGAGAGGAATCGTGTCGCTTGGGGTGCGCCAAGGTTCGCATTCTGTCACGCGAGGCGTGCAGTTTGCGTGCAGTAGCGCACAGAAGTATCAAATCTCCAATTCGCCTGGCGTTGTTGCATAAATCGAGCGAGATCCGTTGACGTTTACGCGCAACGGTCGCGGGGCCAGCTCCCTATCAAATCAGATTCCAGAGTAACTGCCTAATTTTTGCCAAGAAAATGCGCAAGGACATACACAAGAAAGGTGAGCCGAAGGCACGCTACCGTGTCAGGAATTGGGCGGCCTATAATGAAGGCCTGATCAACCGGGGGAACGTAACAATATGGATAGATGAAGCCGTCTTTGCCAGAATACCCGATGCCATACCCACACGTGGTCGCCCGTGTCTATACGGCGATACGCTGATTCAGGCATTACTTGGCGTGAAGACCGTCTATCGACTGACCTTGCGCGCCCTGCAAGGTTTCACCCAAAGTCTGCGCGATTTGGCCTTCCCGAGCTTGCCGGTGCCGAATTACACCACGCTCTGTCGCCGGGCAAAAACGCTTGATGTCGAACTGCCGATCCTTCGTGACAATGAACCGGCGTTGTTGCATAAATCGAACGTGAGGACGCCATGGCATCGGACGGGCATAATTCAGGCGATACGAACGGATTGCGGACGAGCGAGGTCCGCCATGCGGTTGATGACGCCGACGCGAACGGCGACCTCGGTCGCCGTTCGCGTTATTGATCCGCAATTCGAGATCTTGAATTGCGGATCAATATATCGTCTGAAATTATGCCCTTCGATGCTATTGCGTCCTCACGCTCGATTTATGCAACAACGCCCCCTGCAACGTCAGCGTCAACCACATCGCTTCCGGATCAACTCTCGCACGATATGTCGCGTCCACAACGCGCACAACATCTTCATCTGGTCCGGCATCTAGTCGTGCAACAGCATGTGCATTTCCACTTCCTGCTGCTCACTCAGGGTTCGGCTTGGGTTCACCGCTCCGCCACTCGGCTTGTCCTGCAATCCAGCCGTACCTTCTCGGGTGTAGCGCTTACAAATATCGCACACGCCCGTGCGTGACAGGTTCGTATGCTCGGCAATCTCGTCGTAGATCCAGCCGCGCGTGCGCAGGTGGATCACCTGACGTCGCCGCGCTTCACATGCTTCACGAAGAAGCGATCTCATGTTTCGCTTTTCCATCTCCCTCACATGAGGGTTGATTTGCCAATTTTAGGATCACGCATTCCGGATCAATAACCAGCGGTGTATTGCGCTTCACTCTTGAAATCGACGGGTGTTGGGTTCGCCTTGATGTGACGCGCGGCCATCCGTGCCAATGCACTCTGCAGCGGCGAAGACGGTAGGCTGTCGGCCAGTTCGCGTAGCGCATCGGCGCCGGTCGGCGTCATGCGAGCCTGCTTGATCCGCACCGGCTCTGGGGCATCCTGCGGGCGCACCCGCACTTTCAGCATCGCCACATGCCAGCCGCGCGCCTGCAGGTCAGCCACCAGTCGCGGCGCGACTTGCCGCAGCCGCGCGGCTAGCGCGTTTTGGCCTGCGAACAGGGTCAGCACGCCGTCCTTGATCGAGCTGGGATTGACATGATTCGCCAGGTACTCTGGCAACAGCGCACGCAGGTCGCGCTGCAGGGAGGCGACCTGCTCGACGCCAGTACGCAGCGAGGTGAACGCGGCGGTGTGCCTGAGCACGTCGACGGCGACCTGCGGTCGCGTGGAGCCGGACGGATGGGCGTACCTGGGGGACCGATGCATGGGCGGGCAGGCGGGAGCAATAGCCGAATTGTACTGCGCGCAATGGCGACCGGCAGCCATTTCCACAGGGCCGGATCGTTTCGCGGTTGGGGTCCGGTCGTGGCCGCTTCCAAGTGCTTCGCTGTGTCCGGCGTTGTTGCATAAATCGAGCGTGAGGACACAATGGAACAAATTGCAAACTTCGCTCGTCCGCAATCCGTTCGTATCGCCTGAAATTATGCCCGTCGATGCCATTGTGTCCTCGCGCTCGATTTATGCAACAGCGCCTCTTGAAACCGACAAGATATTTGAAATTCGGGCAAGGCGACCGAATTTCGATCAGCTGGCTGCGAGTCGCGTAAAATGCGGCTGTTTAGCGGCGGTGCCCAGCGCGGCGGTGCCCAGCGTTTCGTAGATTTCGACATAGTGGCGTGCCATGGTGCGGGCACTGAATCGCGTTTCGAAACGTTCTCGAATCGCCGTGCGCGACAGACTATCGATTTTCTGCAACGCGCCTACCGCGCTGTATTCGTCCTCGACGATGAAGCCGGTCAGGCCGTCCTCGATCACCTCGGACACTGAACCGCGGTTGAATGCGATCACCGGCGTGCCGCAGGCCATCGCCTCGATCATCACCAGGCCGAACGGCTCCGGCCAGTCGATCGGGAACAGCAGAGCCTTGGCGCCTGACAGGAAGGCCGGCTTCTGCTGCTCGTTGATCTCGCCGATAAACTCGACGTTCGCCTGCGACAGCAGCGGCTCAATCTCGTTCTTGAAGTAGTCTGGGTCGACCTTGGCGGCAATCTTCAGCGGCAGGCCGCTCTTGGTGGCGATGTGGATTGCCGTGTCCACCCGTTTTTCCGGCAAGATACGGCTGAGGAAGGCGAGATACTCAGGTTCGTGGTCAGTCTGCGGCGTGAGCAGAGTGTCGGGCAGGCCATGGTAGACGGTACCCGCCCAGCCTGCCTGGGGCAGCGGCCCGCGCTGCGAGTTCGAGATCGATACCACCGGCACATTCGGGAAGGCGTTAAATACTGGCTGTAGTTCGGGCAGGTCGAGCCGACCGTGTAAAGTAGTCACGTAGGGCACGTCCAAACGCGATAGCAGCGGGAAGGGCAGGTAGTCGAGGTGCAGATGCAGCACGTCGAATTCATGGGCGCGGCGCGCTACCTGTTCGAGCAGGCGCATGTGCGGTGCCATCGAGTCGCGAATCGAGGGGTCCAGACGCAGCGCCCGCGGCCAGGAGGCCTCGAGCTTGGCCGAGGTGACGGAATCGCCACTCGCGAACAGGGTGACATCGTGGCCGAGTTCCACCAGGGCCTCGGTCAGGTAGGACACGACGCGCTCGGTGTCACCATAGAGCTTAGTAGGCGAGATGGCTTCGTAGAGCGGGGCGATTTGTGCGATGCGCATGGGGCGATTCTCCTGTGCATATGGTGGCCGGGCCTGCCTGCCGGTGGGGTACGGCGTTGTTGCATAAATCGAGCGTGAGGACGCTATGGTATCGGACGGGCATAATTTCAGGCGATACGAACGGATTGCGGACGAGCGAGGTCCGCCATGCGGTTGATGACGCCGACGCGCAGGCCGACCTCGGTCGCCTGCGCGGCTGTGTGACGCGCCCAGAGACAGTTTCCGGTGAGGGTCTTGAACCGATACATCGCATTCTCGGCAAGCGATCGCCGGTGGTAGCCACTGTGTTGCTTCCATTCTCGACGACCGTCACGGGCAATTGCATCAACCGCGCCATTACGCCACGCCGCACCGGGCATATCCGCTGGCCAATGAGCGGCACCCTCGTGTAGCGGAATCGAAGGAATAGCACTGCGTGCAGCAATGGCCGCATGGCATGGCTTGGTGTCGTAGGCACCGTCACCGCCGATGACATCGATTTGTCCTTCGCATGGAATCTGGTCGAGCAACTTGGCCAGAGCGTCACCGTCAGCCACATTCTGATTCGTCATTAGCGCGGCATGCACTTGACCCGTATTTGCGTTGAGCGCGAGATGGACTTTACGCCAGGTGCGCTGCTTCGAGTAGCCGTGCTGGCGCACCTTCCATTCACCTTCGCCATAGACCTTCAGACCGGTGCTGTCGATAACCAGATGGATCGGTTCGTTTTCGCCAAAGATCGGCAGATCGACATCAAGCGTTTTTGCCCGGCGACAGAGCGTGGTGTAATTCGGCACCGGCAAGCTTGGGAAGGCCAAATCGCGTAGACTTTGGGTGAAACTTTGCAGGGCGCGCAACATCAGTCGATAGACGGTTTTCACGCCAAGTAACGCCTGAATCAGCGCATCGCCGTATAAACACGGGCGACCACGTGTGGGTATGGCGTCGGGTATTCTGGCAAGGATAGCTTCATTTATCCATATCGTCACGTTCCCCCGGTTGATCAGGCTTGCATTATAAGCTGCCCAATTCCTGACATGGTAGCGTGCCTTCGGCTCACTTGTCTTGTGTATGTCCTGGCGCATTTTCTTGGAAAAATTAGGCAGTTACTCTGAAATCTGACTTGATAGGGGGCTGGCCGGCGCGAGTTGCGCGTAAATGTCAACGGCTTTCGCTCGATTTATGCAACAACGCCGATCCTTCTCGACAACAAACTGATCCATCTAGTGTCGACAGCACCGGTCTGAAGGTCTATGGCGAAGGTGAGTGGAAGGTGCGCCAGCACGGCTACTCGAAGCGGCGCACGTGGCATAAAGTCCATCTCGCGCTCAACGCGAATACAGGTCAAGTGCATGCCGCGCTAATGACGAATCAGAATGTGGCTGACGGTGACGCTCTGGCCAAGTTGCTCGACCAGATTCCACGCGAAGAACAAATCGATGTCATCGGCTGTGACGGTGCCTACGACACCAAGCCATGCCATGCGGCCCTTGCTGCACGCAGTGCTATTCCTTCGATTCCGCCACGCGAGGGTGCCGCTCATTGGCCAGCGGATATGCCCGGTGCGGCGTGGCGTAATGGCGCGGTTGATGCAATTGCCCGTGACGGTCGTCGAGAATGGAAGCAACACAGTGGCTACCACCGGCGATCGCTTGCCGAGAATGCGATGTATCGGTTCAAGACCCTCACCGGCCACTGTCTCTGGGCGCGTCACATCGCCGCGCAGGCGACCGAGGTCGCCGTTCGCGTCGGCGTACTCAACCGCATGGGGGTAAAAACCGTGCTCGTCCGTAATCCGTTTGTATCGCCTGAAATTATGCCCTTCGATGCTATGGCGTCCTCACGCTCGATTTATGGAACAACGCTGCCTGATCGAAAAAGCGTGTTTGAACAACCGGATCGGCTACAATGTAGTCTGCCCTTTAGCCGGGGTGATGAAATTGGTAAACATAGCGGACTTAAATGATTTGAGTGCTCGGTCGGAAACGTCCGGTGCAGAACCCTTCAAATTCGGTGAAACCCCTGGCGCGCCGCGCGACGAGGCAACGCCGAGCCAAGCCCGGACATTGCGAGAGCGATGAGCGGGAAAGGTGTAGAGACTAGACGGGGGGCACCTAAGGTCTTGCACGCGGCGCATGCGTGCAGGCGAGGGCGAAGGCATAGTCCAGCGCACGAACGGTCAGGCACACACATGACCTGCCTCGAAAGAAGCAGTGTGACGAAAATCCGCCGCCTTCATTGGCTTGCCGGTTCGAGTCCGGTCCCCGGCACCATCTTAGAGGTCAGTTCAAATTCTCCGTGAGGGGGCTGTTTACTTTCTCGGCAACTTGTTAAGCTTGAACACCGCAGCAAGGGCACTTGGCCCATTCCCAAGTGAATTTGCCCATTCCCAAGTGAAACGGAATAAACCGAGGTGGGTCTACGACTCCCTCAAGGGATCGGCTGTGTTGCATAAATCGTGCGAGAGCCGTTGACGTCTACGCGAAACGGTCGAGGAGCCAGCTCCCTATCAAGTCAGATTCCAGAGTAACTGCCTGATTTTTGGCAAGAAAATGCGCAAGTACATACACAAGACAGGTGAGCCAAAGGCACGCTGACTGTGTCAGGAATTGTGAATCAATAGTACATTCTCTTTTCCATGCACGGAATTTACCGGTTGGCGAAGGTGTTGCACTTCAGATTTGAAGCCGTCCTGGTTTACGCGGAAGCCTTTCCGTTCGCGCGCGAGCCAAACTTGTTCTTGAACTTCTCGACGCGACCGGCCGTGTCCATGATTTTTTGCTGACCCGTGTAGAACGAGTGCGATTCCGACGAGACTTCGATCTTGGCCAGCGGGTACGTCTTTCCGTCGAGTTCGATCGTTTCGCGCGTCTGGATAGTTGAGCGTGTCACGAACCTGAAGCCGTTCGACATGTCTTGGAAGACGACTTCGCGGTAATCCGGGTGAATGCTAGGTTTCATGATGTGTCCTGTAATGGAGCTGTAGCCAACCAGCCGAGTCGACTTGAATTCCAAACGATGCCTGGCGAGCCACTTCCCTAGGGTCGAAAATTTATAAGTGTCCCAGAAAATCTGGAGGTTTTTGATTCTCGTGCGTAGTGCCCGAATCTATCGGGCGCTACGAGCGCATTGTTACGTAAACCTGACGTTGTTGCATAAATCGAGCGTGAGGACGCCATGGCATCGGACGGGGGCGTTGTTGCATAAATCGAGTGTGAGGACGCAATAGCATCGACGGGTATAATTGCAGGGGATACGAACGGATTGCGGACCTCGCTCGTCCGCAATCCGTTCGTATCCCCTGCAATTATACCCGTCGATGCTATTGCGTCCTCACACTCGATTTATGCAACAACGCCCCCGTCCGATGCCATGGCGTCCTCACGCTCGATTTATGCAACAACGCCCCCTCACGTGAAGGATGATTTTCCAATTTCAAGATTACGAATTGCAGATCAATAATCTCCCGATCAGGCCACTGGAAACACGCTTGCATGACGGGAAAACACTTGAACGCCAACGAACGGTTTGACATCGAGAAACGCATAGCTGAGGGGCCAAACAGGCTGAAAACGCCCTGCGGTACTGGTCGAAGTGTGAAGCCGCCTCAGAACGGTAGTTTGAAGCCAGGCGGCAGCGGAAAGCCGGAGGTCATGCCGCTCATCTTTTCCTGAGAGGTGGCCTCGGCCTTGCGAACCGCGTCGTTGAACGCCGCCGCGACCAGGTCCTCGAGCATGTCCTTATCGTCCATAAGCAGGCTCGGGTCGATCGCCACGCGCCGCACTTCATTTTTACAGGTTATGGTGACCTTTACGAGCCCGGCACCCGACTGGCCTTCGACTTCGATGAGGGCGAGCTGCTCCTGCATCTTCTTCATGTTTTCCTGCATCTGCTCGGCCTGCTTCATCAGCCCGGCAAGTTGGCCTTTCATCATAGACGTACTCCTTGGTGTTCGTGTAAGACCGACGCGATCTTAGAGGCCAGTTCAAATTCCCCATGAGGGGGCGCTATTGATTTTTTCGGTAATTTGTTAGTCTTGGACGGCGTTGTTGCATAAATCGAACGTGAGGACGCCATGGCATCGGACGAGCGAGGTCCGCAATCCGTTCGTATCGACTGAAATTATCCCGTCGATGCTATTGCGTCCTCACACTCGATTTATGCAACAACGCCACGACGAGCTGTAGAAACTGATCGAACCCTTTCTGCCTGTTGTGCAGCCTCGCGCGCAGAGCGGACCGGGGGTGTCCGCATGTGCCGGATCGCGTGGCGCTCTCAACAGGCATCCGGTGCATGCTCAGGACAGGCCTCCGTTAGAGGCGTTGTTGCATAAATCGAGCGAGATCCATTGATGTGTACGCACAACAGTCTCGGGGCCAGATCCCTATCAAGTCAGATTCCAGAGTAACTGCCTAATTTTTTTCCAAGAAAATGCGCAAGGACATACACAAGACAGGTGAGCCGAAGGCACGCTACCGTGTCAGGAATTGAGCGGCCTATAATGAAGGCCTGATCAACCGGGGGAACGTAACAATATGGATAGATGAAGCCGTCCTTGCCAGAATACCCGATGCCATACCCACACGTGGTCGCCCGTGTCTATACGGCGATACGCTGATTCAGGCATTACTTGGCGTGAAGACCGTCTATCGACGGACCTTGCGCGCCCTGCAAGGTTTCACCCAAAGTCTGCGCGATTTGGCCTCCCCGAGCTTGCCGGTGCCGAATTACACCACGCTCTGTCGCCGGGCAAAAACGCTTGATGTCGAACTGCCGATCCTTCGTGACAATGAACCGATCCATCTGGTTGTCGACAGCATCGGTCTGCAGGTCTATGGAGAAGGTGAATGGAATGTGCGCCAGCACGGCTACTCGAAGCGGCGCACGTGGCGTAAAGTCGATCTCGGGCTCAACGCGAATACAGGTCAAGTGCATGCCGCGCTAATGACGAATCAGAATGTGGCTGACGGTGACGCTCTGGCCAAGTTGCTCGACCAGATTCCACGCGAAGAACAAATCGATTTCATCGGCGGTGACGGTGCCTACGACACCAAGCCATGCCATGCGGCCATTGCTGCACGCAGTGCTATTCCTTCGATTCCGCCACGCGAGGGTGCCGCTCATTGGCCAGCGGATATGCCCGGTGCGGCGTGGCGTAATGGCGCGGTTGATGCAATTGCCCGTGACGGTCGTCGAGAATGGAAGCAACACAGTGGCTACCACCGGCGATCGCTTGCCGAGAATGCGATGTATCGGTTCAAGACCCTCACCGGCCACTGTCTCTGGGCGCGTCACATCGCGGCGCAGGCGACCGAGATCGCCGTTCGCGTCGGCGTCATCAACCGCATAACGGACCTCGCTCGTCCGCAATCCTTTCGTATCGCCTGACATTATGCCCGTCGATGCCATCGCGTCCTTACGCTCGATTTATGCAACAACGCCCTTCCGGCATGTTGGAATAAGCACTTATTGATCACGAATTTTGGCTCAATACCAATGAGCAGCCAGCGCGTTGGCCGGAACCACGGGCGGAACGGTCTGTGCAAGCATCGAGGATGACACCGCGGCGACCCCGCCGCGCCCGATACACCGGAGACCGCGGTGCCGCTGTGTTCGCGCCCGGATCCTCGTAGCTCGAGGGTGCGCTGCTCGCACCGCTGGAACCGACCGAGCCCGGATCGTAGTAGTTCGGTAGCGTGCCCTGTGAGGCCTCGCCCGCGCCCCCGTGATAGATGGCTGAGCGGCGCTGCTGCGTGTAGGCATCGCGCACGAACAAATACTTGTCGAGCGCGGCCTGTTTCAGAAGGTCCGAGGTGCCGAGCAGGTCGGCTCGCGCGCTGATAAACTGCGTGATGTACATCGGGTTGCGCACCGGCGGATCAATGTAGTTGAACAGGTTGAAGCGAACGTCTAGCGTGCGGCCTACGCCGTCGCGGAACGAGCTGGGCCCGAACACCGGTAGCACCAGGTAGGGTCCCGAGGGAACGCCCCAGCGCGCCAGCGTCAAGCCGAAGTCCTGATGATGCTTGGGCAGGCCGGCCACCGTGGCCACGTCAAACAGGCCCGCCACGCCGAACACCGAATTGATCACCAGCCGTATCACGTCCTCCGTCAAGTCGGTCACGCGCAGCTGCAGCAGGTTATTCGCGGCATTTCCGAAATCGCTGAGGTTCGAGAAAAAGCTGTTGAGTTCGCTGCGCAGCGGGCTCGGCGTAATCTGCTGGTAGCCACGCGCGATCGGCACGGCGATATGCGTGTCGACGGTGTCATTGAAGATGAAGATGGCGCGGTTTATCGGCTCGAGCGGGTCGCCCGGAGGCCGGTTTTGGCTCAGCGCGCAGCCGCTCAGCAGCGCACCAGCCAGCATAACTGCGGAAGTGATTCGGAGTTTATTCATCGCTTTCTGGGGATGGGGGGTGCGTGGCACGCGCGGCTTGCCCATCAGAACGGGCTGGAACACCACGGCACCGATCAGCGTACAGGACAGCGCGAGCGCGAGCAGCTTGCCCATGCTCGCCGTCCCTGGATGATGCGATAACCACAGGTTGCCGAAAGCGGTGGCCATGGTCGCGGCGCTGAACAGTACCGCATGCGTGAGGCTCGAATGCAGCAGGCCGGTCTGGCCCGCGCGCCACGCCATCACGAAGTACACCTTGAAGGCCACACCGATGCCCAACATCAAGGGCAGCGCGATGATATTGGCGAAGTTCATCGAAATGCCTAGCAGCACACACAACTCCAGTGTGACCACGCCCGACACTAGCAGTGGCACCAGCGTGCGCAGCACGTCGCCAAAGCGGCGCAGGGTGATCCACAGCAGGACCGTGATCGACAAGATCGACAGGCCGGCGGCTTGCAGGAAGGCCTTGATGATGGTGTCAGCCGAATGTAAGATTGAGATCGGGCCGTCGATGGTGGCCGGCGCGGCCTGCTTCACGGCCTGCGCGAAGTAGCGCAGCATCACGTCGTCGCCAGGATCGACTCCAGGCAGCACCTTTGGCGAGATCTGCACCAGCGCGCGACCGTCGGCGGCGACCCAGTCGTTGACTATCTGTGGCGGCAGGTTGGCGCGCGTGATCTCATAGGGTTGCATCAGCGAGGTGAGCTGGCCGAGTGCGATCTTCAGCGTGCTGGAGAAGGCAAGTTCTGCGCGATCGCGCGCGGCCAGATCGGCGGATGCCAGCTTGGCGAGCAATTCCGACAGATGCTTGGCCTCGGTCGCACCGGGGCCAGGATGATCCTCCACCGCGTAGCCGAGCAGGGCCGCGGCACGCTTGAGTGCGGCCACGCGCTGCGCGTCGCTGGCGGGTGGCGCGGGCTGCTGGGTCAGTGCCGGCAGCAGGGAATCAGTGGCGGTTTTGATGATAGCGAGCTTCTCTGGCTGCTCCGCCGGAAGAAAGGACGACAGCGTGGTGGTGCGGCCTACCTCAGGCAGCTTAGCCAGGCGCGCCGCGGCGGCGTTGGCCGCAGCCAACGTGGGTGCTAGCATGTGCACGTCGTTGACCGAGGCTTCCGGCGCATCCTTCAGCGCAATCAGGGTAGCCATCGACTCCCTGTGCGGATCTTTCAGGTGTAGCGGGTTGCAGTCGAAGTGTAGGCGTGTGAGCAGTGGCAGGGTGCCGATCACCACCACCAGGGTGCCGATCAGGATCGGCTTGCGGTTCCGGTCGAGATAGTCGTCGACCGGCGAGAGGCAAGAGAAGGCCGGTACCTTCACCTCAGCTGGCGGGTGCATCAGCTTGAGCAAGGCCGGAAGCAGGATCATGGTGGTGAGCAGCGCGACGCACATGCCGACGCCGGCGATCAAGCCCAGCTCCGAGATGCCGCGATAGGCGGTCGGTAGGAAGGAAAAGAAGCTGGCGGCTACCGCAGCGGTGGCCAGCGAGAGCGGCACGCCCATCGAATGCGCGGCACCCAGAAGCGCGTGTTCGAGGTTCGGGTTGTGATGGCGTTCCTCGCGGTACCTCACGCCGTACTGGATTGCGAAATCAACGCCGAGCCCGACAAACAGCACCATGAAGGCTACCGAAATCATGTTCAGTGAGCCGACCATCGCCAGGCCCAGCGCGACCGTCACCGCCAGGCCCACCAACAGCGTGATCAGCACCGCGCTGATTATGCGCTTTGAGCGCAGCGCCATCCACAAGATGATCAGCATCACGATCAGCGTGCCGATACCGTTGAGCACCGCGCCCTCCTCTACCGACGCGAATTCCTCGTCAGCCAGCGGCTGCTTGCCGGTAAGCCGGACCACCGCGCCGAAGCGCTTGTCGAGCTGCAGCAAGGTGGTCGTCTCACGAATCGTGCGCTCGGTCTGCTCACCGGCCTTCAGCGCGCCGTAGTTGACCATTGGTTTGACCGTCAAGAAGGCGAAGGCGGGCCGCTTGGCGGCATTGTTGTCGACCAGCGCGCGCCATGAGAAGGCGGCCGGACAGCCAACCAACACGTCGCCGACTGAGGTGGCGGCGCGGCTGAGCAGGGTCTTCATGCTGGATAGGGTGACCTGGCCGGTCATCAGCGGTTGGCCGAGCGTGCTGGACAGCGTGGTGGCTATGCCGGTGACGCTCGGGTCCTTAGCCAGCATGTTGACCAGCGGTCGCGCGTCGGCGAGCTTGGAAGTGGTTTTGGCGACCTCGGCGGGCGAGAGAAACAGCAGCGCGTTGCGCTCGAACAGCGGGCTGCCAGTCGGCAGTGAGACCTGACCAATGCGGCCAACCTGGGTATACTTGTCGAGCGCGGCGGCCAGCGTGTCGGCAGCCGCCCAGGCGAATTCCGGCGCGGGTGCCTCGATCACAGCCAACAGCATCTGGCTGCGCTGAGGGAAGGCGTCGTCCACGGCCTTTCCGAACGCCGCCCATTGTGGTTCGTTGTCGAGCAGCTTGCTGACATCGGTATTGATCTTGAAATTCTGGACGGTATAGATGCCTGAAAAGGCGGCGCTCAGGAGCGACAGAACGACGACCAGGATCGGGTACCGTATCGACCAGGCAACGAGTCGGACGAGCAGGGTTGTCAGCATTGGTCTGTCATTTCGGGAACAGGATGTTATTGATTCGTAATTCATGATCTTGAAATTAGAAAATCTTCTTTCATGTCTCGTTTTTCCATACCCATCACATGAAAGAAGATTTTCTAATTTCAAGATCATGAATTACGAATCAATAATTAGGACCTAATCAACCCGGGGGAACGTAACGATATGAATAGATGCAGCCATCCTTGCCAGAATGCCCGATGGCCATACCCACGCGTGGTTGCCCACGTCTGTACGGCGATACACTGATTCAGGCATTACTTGGCGTGAAGACCGTCTAGCGACTGATGTTGCGCGCCCTGCCAGGTTTCGCCCACAGCCTGCGCGATCTGGCCTGCCAGAGCTTGCCGGTGCAGAATGACACCACGCTCTGTCGCTGGGTAAAAACGCTTGATGTCGAACTGCCGATCCTTCGCCACGACGAACCGATCCATCTGGTGGTCAACAGCGGCGTTGTTGCATAAATCGAGCGCGAGGACGCAATGGCATCGGACGGGCATAATTCAGGCGATACGAACGGATTGCGGACGAGCGAGGTCCGCCATGCGGTTGATGACGCCGACGCGAACGGAGACCTCGGTCGCTTGCGCGGCGATGTGACGCGCCCAGAGACAGTGGCCGGTGAGGGTCTTGAACCGATACATCGCATTCTCGGCAAGCGATCGCCGGTGGTACCACTGTGTTGCTTCCATTCTCGACGACCGTCACGGGCAATTGCATCAACCGCGCCATTACGCCACGCCGCACCGGGCATATCCGCTGGCCAATGAGCGGCACCCTCGCGTGGCGGAATCGAAGGAATAGCACTGCGTGCAGCAATGGCCGCATGGCATGGCTTGGTGTCGTAGGCACCGTCACCGCCGATGACATCGATTTGTTCTTCGCGTGGAATCTGGTCGAGCAACTTGGCCAGAGCGTCACCGTCAGCCACATTCTGATTCGTCATTAGCGCGGCATGCACTTGACCTGTATTCGCGTTGAGCGCGAGATGGACTTTACGCCACGTGCGCCGCTTCGAGTAGCCGTGCTGGCGCACCTTCCATTCACCTTCTCCATAGACCTTCAGACCGGTGCTGTCGACAACCAGATGGATCGGTTCATTGTCACGAAGGATCGGCAGTTCGACATCAAGCGTTTTTGCCCGGCGACAGAGCGTGGTGTAATTCGGCACCGGCAAGCTCGGGAAGGCCAAATCGCGCAGACTTTGGGTGAAACCTTGCAGGGCGCGCAAGGTCAGTCGATAGACGGTCTTCACGCCAAGTAATGCCTGAATCAGCGTATCGCCGTATACACACGGGCGACCACGTGTGGGTATGGCATCGGGCATTCTGGCAAGGACGGCTTCATCTATCCATATTGTTACGTTCCCCCGGCTGATCAGGCCTTCATTATAGGCTGCCCAATTCCTGACACGGTAGCGTGCCTTCGGCTCACCTGTCTTGTGTATGTCCTTGCACATTTTCTTGTCAAAAATTAAGCAGTTACTCTGGAATCTGAGTTGATAGGGGGCTGGCCCCGCGATCGTTGCGCGTAAACGTCAACGGATCTCGCTCGATTTATGCAACAACGCCGCGCCCCTTCTTCGCCCCAGCTCTCAGCTGCGCGCGAGCACCAGCACGCCGACCAGAATGATGCAGATGCCGATCAGGCGCTGCACCGACAGTACCTCGCCGAATAGGTACCAGGCGGCGAAGGCATTGACCACGTAGCCGAGCGAAAGCATTGGGTAGGCGATCGAGACATCCACGCGCGACAGGCCAACGATCCAGACCACCACGCTCAGCACATAGCAGCCCAGCCCGCCGATGATCGGAAGCTGGGTGGCGAGCTTGAGGCCGATCTGGATGACGTTGGGGCGTGAGAACTCGAAATGGCCGACGGCGTTGACGCCGACCTTCAGCAGCAGCTGCGCGCAGGCGTTGAGCAGCACGCCGATGACGATGCAGACGAGCGAAACGGGATTCATCGGTTCGGCGTTCTTTCCTTAGGATTTGGGCTTCTCGACCACTACGCGGCGGTTGTCGCACGCGATCAGCCTCATCGGCAGGCCGGACTTGAGCAGCGCCTCGTAGCGCTCGGGACGCATTACCGCGACTGCGGCAGGCGCGGCGCGCCAGCGGTGCTCCCATTCCTCGAGGGTCGCCACCCATTTCTGCGGCTCGCGCGAGATGCCAAAGCTGAGTTCGTCCTGGTAGGCCACCAAGGTGGTGGTATGGCCGACGTAGAAAGGCAGCGTGTGGTCGAGCATTTCGACCGCGTAGAATGGCGCGTCGGTGGACAGCTTGGCGAATTCAGCGCGGATCGCTGGTGCCAGTAGCGCGCCCGAGCTGTAGCGACCGAAGGCATCGTGGCCGGTGCCACCGATACTACCCAGCAGCAGCCAGGCGAGGCCGAACACGAAGGCGGTGGCGACGATGCCGGCCTTGCCTCGACGGTTGATCCACAGCGCAACCAAAGTCAGCACGAAGGCGACCGCCAGCGCCGCCCACACCCAATGCTGGAATTTCACGTACTGCGAATTCGGAGTGCGCTCGTCGCCCAACTGGCCGAGCGCAGCGCAGCCAGCGAAGGCCGCGACCAAGAAGAGCAGGTAGCCGATCAGGTGTAGGCGATAGTGCTCGCGCGCCACCAGAGGCAGGTAGGCACCTAGAACCAAGGCCAGCGAGGGTACGATCGGCAGCACGTAGGACACCAGTTTCGAGTGCGAAGCGCTGAAGAACAGAAAAATAAAGCCGCTCCAGACCAGCAACACCAGCATCGGCGCAAAGCCGTTGGGCTGGTGCGGCATGCGCCAGGCATGGCGCATGCTCTGCACGGCGATCGATAGCCAGGGCAGGAAGCCCGCGAGCAGCACTGCTAGGAAATAGTAGACTGGGCCCGGGCGGTTCTGCTCAGGCGTCAGGTAGCGGCGGAACTGCTGGACCACAAAGAAGAAGTCGAAGAACTCGGGATTGCGCTGCTGCACCAGTACGAACCAGGGCGTGGCGAGCACGCAGAAGATGACCAAGCCGCTGACCAGGTGTAGGCGCTTCCACAGCGCCCAATCGCGTGCGATCAGCGTGTAGAGCACCAGCACCGCGCTGGGTAGGATCACGCCGATCAAACCCTTGGAGAGCACTGCCAGTGCCATCGAGGTCCAGCACAGCCACATCCAGCCACGCCTCACCCCGGTGGCGAGGCCCGGACGCTGCGCTAGCAGCAGCGCACAGAGCGTGACCGCCATCCAGAATGATAGGCCTATGTCGAGCGCGTTGAAGTGACCCATCAAGTTCCAATACGGCGAGGCGGCCAGCACCACCGCGGCGCACAGGCCCGCTACCGGATTGAACACACGCGCGCCAGTGTAGCCCACCAGCAAGATCCCGCCGAAGCTGACCAGCGCTGTGTAAAGGCGCGCCTGCCAGGTGCCGATGCCAAACCAGGCGAAGCTCAGGGCATTGAGCCAGGTCTGTAGCGGAGGCTTTTCGAAATACTTATAACCGTTGTAGCGCGGTGTGGTCCAGTCGCCAGTCACGAACATTTCGCGCGCCATTTCGGCGTAGCGGCCTTCGTCGCTGGGGATCAGGTGGCGCAGCCCGAGCGGGCCAAACCAGATCAGGGCGAGGCCCAGCAGGATCAGTAGGAGTACTATGCGGTTGAACGGCACCCTCGATGGCGTATCGGTCATGGAGTCGGTCAGCCTGACAAACAAATAGAAAACGGAATTTGGAACCAGAAAAGAAGAGCCGCCGCATCTTCGTCACGCTGTATGTCGGGGCCGACTGGACCAGAAAATGCACGAAGGGCAAGCCTCAAATTTAAAGTGTACACCTTCGCCAACCAGTACATTCCATGCATGGCAAAGAGGATGTAGCAACAACTGCAACCCGAAAACGGTGATTTCAAGAGACGTTGTTCCATAAATCGAGCGCGAGGAAGCAATGGCATCGACGGGCATAATTTCAGGCGATACGAACGGATTGCGGACGAGCGAGGTCCACAATCCGTTACATTGCGTCCTCACGCTAGATTTATGCAACAACGCCGTTTCAAGAGTGAAGTGCAACACACCGCTAGTTAGGCTGGAGATCGGTCGGTTGGTTTATTGAGCCGAAATTCGTGATCTTGAAATTAGAAAATCGCCCCTCATGTGAGGGGCATAGCAAAACGAGACATGAGAGAGGCGTTGTTGCATAAATCGAGCGCGAGGACGCAATGGCATCGCGCTCGATTTATGCAACAACCCCCCGTCGATCTCATTGCGTCCTCACGCTCGATTTATGCAACAACGCCCATGAGAGACGATTTTCTAATTTCAAGATCACGAATTTCGGCTCCATAAACCAACCAGGTGAAGCTATCCCTGCGCGCAGCTTGTCCTGCGGGGGAGACACGCGCACTGCGCACGATCTTGCTGAGAGCTCCGAACGCCGCCAGACGAACGTGTCGACCGGACGTGGCGCGTACATGGGGATGCGGGTTCCGTACCCAACCCCGCGCCTGGTAATAGAAGAGATTTTCCCCAGATTCGCGTACCACGCGCATGCTGGCGTCGTGCCCTCGAAGCACACGACCGCTGGCCTTTCGAACCGTCCGAACATGAACGCACCACAAGTTGTCGATCCACATGGCACGCCAGCCGCCGTCGCAGCTGACCTCACGCCGCGCCTGCGCGAAATTCCCTATAACTACACTTCGTTCTCTGACCGTGAGATCGTCATCCGCCTGCTCGGCGAGGAAGCCTGGGCCGCGCTCGATGAACTACGCGGCGAGCGACGCACCGGTCGATCGGCCAGGATGCTGTACGAGGTGCTGGGCGACATCTGGGTGGTGCGTCGCAATTCCTACCTGCAAGATGACCTACTCGACAACCCGAAGCGCCGCCAGATGCTGATTGACGCGCTCGGCCACCGGCTCGCAGAGATCGACAAGCGCCGCCAGGCCGACCTGTCCGCGCACAGCGACGAGCCGGGCCGTGAACGCGCATCACGGGTGGCGATGTTGACGGTGGCTGCGCGCGGCGCGGTGGACGCTTTCGCGCGCGAATTTGAGCAGATGGCCGAACTACGCCGCCGCGCCACCAAGGCACTGGGCCGCTTCACGCAGAAGGATAACATCCGCTTCGACGGCCTAGCGCGGGTCTCGCACGTCACCGACGCTACCGACTGGCGCGTCGAGGACCCATTCGTGATCCTCACGCCCGATACTGAGTCCGAGATCGCCGCCCTGATCCAGGCCTGCTTCGAGATCGGACTGACCATAGTCCCGCGTGGCGGAGGCACCGGCTACACGGGTGGCGCGGTGCCGCTCACGCCGTTGTCTGCCGTGATCAATACCGAGAAGTTGGAGCAGCTGGGCGCAGTCGAACTGACCGAGCTGCCGGGCGTCACGCACAAGGTGCCGACCATCTTTTCGGGTGCGGGCGTGGTCACGCGCCGAGTGACCGAGGCAGCCGAGGCCGCCGGCTACGTGTTCGCGGTCGATCCGACCTCGCTTGATGCCTCCTGCATCGGCGGCAACGTGGCAATGAACGCGGGCGGTAAGAAGGCTGTGCTGTGGGGCACAGCGCTCGACAACCTAGCCTGGTGGCGCATGGTCGATCCGGACGGCAACTGGCTGGAAGTCACGCGCCACGATCATAATCAGGGAAAGATCCATAACATCACAATGGCGCGCTTCGAGCTGAAGTGGTTCGACGGCACCCACGCGCCGGGCGAGAAGCTGATCAAGAGCGAGATCCTCGAGATTGAGGGTAAGCGCTTCCGTAAGGAAGGGCTCGGCAAGGACGTTACCGACAAGTTCTTGGCCGGCCTTCCAGGGGTGCAGAAGGAGGGGTGCGATGGGCTGATTACCTCGGTGCGCTGGGTGCTGCATAAGATGCCGGCGCACACGCGCACCGTCTGCCTGGAATTCTTCGGCCAGACGCGCGAAGCGATTTTGAGCATCGCCGAAATCAAGAACTACCTGTTCGAGACCTCGAAGCAGGGCGGCGCGATCCTGGCGGGCCTGGAGCACCTCGACGAGCGCTACCTGCGCGCGGTCGGCTACGCCACCAAAAGCAAGCGTAACGCCTTTCCCAAGATGGTGCTGATCGGCGACATCGTCGGCGACGATGCCGACGCGGTGGCGAACGACACCTCAGAAGTGATCCGCATGGCCAACGACAAGAGCGGTGAGGGTTTTGTCGCGGTCAGCGTCGAGGCCCGAAAGCGCTTCTGGCTGGATCGTAGCCGCACCGAGGCAATCGCTAAGCACACCAACGCCTTCAAAATTAACGAAGATGTGGTGATTCCGCTGAATCGAATGGGCGAGTACACCGACGCAATCGAGCGCATCAACATTGAGCTGTCACTAAAGAACAAGCTGCAGCTGGTGGATGCGCTGGAGGCCTTCTTCCCCACCGGCGAGCTGCCACTCGGTAAGAGTGACGACGCCAATGAGATCCCCAGCGCAGAACTGCTGGAAGATCGCGTGCAGCACGCGCTGGAGCTGCTCAAGCAGGTGCGCGCACGCTGGGAGTTCCTACGCGACCGACTCGACATGTCGCTGCGCGAGGCCCAGCACTACCTGGTCCAGCTCGGCTACGAGAAGCTCGCAGCCACCTTTGCGGCGCGCGCCGACGCGCAGCCCGAAGCCAGCGTATTCCACATCATCCAGGACCGCACGGTGCGCGTATCCTGGAAACAGGAAGTGCGTGCTGAGCTGCGCAACATCTTCAACGGCGGCGCTTTCAGGCCGACCCTTGACGAGGCGCAGGCAATCCACAAGCGCGTGCTACGCGGTCGCGTGTTCGTCGCGCTGCACATGCACGCCGGGGACGGCAACGTCCATACTAATCTGCCGATCAACTCCGACAATTACGGGATGCTGCAGGACGCGCGTGCCGCGGTGGTGCGCATCATGCAGGTGGCACGTTCGTTGGACGGCGTGATCTCAGGCGAACATGGCATCGGCATCACCAAGCTGGAGTTCCTAACCGACGAGGAGTTGCGCGAATTTCGGGCCTATAAGCAGCGCGTTGATCCGAACGGCCATTTCAACAAGGGCAAACTGCTGGAAGGTGCCGACCTGCGCAACGCCTACACGCCTAGCTTCGGGTTGATGGGCTACGAGTCGCTAATCATGCAGCAGTCCGACATCGGCGCGATCGCCGATTCGCTCAAAGACTGCCTGCGCTGCGGCAAGTGCAAGCCGGTCTGCGCGACCCACGTGCCTCGCGCCAACCTCCTCTACAGCCCGCGTAACAAAATCCTAGCCACCTCGTTGCTGGTGGAGGCCTTCCTGTACGAGGAACAGACCCGCCGTGGCGTGTCGATCAAGCACTGGGACGCGTTCAACGACGTGGCCGACCACTGCACAGTCTGCCGCAAGTGCGTCACGCCATGCCCGGTAAAAATCGATTTTGGCGACGTGACCATGAACATGCGCAACTTGCTGCGCAAGCTGGGCAAGAAGAAGTTCAATCCGGGCCAAGCCGCCGGCATGTTCTTCCTGAACGCCACCAATCCGCAGACCATCAATGCCGCGCGCGGCGTGATGATGGGCGTCGGCTACAAGGTCCAGCGCTTGGCCAGCGACATGCTCAAGAAGGTCACGAAGAAGCAGACCGCTCGACCGCCGGCCACTACCGGTAAGCCACCGGTGGTCGAGCAGGTGATCCACTTCGTGAATAAGAAAATGCCGGGCAACCTGCCGAAGAAGACGGCACGCGCGCTGCTCGACATCGAAGACAACAAGATCGTTCCGATCATCCGCAATCCGAAAACCACCAGCGTGGATTCAGAAGCGGTATTCTATTTTCCTGGCTGCGGCTCGGAGCGACTGTTCTCTCAGGTCGGCCTGGCCACCCAGGCAATGCTGTGGGAGACAGAGGTGCAGACCGTGCTGCCACCAGGCTATCTGTGCTGCGGTTATCCGCAGCGCGGCTCGGGTCAATACGACAAAGCCGAGCAGATCGTGACCGACAACCGCGTGCTGTTCCATCGCGTCTCCAACACACTGAATTACCTCGACATCAAGACGGTGGTGGTATCCTGCGGAACTTGCTACGACCAGCTCGCCGGCTACGAATTTGAGAAGATCTTCCCAGGCTGCCGGATCATCGACATCCACGAGTTCCTACTCGAGAAGGGCATGAAGCTAGAGGGCGTGGCAGGCACGCGCTACATGTACCACGACCCCTGCCACATGCCGATCAAGACCATGGATCCAGTCAAGCTCGTCAACGAGCTGATGGGTGCCGAGAAGGACGGATACCAGATCACCAAGAACGACCGCTGCTGCGGCGAATCGGGCACGCTGGCGGTTACGCGACCAGACGTCTCGACCCAGATCCGCTTCCGCAAAGAAGAGGAGATCCGCAAGGGCGCGGCGCGCCTACGCAATATCCCGGTGGTATCGGGCGATGGCATGAGCGGCATGGGCAAGGCCGAGGTGAAGATCCTGACCAGCTGCCCCTCTTGCCTGCAGGGTCTTTCGCGCTACAACGAGGATGCCAACATCGAGGCCGACTACATCGTAGTCGAGATTGCGCGCAACATGCTCGGCGAGAAGTGGATGGCCGACTACGTAGCCCGCGCCAACAATGGTGGGATTGAACGGGTCCTAGTATAAAGCCGGGGCGGCATGTAGCGGATCCGGTTGTTCAGACACGTTTTTTTTCGATCAGACCACGAGCGTCAAGAGGCTGGTCTGACGGGCTTCGAGGGGTAATTTGAAACCTATTTTTCGAGACGCCATTCGCGATGGTATCGATCATGAAGCCGCGTTGTTGCATAAATCGAGCGAAAGCCGTTGACGTTTACGCGCAACGCTCTCCGGCCAGCCCCTATCAACTCAGATTCCAGAGTAACTGCCTAATTTTTCCAAGAAAATGCGCAAGGACACACAAGACAGGTGAGCCGAAGGTACGCTACGGTGTCAGGAATTAGGCGGCCTATAATGAAGGCCTGATCAAACCGGGAGAACGTGAGGATATGGATAGATGAAGCCGTCCTTGCCAGAAGACCCGATCCCATACCCACACGTGGTCGCCCGTGTCTATACGGCGATACGCTGATTCAGGCATTACTTGGCGTGAAAACCGTTTATCGACTAACGTTGCGCGCCCTGCAAGGTTTCACCCAAAGTCTGCGCGATCTGGCCTTCCCGAGCTTGCCGGTGCCGAATTACACTACGCTCTGTCGCCGGGCAAAAACGCTTGATGTCGAACTGCCGATCCTTCGTGACAATGAACCGATCCATCTGGTTGTCGACAGCACCGGTCTGAAGGTCTATGGAGAAGGTGAATGGCAGGTGTGCGCCAGCACGGCTACTCGAAGCGGCGCACGTGGCGTAAAGTCCATCTCGCGCTCAACGCGAATACGGGTCAAGTGCATGCCGCGCTAATGACGAATCAGAATGTGTCTGACGGTGACGCTCTGGCCAAGTTGCTCGACCAGATTCCACGCGAAGAACAAATCGATGTCATCGGCGGTGCTGGTGCCTACGAAACCAAGCCATGCCATGCGGCCATTGCTGCACGCGGTGCTATTCCTTCGATTCCGCCACGCGAGGGTGCCGCTCATTGGCCAGCGGATATGCCCGGTGCGGCGTGGCGTAATGCCGCGGTTGATGCAATTGCCCGTGACGGTCTTCGAGAATGGAAGCAAGACAGTGGGGCTACCACCGGCGATCGCTTGCCGAGAATGCGATGTATCAGTTCAAGACCCTCACCGGAAACTGTCTCTGGGCGCGTCACATCGAAGCGCAGGCAACCGAGGTCGCCGTGCGCGTCGGCGTAATCAACCCCGCATGGCTGACCTCGCTCGTCCGCTATCCGTTCGTATCGCCTGAAAGTATGCCCGTCGATGCCATTGCGTCTTCACACTCGATTTATGCAACAACGCCTTTATACGCAAAGGCGTAGCCAAGCGCCAGGCAGACGGGAAACCGGCGATAATTTCCAGCTTTCTGAACGATTTTGGCAGCAACGATCCCCCGCGCCCTGGCGCGCGCCAGCCCAGCCATCACCATGACCGACACCAGAAAACTCGCGGATCGCATCGAAGATCTGCTGCCCCAGACACAATGCACGAAGTGCGGTTTCGATGGCTGCCGTCCTTATGCCGAGGGGATTGCCAATGGAAGTGCCAACTACAACCAATGCCCACCCGGCGGCGAGGAAGGTATCGCTCGGCAGGCCGGCCTGCTCGGTAGGCCGGTGATCCCGTTGGCCGTCGAACATGGCGAGGAACGCCCGCGCCCGCTGGCCGTGATCGACGAGCAGCTCTGCATCGGCTGCACGCTGTGCATCCAGGCCTGCCCGGTCGACGCGATCGTAGGGGCGCCGAAGCAGATACACACGGTGGTCGCTGAATTTTGTACGGGTTGCGACCTATGCGTGGCTCCCTGCCCCGTCGACTGCATCACGATGATCCCGGTCACCGGCGAGCACACCGGTTGGGATGCCTGGACCCAGCAACAGGCCGACACGGCACGTACGCGGCATGACCAGCACGTGGCACGCCAGCGCCGCGAGCGCGAGGCCGCCGTCTCCGCAGACGATTCAGAGGCGAAGAAACGCGCGATCATCGCGTTCGCGCTGGAGCGTGCGCAAGAAAAACGGTGTTGTTGGATAAATCGTGCGTAAGGACGCAATGGGGCGTTGTTGCATAAATCTATGCTAGGGTCGGTGCTGTTTACGGGCGTTGTTGCATAAATCGAGCGAGATCCGTTGACGTTTACGCGCAACGGTCGCGGGGCCAGCCTCCTATCAAGTCAGATTCCAGAGTAACTGCCTAATTTTTGCCAAGATTTTGCCAATTTTGCCAAGAAAATTCGCAAGGCTATACACAAGAAAGGTGAGCCGAAGGCACGCTACCGTGTCAGGAATTGGGCGGCCCCTATAATGAAGGCCTGGATCAACCCGGGGAACGTAACGATATGGATAGATGCAGCCGTCCTTGCCAGAATACCCGATGCCATACCCACATGTGGTCGCCCGTGTCTATACGGCGATACGCTGATTCACGCATTGCTTGGCGTGAAGACCGTCTATCGACTGACGTTGCGCGCCCTGCAAGGTTTCACCCAAAGTCTGCGCGATCTGGCCTTCCCGAGCTTGCCGGTGCCGAATTACACCACGCTCTGGCGCCGGGCACAAACGCTTGATGTCGAACTGCCGATCCTTCATGGCAATGAACCGATCCCATCTGGATGTCGACAGCACCGGCCTGAAGGTCTATGGAGAAGGTGAATGGAAGGTGCGCCAGCACGGCTACTCGAAGCGGCGCACGTGGCGTAAAGTCCATCTCGCGCTCAACGCGAATACGGGTCAAGTGCATGCCGCGCTAATGACGAATCAGAGTGTGGCTGACGGTGACGCTCTGGCCAAGTTGCTCGACCAGATTCCACGCGAAGAACAAATCGATGTCATCGGCGGTGATGGTGCATACGACACACCAAGCCATGCCATGCGGCCATTGCTGCACGCAGTGCTATTCCTTCGATTCCGCCACGCGAGGGTGCCGTTCATTGGCCAGCGGATATGCCCGGTGCGGCGTGGCGTAATGGCGCGGTTGATGCAATTGCCAGTGACGGTCGTCGAGAATGGAAGCAACACAGTGGCTACCACCGACGATCGCTTGCCGAGAATGCGATGTATCGGTTCAAGACCTTCGCCGGCAACTGTCTCTGGGCGCGTCACATCGACTCGCAGGCGACCGAGGTCTCCGTTCGCGTCGGCGTCATCAACCGTATGGCGGGACCTCGCTCGTCCGCAATCCGTTCGTATCGCCTGAAATTATGCCCGTCGATGCCATGGCGTCCTCACGCTCGATTTATACAACAACGCCGCGCGAGATAGACTTTACGCCACGTGCGCCGCTTCGAGTAGCCGTGCTGGCGAAACCCCTTCCATTCACTTTCGCTATAGACCTTCAGGCCGGTGCTGTCGACAACCAGATGGATCGGTTCGTTGTCGCCGAAGGATCGGCAGTTCGACATCAAACGTTTTTGCCCGGCGAAAGAGCGTGGTACAATGCAGTATTAGCAAGCTCTAGGAAGGCGCAGATTACGCAGACTTTGGGTGAAACTTTGCGGGGCGCGCTTCGTTAGCCAATAGACGGTCTTCACGCCAAGTAATGCCTGAATCAGCGTATCGCCGTATAGACTCGGGGGACCACGTGTGGGTATGGCGTCGGGTATCCTGGCAAGGACGGCTTCATCTATCCATATAGTCACGTTCCCCCGGTTGATCAGGCATTCATTATAGGGGCCGCCCAATTCCTGACGCGGTAGCGTGCCTTCGGCTCACCTGTCTTGTGTATGTCCTTACGCATTTTCTTGAAAAAATTAGGCAGTTACCCTGGAATCTGACTTGATAGGGGCTGGCCCCGCGACCGGTGCGCGTAAACGTCAACGTCAACGGCTCTCACCAGATTTATGCAACAACGCCTAATTTCAAGGTCTCGACTTGCGAGTCAATATGTCCGTCGATGCCGTTGCATCCTCACGCGCGATTTATGCAACAACGCCTCGAGACGACGCGCGCCGGTGAAGCGCTTTTCCCAGTAGCTGCTGTCGAGATCGTCGACGCGGATCGTGCTGCCCGTCGAAGGCGAATGTACAAATTTGTTGTCGCCGATGTAGATGCCCACGTGCGAGAAGGTGCGGCGCATGGTGTTGAAGAACACCAGGTCGCCCGGCATGAGCTCGCTCATGCGGACCTTCTCGCCAACGCGGCTCATTTCCTCGGCGCGCCGAGGCAGCAACATGCCCAGCGTGTCCTGAAACACGTAGCGCACGAAGCCGCTGCAATCGAGGCCAGAATCAGGAGAATTGCCACCCCAACGGTAGCGCACTCCGATCATACTCAGCGCGCCGACCACCACGTCGCTGGCCATGCCGGACAGGAATGATTTGATGCCGCCAGTGCTGGTTTTCGGGGTGCTGCCTTGCAGATTCTGGGTGGAAGAATTTGACCCGGATTGGGTCGAGAATACGACATTCTGATTTAAATTGCTGGCTTCGTCGGCGAACGCGCATGGATCTGCAGCAATGAGGACGCCGACAAATAGCCTGGAGACGGCGCGCATACATACCTGGGTGAGGGAGCAGTACTGCATTGATCGGTAATTTTGTGCTTAAAAAGCAGATGATTGTCAGAAATTTGAGTTGATACTAGCCAGACGGTATTTGTTTGTCAATGAAGTTCCATTTGTCAATAAAGTTCCTCCCCCAAGCGGAGAGGTATCAAACTCCGACAGTCAACTAGGCGTTGTTGCATAAATCAAGCGCGAGGACGCAATGGCATCGACGGGCATATTGATCACGAATTTCGAATCAATAATTTCAGGCGATATGAACGGATTGCGGACGAGCGAGGTCCGCAATCCGTTCCATTGCGTCCTCACACTCGATTTATGCAACAACGCCGTCAACTACAACAGTTAGCGTCCAAAGGAACGGTGTAGCGGATCCAGTTGTTTATTTATCCACAATTTGTGATCTTGAAATTGCGGATCAATCACGCTTTTGCGATCAGGCCATGAGGGCGTTGTGGGCGTTGCATAAATCGAGCGAGAGCCGTTGACGTTTATGCGCAACGTGGCTCTCGCTCGATTTATGCAACAACGCCGATACGAGGAAACAGGTAAAAATATCGGGGCATCCGGCAGGGGCTGCGGCAGGTGCCCCCGCTTACGCGGGTTCGGCGATCGCCACCGTCACCCCGTCGACAATCGTCTTCGGCACCAGCAGTCGGCCATGCGGTGCGGCGGCCAACGCGCAGGGCTCGCACACGCCTTCGACACCGAAGCGCGCGAAGACGGTCGAAGTCAGGGCCGTGCCGTCCGCCAGTGGCGTGGCCGGGGCGATCGCCACCAGCGGCCAGCCATGGCGCGCGCAGCACGCCACCAGGCCTGGCTCGCCAGCCTTGGCGTCGAGCGTCGCGACTCGGGCGATATCGGCCAGCACGAGGCTGGGACGACACGCAAGCGCGGCAGCGATGGCAGTCTCGATCGCCTCGGGCGACTTGCCGGCGCGGCAGCCGACCCCGACGACGATGCGCGGCGGGGCTGATCTGTAGCAATGCATGCGGCGGCTCCGGTTTTTCTAGACACAGATTTGAGGTAAGCCGCATCACGGCGTTATTGCATAAATCGAGCGTGAGGACGCCATGGCATCGCCTGAAATTATCCCGTCGATGCCATGGGCGTCCTCACGCTCGATTTATGCAATAACGCCATGTCGAACTGCCAATCCTTCGTGACAATGAACCGATTTATCTGGTTGTCGACAGCACCGGTCTGAAGGTCTATGGAGAAGGTGGATGGAAGGGGTGCGCCAGCACGGCTACTCGAAGCGGCGCACGTGACGTAAAGTCCATCTCGCGCTCAACGCGAATACGGGTCAAGTGCATGCCGCGCTAATGACGAATCAAAATGTGGCTGACGGTGACGCTCTGGCCAAGTTGCTCGACCAGATTCCACGCGAAGAACAAAGCGATGTCATCGGCGGTGATGGTGCCTACGACACCAAGCCATGCCATGCGGCCATTGCTGCACGCAGTGCTATTCCTTCGATTCCACCACGCGAGGGTGCCGTTCATTGGCCAGTGGATATGCCCGGTGCGGCGTGGCGTAATGGCGCGGTTGATGCAATTGCCCGTGACGTTCGTCGAGAATGGAAGCAAGACAGTGGCTACCATCGGCGATCGCTTGCAAAGAATGCGATGTATCGGTTCAAGACCCTCACCGGCAACTGTCTCTGGGCGCATCACATCGACGCGCAGGCGACCGAGGTCTCCGTGCGCGTCGGCGTCTCATCAACCGTATGGCGGACCTCGCTCGTCCGCAATCCGTTCCATGGCGTCCTCACGCTCGATTTATGCAACAACGCCGCGTCAGCGCCGAAAGGTGTTTGGGCCGGGAACGCTCAGCGAGGCGCGTTCATCCTTGTGACGATAGTTGATACGTCCCTTTGTCAGGTCGTACATCGACATCTCGAGCCGAACGCGGTCACCAGCAAGAATGCGAATGTGGTTCTTCTTGAGGCGACCTGATGCGTAAGCCGCCACCACGGTACCGTTATCAAGCGTCACGCGATAACGGCTGTCGGGCAGCACTTCGTCCACGACGCCATCCAGTTCCAGTAGTTCTTCCTTTGCCAAATTCGCTTCTCCAATGACGGGACAGGTGAATCAGAGTGCCTTGATGTTGCTTGCCTGGGACCCCACTTGGGGCCTATCTTCGTTTCAAAGCTTACCGCTAGGCCCTGCACCAGGGTGCGGAAGCCGTCACCACGAATTTCGGAAAGTAAGCGAAGATATCATTCTTACTGTTGTTTAGGGCGTTGTTGCATAAATCGAGCGTGAGGACGCCATGGAACGGATTGCGGACCTCGCTCGTCCGCAATCCGTTCCATGGCGTCCTCACGCTCGATTTATGCAACAACGCCGCGTCAGCGCCGAAAGGTGTTTGGGCCGGGAACGCTCAGCGAGGCGCGTTCATCCTTGTGACGATAGTTGATACGTCCCTTTGTCAGGTCGTACATCGACATCTCGAGCCGAACGCGGTCACCAGCAAGAATGCGAATGTGGTTCTTCTTGAGGCGACCTGATGCGTAAGCCGCCACCACGGTACCGTTATCAAGCGTCACGCGATAACGGCTGTCGGGCAGCACTTCGTCCACGACGCCATCCAGTTCCAGTAGTTCTTCCTTTGCCAAATTCGCTTCTCCAATGACGGGACAGGTGAATCAGAGTGCCTTGATGTTGCTTGCCTGGGACCCCACTTGGGGCCTATCTTCGTTTCAAAGCTTACCGCTAGGCCCTGCACCAGGGTGCGGAAGCCGTCACCACGAATTTCGGAAAGTAAGCGAAGATATCATTCTTACTGTTGTTTAGGGCGTTGTTGCATAAATCGAGCGAGATCCGTTGACGTTTACGCGCAACGGTCTGGGCAGCCCCTGTTATTGATCCACAATTCTTGATCTTGAAATTAGAAAATCATTCCTCATTTTGGCGTTGTTGCATAAATCGAGTGTGAGGATGCAATAGCATCGACGGGCATAATTTTAGGCAATACGAACGGATTGCGGACGAGCGAGGTCCGCCATACGGTTAATGGGTTAATGACGCCGACGCGAATGGAGACCTCGGTCGCCTGCGAGTCGATGTGACGCGCCCAGAGACAGTTGCCGGTGAGGGTCTTGAACCGATACATCGCATTCTCGGCAAGCGATCTCCGGTGGTAGCCACTGTGTTGCTTCCATTCTCGACGACCGTCACGGGCAATTGCATCAACCGCGCCATTACGCCACGCCGCACCGGGCATATCCGCTGGCCAATGAGCGGCACCCTCGCGTGGCGGAATCGAAGGAATAGCACTGCGTGCAGCAATGGCCGCATGGCATGGCTTGGTGTCGTAGGCACCGTCACCGCCGATGACATCGATTTGTTCTTCGCGTGGAATCTGGTCGAGCAACTTGGCCAGAGCGTCACCGTCAGCCACATTCTGATTCGTCATTAGCGCGGCATGCACTTGACCTGTATTCGCGTTGAGCGCGAGATGGACTTTACGCCACGTGCGCCGCTTCGAGTAGCCGTGCTGGCGCACCTTCCATTCACCTTCTCCATAGACCTTCAGACCGGTGCTGTCGACAACCAGATGGATCGGTTCATTGTCACGAAGGATCGGCAGTTCGACATCAAGCGTTTTTGCCCGGCGACAGAGCGTGGTGTAATTCGGCACCGGCAAGCTCGGGAAGGCCAAATCGCGCAGACTTTGGGTGAAACCTTGCAGGGCGCGCAAGGTCAGTCGATAGACGGTCTTCACGCCAAGTAATGCCTGAATTAGCGTATCGCCGTATACACACGGGCGACCACGTGTGGGTCTGGCATCGGGCATTCTGGCAAGGACGGCTTCATCTATCCATATTGTTACGTTCCCCCGGCTGATCAGGCCTTCATTATAGGCCGCCCAATTCCTGACACGGTAGCGTGCCTTCGGCTCACCTTTCTTGTGTATGTCCTTGCGCATTTTCTTGGCAAAAATTAGGCAGTTACTCTGGAATCTGACTTGATAGGAGGCTGGCCCCGCGACCATTGCGCGTAAACGTCAACGGATCTCGCTCGATTTATGCAACAACGCCGCATAAATCGAACGTGAGGACGCCATGGCATCGGACGGGCATAATTCAGGCGATACGAACGGATTGCGGACGAGCGAGGTCCGCCATGCGGTTGATGACGCCGACGCGAACGGCGACCTCGGTCGCCTGCGCGGCGATGTGACGCGCCCAGAGACAGTGGCCGGTGAGGGTCTTGAACCGATACATCGCATTCTCGGCAAGCGATCGCCGGTGGTAGCCACTGTGTTGCTTCCATTCTCGACGACCGTCACGGGCAATTGCATCAACCGCGTTATTACGCCACGCCGCACCGGACATATCCGCTGGCCAATGAGCGGCACCCTCGCGTGGCGGAATCGAAGGAATAGCACTGCGTGCAGCAATGGCCGCATGGCATGGCTTGGTGTCGTAGGCACCGTCACCGCCGATGACATCGATTTGTTCTTCGCGTGGAATCTGGTCGAGCAACTGGGCCAGAGCGTCACCGTCAGCCACATTCTGATTCGTCATGAGCGCGGCATGCACTTGACCTGTATTCGCGTTGAGCGCGAGATGGACTTTACGCCACGTGCGCCGCTTCGAGTAGCCGTGCTGGCGCACCTTCCATTCACCTTCTCCATAGACCTTCAGACCGGTGCTGTCGACAACCAGATGGATCGGTTCATTGTCACGAAGGACCGGCAGTTCGGCGTTGTTGCATCAATCGAGCGAAAGCCGTTAACGGTTTACGCGCAACGCTCGCCGGCCAGCCCCCTATAAAGTCAGATTCCAGAGTAACTGCCTAATTTTTTCCAAGAAAATTCGCAAGGACATACACAAGACAGGTGAGCCGAAGGCACGCTACCGTTTCAGGAATTGGGCGGCCTATAATGCAGGCCTGATCAACCGGGGGAACGTAACAATATGGATAGAATGAAGCCGTCCTTGCCAGAATACACGATGCCATACCCACACGTGGTCGCCCATGTCTATACGGCGATACGCTGATTCAGGCATTACTTGGCGTGAAGACCGTCTATCGACTGACGTTGCGCGCGCCCTGCAAGGTTTCACCCAAAGTCTGCGCGATCTGGCCTTCCAGAGCTTGCCGGTGCCGAATTACACCACGCTCTGTCGCCGGGCAAAAACGCTTGATGTCAAACTGCCGATCCTTCGTGACAACGAACCGATCCATCTGGTTGTCGACAGCACCGGTCTGAAGGTCTATGGAGAAGGTGAATGGAAGGTGCGCCAGCACGGCTACTCGAAGCGGCGCACGTGGCGTAAAGTCCATCTCGCGCTCAACGCCAATACGGGTCAAGTGCATGCCGCGCTAATGACGAATCAGAATGTGGTTGACGGGGACGCTCTGGCCAAGTTGCTCGACCAGATTCCACGCGAAGAACAAATCGATGTCATCGGCGGTGATGGTGCCTACGACACCAAGCCATGCCATGCGGCCATTGCTGCACGCAGTGCTATTCCTTCGATTCCACCACGCGAGGGTGCCGTTCATTGTCCAGCGGATATGCCCGGTGCGGCGTGGCGTAATGGCGCGGTTGATGCAATTGTCCGTGACGGTCGTCGAGAATGGAAGCAACACAGTGGCTACCACCGGCAATCGCTTGCCGAGAATGCGATGTATCGGTTCAAGACCCTCACCGGCAACTGTTGCTGGGCGCGTCACATCGACTCGCAGGCGACCGAGGTCTCCGTTCGCGTCGGCGTCATCAACCGTATGGCGGACCTCGCTCGTCCGTAATCCGTTCGTATCGCCTGAAATTATGCCCGTCGATGCCATTGCGTCCTCACACTCGATTTATGCAACAACGCCTCACGCACCGGAAGGAAGTCCTGCGGACATCGCAGCCCAATCGCACCATGCGGCGGCTCCAGTAGCCTGACTCATTAAATGAACTCACTGCATTTAGCGAAAGGAATGGCGTTGTTGCATAAATCGAGCGAGATCCGTTGACGTTTACGCGCAACGGTCGCGGGGCCAGCCTCCTATCAAGTCAGATTCCAGAGTAACTGCCTAATTTTTGCCAAGAAAATGCGCAAGGACATACACAAGAAAGGTGAGCCGAAGGCACGCTACCGTGTCAGGAATTGGGCAGCCTATAATGAAGGCCTGATCAGCCGGGGGAACGTAACAATATGGATAGATGAAGCCGTCCTTGCCAGAATGCCCGATGCCATACCCACACGTGGTCGCCCGTGTGTATACGGCGATACGCTGATTCAGGCATTACTTGGCGTGAAGACCGTCTATCGACTGACCTTGCGCGCCCTGCAAGGTTTCACCCAAAGTCTGCGCGATTTGGCCTTCCCGAGCTTGCCGGTGCCGAATTACACCACGCTCTGTCGCCGGGCAAAAACGCTTGATGTCGAACTGCCGATCCTTCGTGACAATGAACCGATCCATCTGGTTGTCGACAGCACCGGTCTGAAGGTCTATGGAGAAGGTGAATGGAAGGTGCGCCAGCACGGCTACTCGAAGCGGCGCACGTGGCGTAAAGTCCATCTCGCGCTCAACGCGAATACAGGTCAAGTGCATGCCGCGCTAATGACGAATCAGAATGTGGCTGACGGTGACGCTCTGGCCAAGTTGCTCGACCAGATTCCACGCGAAGAACAAATCGATGTCATCGGCGGTGACGGTGCCTACGACACCAAGCCATGCCATGCGGCCATTGCTGCACGCAGTGCTATTCCTTCGATTCCGCCACGCGAGGGTGCCGCTCATTGGCCAGCGGATATGCCCGGTGCGGCGTGGCGTAATGGCGCGGTTGATGCAATTGCCCGTGACGGTCGTCGAGAATGGAAGCAACACAGTGGCTACCACCGGCGATCGCTTGCCGAGAATGCGATGTATCGGTTCAAGACCCTCACCGGCCACTGTCTCTGGGCGCGTCACATCGCCGCGCAAGCGACCGAGGTCTCCGTTCGCGTCGGCGTCATCAACCGCATGGCGGACCTCGCTCGTCCGCAATCCGTTCGTATCGCCTGAATTATGCCCGTCCGATGCCATTGCGTCCTCGCGCTCGATTTATGCAACAACGCCGAAAGGAATCATCATGAAAGTTTTTTACGAAAAGGACGCTGATCTCTCCCTCATCAAGGGCAAGCAAGTCACCATCATCGGCTACGGCTCGCAAGGCCACGCCCACGCGTTGAACCTGAAGGAAAGCGGCGTGAACGTGACGGTCGGTCTTCGCAAGGGTGGCGTATCGTGGAGCAAAGCCGAGAACGCCGACCTGGCGGTCAAGGAAGTCGTCGAGGCGGTAAAGGGTGCCGACGTGGTCATGATGCTGCTGCCCGACGAGCAGATCGCCGAGGTCTACGCCAAGGAAGTACACGCCAACATCAAGCAGGGCGCAGCTCTGGCCTTCGCTCACGGCTTCAACGTCCACTACGGTCAGGTGATCCCGCGCGCTGATCTGGACGTTATTATGATCGCTCCGAAGGCCCCGGGACACACGGTACGCAGCACCTACTCGCAAGGCGGCGGCGTGCCACACCTGATCGCGGTCGCCCAGAACAAGTCGGGCGCAGCGCGGGACGTGGCCCTGTCGTACGCGGCAACCAACGGCGGCGGTCGTGCCGGAATCATCGAGACGAACTTCCGTGAAGAGACCGAAACCGACCTATTCGGCGAGCAGGCCGTGCTGTGTGGCGGTACCGTCGCCCTGATCAAGGCTGGTTTCGAAACCCTGGTCGAATCCGGCTACGCGCCAGAAATGGCTTACTTCGAGTGCCTGCACGAGCTCAAGCTGATCGTCGACTTGATTTATGAAGGCGGCATCGCCAACATGAACTACTCGATTTCGAACAATGCTGAGTACGGCGAGTATATGACGGGCCCGTGCATTGTCACGGAAGAGACCAAGAAGACTATGAAGGCGATCCTGAGCGACATCCAGACCGGCGAATACGCCAAGAGCTTCATCCTGGAGAACAAGGCTGGTGCCCCGACGCTGCAATCGTGCCGCCGCCTAACGACCGAGCACCAGATCGAGCAGGTTGGCTTGAAGCTGCGCGCGATGATGCCCTGGATCGCCAAGAATAAGCTGGTCGACCAGTCGAAGAACTAAAAGACCAATTCTCAATTGTACCGTGACGGGGCTGTTTACTTTCTCGGCAATTTATTAAACTTGGGCACTGCAGTAACGGGAGGCGCATGCCCAATATTGATCCGCAATTCGTGATCTTAAAATGGCCTTATTGCATACATCGAGCGAGATCTGTTGATTTTTACGCGCAATGGTCGCGGGGCCAGCCCCCTATCAAATCAGATTCCAGAGTCACTGCCTATTTTTTGCCAAGAAAATGCGCAAGGACATACACAAGACAGGTAAGCCGAAGACACGCTACCGTGTCAGGAATTTGGCGGCCTATCATGAAGACCTGATCAACCGGGGGAACATAACAATATGGATAGATGAAGCTGTCCTTGCCAGAATGCCCGATGCCATACCCACACGTGGTCGCCCGTGTGTATACGGCGATACGCTGATTCAGGCATTACTTGGCGTGAAGACCGTCTATCGACTGACCTTGCGCGCCCTGCAAGGTTTCACCCAAAGTCTGCGCGATTTGGCCTTCCCGAGCTTGCCGGTGCCGAATTACACCACGCTCTGTCGCCGGGCAAAAACGCTTGATGTCGAACTGCCGATCCTTCGTGACAATGAACCGATCCATCTGGTTGTCGACAGCACCGGTCTGAAGGTCTATGGAGAAGGTGAATGGAAGGTGCGCCAGCACGGCTACTCGAAGCGGCGCACGTGGCGTAAAGTCCATCTCGCGCTCAACGCGAATACAGGTCAAGTGCATGCCGCGCTAATGACGAATCAGAATGTGGCTGACGGTGACGCTCTGGCCAAGTTGCTCGACCAGATTCCACGCGAAGAACAAATCGATGTCATCGGCGGTGACGGTGCCTACGACACCAAGCCATGCCATGCGGCCATTGCTGCACGCAGTGCTATTCCTTCGATTCCGCCACGCGAGGGTGCCGTTCATTGGCCAGCGGATATGCCCGGTGCGGCGTCGCGTAATGGCGCGGTTGATGCAATTGCCCGTGAGCGGCTCGACCCTCCTGCATGTTGGGCGAAGAGAGGAGGAGCCGCATCAGGCGAGCGCCTTCTCGACAATCTCGCGCACGTCGCGTGACTTGGCACCGGTCTCGACGCGTTCGAGCGCCTCGCGCATGCGCTCGCGCAGAGCCGGGGTGAAGCGGCGCCAGTTTTCCAGCGAACGCGCCAGGCGCGCGGCTACCTGCGGGTTTAGCGTGTCGAGCGCGAGCACTTGATCGGCCCAGAACACATAACCCGAGCCGTTGGTGGCATGGAACTGCGCCGGATTGGCCGCGCAGAAGCCGAAAATCAGCGAGCGAGCCCGGTTCGGGTTCTTCAGGTTGAAGGCCGGATGTGCAAGCAGTGCGCGCACCGTGTCCAGCGTCGGATGCTCCGCTGTGCCGAGGCGCATAGCCTGCATCGAGAACCACTTGTCGATCACCAGCGCCTCCTTCTCGAAGCGCCGGTAAAAATCGGCTAGCGCCTGACGAGCCGGCACCTCGGCGGAAGCCGATCCGACCGAGGCCGACAGCAGCGCGCCGAGCGCGGCGGCGCGGTCAGTCATGTTGTGGGCGCCCTCGTACTGCGCGGTGGCGAGGCGGACCGCCTCGGCGGGTTCTTCCAGCTCGGTCAAATAGGCTAGCGCGAGATTCTTCAGCGCGCGATGGCCAGCGGCCTCAGGTGTCGGCGCGTACGCGCCCGGCGTGAGATGGCGCTCGTAGATCGCCAGCCATTCGGCGCGCAGCGCCTGGGCCAGGCGACCGCGCGCGAACTGGCGCGCGCGGTGCACAGCGGCTGGGTTTGCTTCGCGCATCTGGTCGGCCAGATAAGTCTCGGAGGGCAGGGTCAGCGCGAGTTCACGGAAGGCGGGGGAGAGTGTTTCGTCCCTCAGCACGGGGCGAAAGGCTTCGACGAAAGCGTCGCCGAGTGCGAGTTCAGCACCAGCGGTGGCCTGCTCCGCAAGCGTGAGCAGGGCACGCGTGACCAGGCGCTGGCCGGCTTCCCAGCGGTTGAACGGATCGCTGTCATGGGCCAGTAGGAAGGCGAGCTCGTCCTCGCGGTAGTCGTACTCGACGATTACCGGTGCCGAGAAGTTACGCAGCAGCGAGGGCAGAGGTGCGACCGGCACCTCGACGAAGGTATACGTAGCCTCGGTATCGGTCAGCTCCAGCACGCGCGTGGTGGTGCCGGCTGCGGCCTCGCCGTCCAGGCGTAGCGGCAGGTCGTGGCCGTCGGGGTCGATCAGGCCGATCGCGAACGGGATCAACAGCGGCCCGGTTTGGGTCTCGCGCGCGACCGGAGAAGCCTCTCCGTAACCCTGGCGCAGCGTCACCGTGTAGCGCCTTTCGGCGGCTTCATAGGCGGTTTTCACAGTCACGCTTGGCGTGCCGGCCTGGCTGTACCAGCGCTCGAACTGCGCTAGGTCGCGACCGTTGGCATCGGCCATCGCGTGACGGAAGTCGTCGCAGGTGACGGCCTGGCCGTCGTGGCGCTCGAAGTAGAGATCCATGCCGCGCCGGAAGCCGTCTCGACCGAACAGGGTCTGGTACATCCGCACAACTTCCGCACCTTTTTCATAGACCGTCATCGTGTAGAAGTTGTGGATCTCGACATAACTCTCTGGGCGCACCGGATGCGCCATCGGGCCAGCGTCCTCTGCAAACTGTAACTGGCGCAGCACGCGCACGTCCTCGATACGCTTGACCGCGCGCGCGACCAGGTCGTCGACCTTGACGACCGACATGTCGGCCGAGAACTCCTGGTCGCGGAACACCGTCAGGCCTTCCTTCAGGCTCAGCTGGAACCAGTCGCGGCAGGTCACGCGGTTGCCGGTCCAGTTGTGAAAATACTCGTGGCCAACCACCGCCTCGATATTGGCGAAGTCGACATCGGTGGCCGTCTCTGGATTCGCCAACACATACTTCGTGTTGAAGATGTTGAGCCCCTTGTTCTCCATTGCGCCCATAGTGAAATCGCCGACCGCAACGATCATGAAGCGGTCGAGATCGAGCTCGAGGCCGAAGCGTTGCTCGTCCCAGTAGATCGAGTGGATTAGTGAATCCATCGCGTGACGGGTCTTATCGAGGTCATGCGGCTCGACCCAGAGCTGCAGCAGCTTCTTCGCGCCGGAGGCAACCGTGATGGTCTCTTCGATCGAGACCAGCTTGCCTGCCACCAGCGCGAACAGGTAGCTCGGCTTGCGGAACGGATCTTCCCACTTAGCGAAGTGACGGCCCTCAGACAGCTCGCCCGAATCAACCAGGTTACCGTTTGACAGCAGAACAGGGTAGTCGCTCTTGTCGGTGCGCAGCGTGACCGTATAGATCGACATCACGTCAGGGCGGTCGAGGAAGTAGGTGATGCGGCGAAAGCCTTCGGCCTCGCACTGCGTAAAGAAGTTACCACTCGACACATAAAGGCCCGACAGCGTGGCGTTGCCGGCCGGCGCGCAGGTACTGTCTATCGACAGCTCGAAGGTGTCTGGAAGGTTCTCGACCGTTAGACCGTGTTCGTGTACGCGCACCGCATCCACCGGCTGACCGTTTACGCGCGCGGCGATGAATTCCAGCGATTCGCCGAGCAGTTCGAGGTGCGGTGTGGGCGCGGCGTCTGGATTGCGGCACACGCGCATGGTGTTGCGCACCACGGTGCACTCGGGCACCAGGTCGAATTCGAGCTCGACGCTCTCGATGAGAAACGCGGGCGGCGTGTAGTCGGTGCGGCGGATCACGGTGGATTGGGCGGCGGCGGTATCGAACATGATGTCGTGCGTGAGCGTAGGAGTTCTTAAATCGGGAAGTACGCCTTCCCGCTCGTGACGGGCGCGTGCGTGCATTGCATTGTACAAAGGGATCGGATATTGCGTTGAGCGAACTTTCTGCCGCCAGGCAGGTCTACCCAGTATGCCTGGAATGTCCCAGGCGGGCTGGGCGGCGCGTGACGCATGATTTCGGTGCGCCCGCCGGGCGTTATCGCATACGAGGTCCCAGATGAAAGCGAATCGTACGTTCCGCGCCGCCCTGTGGCTCGCGAGCGCTTGTGTCGTGCTGCTGTCGGGCTGCGCGAGCTATGTGAGCACCCAGGTCACTGCCTTCTCTGACTGGAGCGGCAGCGACGCGACCCGTACCTACGCTTTCACGCGCGGCCAGGACGAGCAGAATAGTTTGGAGCAGGTAACCTACGAAAACATCGTCGCCAACGAACTGTCGACGCTTTTGTTCCGGCGCGTTCCGGTCGACCAGGCGCGCTACTTGGTAGCACTGACCTACGGCATCAAGGGCGACCTGGTGAACGTGCCGCAGCGAATCTACTACGATCCTTGGATCGAGTCTGGCCTTTACTGGCGGGGTGTCGCGGCCTGGGGCCCGTTCTCGACCGGTTATGTGCAGACCTACCGCGTCTACGAGCGCTCACTGACAATCCGCATCACCGAGCGCGGTAGCGGTCGCGAGGTCTACAACGTCAGCGCGCGCAATTCGGACGGCGGTGGTTTACTAGTGACGGCGATGCCCTATCTGGCCCGTTCGGCGCTGGCCGACTTCCCGCTCGGCAACGGCTCGACGCGCACCGTGCGCTTGCCGGTGGACCGGAACGGCAGCGACCTGGCTACGCCGGCCTCGAACGAGCGCGCCGCACCGGTCGCCCCGTGGCTCTCGCCGCGCTATTGATCCGCAATTCTCGGATTTTGAAATTAGCAAATCGATCTTTATGTGGGGGAAATGGAAAAACGCGACATGAGATCGCTTCCTCGCGAGGCACGTGCAGAGCGGCGACGTCAGGTGCGCAACCGGCGCGCGCTGCTGGATCTATGACGAGATTGCCGAGCATACGAACCTGTCGCGCACGGGCGCGTGCGATATTTGCAAGCTCTACACCCGTGAAGGTGCGGCTGGATTGCGGGACAAGCTGAGCGGCGCGTGGCGAGCTGACGCGAAGGCCTGTCGGTGATATTGACGGTGACAGGCAGCGGCCAGGTGCGTTGGAAGGTATTTGAGGAGGGGATGAACGCATACATCCTGCTCGACTTCCTGAAGAGGCGAATCAAGGACATGCGCAGCAAGAAGGTGTTTCTGATTCTCGACAACCTGAAGGTTCATCACGCCAAACGGCGTTGTTGCATAAATCGAGCGAGATCCATTGATGTTTACGCACAACAGTCTCGGGGCCAGATCCCTATCAAGTCAGATTCCAGAGTAACTGCCTATTTTTTTCCAAGAAAATGCGCAAGGACATACACAAGACAGGTGAGCCGAAGGCACGCTACCGTGTCAGGAATTGGGCGGCCTATAATGAAGGCCTGATCAACCGGGGGAACGTAACAATATGGATAGATGAAGCCATCCTTGCCAGAATACCCGATGCCATACCCACACGTGGTCGCCCGTGTCTATACGGCGATACGCTGATTCAGGCATTACTTGGCGTGAAGACCGTCTATCGACTGACCTTGCGCGCCCTGCAAGGTTTCACCCAAAGTCTGCGCGATTTGGCCTTCCCGAGCTTGCCGGTGCCGAATTACACCACGCTCTGTCGCCGGGCAACAACGCTTGATGTCGAACTGCCGATCCTTCGTGACAATGAACCGATCCATCTGGTTGTCGACAGCACCGGTCTGAAGGTCTATGGAGAAGGTGAATGGAAGGTGCGCCAGAACGGCTACTCGAAGCGGCGCACGTGGCGTAAAGTCCATCTCGCGCTCAACGCGAATACAGGTCAAGTGCATGCCGCGCTAATGACGAATCAGAATGTGGCTGACGGTGACGCTCTGGCCAAGTTGCTCGACCAGATTCCACGCGAAGAACAAATCGATGTCATCGGCGGTGACGGTGCCTACGACACCAAGCCATGCTATGCGGCCATTGCTGCACGCAGTGCTATTCCTTCGATTCCGCCACGCGAGGGTGCCGCTCATTGGCCAGCGGATATGCCCGGTGCGGCGTGGCGTAATGGCGCGGTTGATGCAATTGCCCGTGACGGTCGTCGAGAATGGAAGCAACACAGTGGCTACCACCGGCGATCGCTTGCCGAGAATGCGATGTATCGGTTCAAGACCCTCACCGGCCACTGTCTCTGGGCGCGTCACATCGCCGCGCAGGCGACCGAAGTCGCCGTTCGCGTCGGCGTCATCAACCGCATGGCGGACCTCGCTCGTCCGCAATCCGTTCGTATCGCCTGAATTATGCCCGTCCGATGCCATGGCGTCCTCACGTTCGATTTATGCAACAACGCCACGCCAAACTGATCAAGGCGTGGTTGGCCGAAGCACCTCGACAAAATCGAGGTGTTCTACCTGCAGTTATATCTTCCGGAAGGCATCGTTGCATAAATTGAGCGTGAGGACGCAATGCCATTGCGTCCTTACGCTCAATTTATGCAACGATGCCACGCCTCGACCAGATCGTGATTGAGTCGACCGGCATCTCTCCGAGCCGCTGTCGATGGTCGAGACTTTTACCTTTGAGGGCGAGAACGGTCGTAGCCTCAACGAGAGCACCCAGCTCGAGACCATGGTTACGGTAGTGTAGTGGACGAATACAACTTCCTGCTCGACTACAGCTCGCACGCCAGCCTGCAATCACGCAGCGAATTACTGGGCAAGGAAGACCGGCGCACCATGGTCGACCTGCTGATCGAGCAGATTGAGTTCTGCGACGTCATCGTGTTGAACAAGGTCGAGAACCTTGTGCAGCACTGTCAAGTGTGAGCACCTGATGGTGATCCTGCACGGCCTGGAACCGGCATGCGCGCATCAAACTGGCCGAGTTCGGCAAGATGCCGCTTAACCGCGTGCTCGGCACCGGCCTGTTCGGTTTCAATGAAGCCTCGAAGGCACCCGCTGGCCGCAGGAAATGTACGGCATCTACACGCCTGGGACCGACGAATACGGCATCCGCAGCTTCGTCTATCGCGCGGCGCCCGTTTCACTCGCAACGCTTCCACGACTTGATCGGCAGCGAATGGTCCAGCGTGGTGCGCTCGAAGGGCTTCTTCTGGCTGGCTAGAGCTATCCAACCCTTGGCCGGCAAGCTGGTCGCAGGCGGGTGCCACCGTGGCGCGCCACGGCCCGGTCGGCTACTGCTGGTGTGGGCCGCGTTGCCCGAGGAGCGCTGTCTGAAAGACCCCGCGAGGCGAGCGCCACGATCCACGCCAAGTGGGACGAGCACGTGGGCGACGTGCGGCAGGAACTGGTGCTGATCGGCATGGATATCGACGAGGTCTCAATGCGCGCCCGGCTCAATGCCTGTCTGCTCAGCAAAGAGGCAATGTCCCGCGGTCCGTCCGTCTGGACTACTTGGCCAGTCCATTTTCAGACTGACCCTGATCGAACCAGCGCTCCTTGCTCCAGATCGAGTGGGGGGCGCATCTCCACCGAACCGAAAGCATGAACGCAGCCCTTCCTGACGTCTCCCTGACCGACCTCGCGCCAAACCTGAGCCCGCTGGCCTGGGTCGGCATGCAACAGATCGACCTTCCCATCACGATCGACGAGCCCGGCTATCGGCGTGCCCTGCACGCCCGCGCCGACGTGCAGGTCGATCTGCCCGCCCCGCAGGTCAAGGGCATACACATGTCTCGACTCTATCGCCTGCTCGACACGCTCGGGCACGATACAGCTCTGTCGTCCTCCGGCCTGGTTACGCTGCTGCAAGCCATGGTCGACAGCCACCGCGACTGCGACAGCCGCAATGCGCGCCTGCGCCTGAATGCCGAACTGCTGACGCGCCGCCCAGCCCTAGTCACCGAGGGTTTGTCAGGCTGGAAAGCCTACCCGGTGCGCATTGCCGCGTCGCTGATCGACGGTTGCCCGAGCCTGCATGCGCGCGTCACGGTTGCTTATTCGTCGACTTGCCCATGCTCCGCGGCGCTATCGGGGCAGTTGGTCGAGCAGGCCTTCCTCAAGGACTTCGAGACCCGGGAGGCGATCGATCCGGGGGACGTCGTCGCATGGCTGAAGCGTCATGCCACGCTGGCCACGCCGCACAGCCAGCGCAGCGAGGCCGAGGTGAGTATCGAGATAGCCCCCGATGCGCATGATTTCGGCTTGCTCTCGCTGATCGCTCGTATCGAGGCGGCCGTCGCCACACCGGTCCAGACGGCGGTCAAGCGTGCCGACGAACAGGCCTTCGCAGCGCTGAACGGCGCCAACCTAATGTTCGTCGAGGATGCGGCGCGCCGTATCGAGGCGGCTCTGGCCGGCCTCGGGGGCGCACACGTGTACGTGCGCCACCTGGAAAGCCTGCATCCGCACGACGCGGTGGCCTGGTCCGTTCCCGCGCGAGCGCGGGAAAGCAATGAAATGAACACGCCCCCCCCGTGAACGGGGAAGCAAAGGAAGGTGGATCGTCAGGGGCCAACGGCATCGATGTGCCCAGATGGAAAATGTGGCGTTGTTGCATAAATCGAGCGAAAGCCGTTGACGTTTACGCGCAACGCCCGCCGGCCAGCCCCCTATCAAGTCAGATTTCCGAGTAACTGCCTAATTTTTTCCAAAAAATGCGCAAAGACATACACAAGACAAGTGAGCCGAAGGCACGCTACCATGTCAGAAATTGGGAAGCCTATAATGCAGGGCTGATCAACCGGGGGAACGTGAGGATATGGATAGATGAAGCCGTCCTTGCCAGAATACCCGACGCCATACCCACACGTGGTCGCCCATGTCTATACGGCGATACGCTGATTCAGGCATTACTTGGCGTGAAGACCGTCTATCGACTGACGTTGCGCGCCCTGCAAGGTTTCACCCAAAGTCTGCGCGATCTGACCTTCCCGAGCTTGCCGGTGCCGAATTACACTACGCTCTGTCGCCGGGCAAAAACGCTTGATGTCGAACTGCCGATCCTTCGTGACAATGAACCGATCCATCTGGTTGTCTACAGCACCGGTCTGAAGGTCTATGGCGAAGGTGAATGGAAGGGGTGCGCCAGCACGGCTACTCGAAGCGGCGCACGTGGCGTAAAGTCCATCTCGCGCTCAACGCGAATACGGGTCAAGTGGCATGCCGCGCTAATGACGAATCAGAATGTGGCTGACGGTGACGCTCTGGCCAAGTTGCTCGACCAGATTCCACGCGAAGAACAAATTGATGTCATCGGCGGTGATGGTGCCTACGACACCAAGCCATGCCGTGCGGCCATTGCTGCACGCAGTGCTATTCCTTCGATTCCACCACGCGAGGGTGCCGTTCATTGGCCAGCGGATATGCCCGGTGCGGCGTGGCGTAATGGCGCGGTTGATGCAATTGCCCGTGACGGTCGTCGAGAATGGAAGAGGCGTTGTTGCATAAATTGAGCGCGAGGACGCAAGGGAAAAGATTGCGGACTTCGCTCGTCCGAAATTCTTTCGTATCGCCTGAAATTATGCCCGTCGATGCCATTGCGTCCTCGCGCTCAATTTATGCAACAACGCCTATGATCGACGCGACTGGCCGGTCGCTCGCGCGGTCCGACCCCCAGACCTGGACCCCACTGCGCGCTGCCGCCTCGAACGCTCCGCGACGTCCTCCCCTCAGGAGCCTTCTCCATGCTTTACCAGATGCACGAGTTTCAGCGGGCGCTGCTGAGTCCACTGACTGCCTGGGCCCAGGCAGCCTCGAAATCCTTCGCAAATCCGTCCAGTCCGCTCTCTCTGATGCCCGGGGCCACGCGCTGGGCTGCCGCCTATGAATTGATGTATCGACTCGGTAAAGATTATGAAAAACCCGAGTTCAACCTGCACCAGATCGAGAAGGATGGTCACCGGATCCCGATCGTCGAGCAGAGCATCATTGAGAAGCCGTTCTGCCGCCTGATGCGCTTCAAGCGCTATGCGGACGATTCCGCCGCAGTGGGGCAACTCAAGGAAGAGCCGGTGGTGCTGGTCTGCGCGCCTCTGTCAGGCCACCATTCCACGCTGCTGCGTGACACCGTACGCACCCTGCTGCAGGATCACAAGGTCTACATCACCGACTGGATCGACGCGCGCATGGTGCCGGTCGAGGTGGGCTCTTTCCATCTCGATAACTACGTCGACTATATCCAGGAATTCATCCGCCACATCGGCGCGCGCAACCTGCACGTGATCTCGGTCTGCCAGCCTACGGTGCCGGTGCTGGCGGCGATCTCACTGATGGCGAACTGCGGCGAGGATACCCCGCTGACAATGACGATGGTCGGCGGCCCGATCGACGCGCGCAAGAGCCCGACCTCAGTGAACTCGCTGGCTACCAATCACTCGATGACCTGGTTCGAGAACAATGTTATCCAGACAGTGCCGGCCAACTACCCAGGCGAAGGCCGACAGGTCTATCCGGGCTTCTTGCAGCACACTGGTTTTGTGGCGATGAACCCAGAACGCCACGCGCAATCGCACTGGGATTTTTACCAGAGCCTGCTGCGCGGTGATGAAGACGACGCCGAGGCGCACCGTCGCTTCTACGACGAGTACAACGCCGTGCTAGACATGGCCGCCGAGTACTACCTGGACACAATCCGTATTGTGTTCCAAGAGTTCAGCCTGGCCGAGGGCACCTGGGAAGTGCGCGGCAAGCGCGTGAAGCCGGCCGCCATCAAGGCCACTGCGCTGATGACGATCGAAGGCGAACTTGACGACATTTCCGGAAGCGGCCAGACCCACGTTGCGCAAGAACTCTGCACCGGCATTCCCGGTGAGTACCGCCGCAGCCTTACGGCCGAGAAATGCGGCCATTACGGGATCTTCTCTGGCCGCCGCTGGCGCACCATCATCTACCCGCAGTTGCGCGAATTCATCCGCGAGCATCATCCGGCGGTGAAAACTGCAGACGGCGTGGCGCCATTCGCGCCGGGCGGCGGTGTCCAAAACGGAGTTGAAGGCGGTGGTTCCCGTGGGGAGCTAAGAGACTCAGGTTTCCAGAACCAATCGCCCGAATAGGAAAACCGCCCAGATAAAGCCTACCAAGAAAGCCGATCGCCATGTCCAAGCCACGTTTGAAGAGGTTTTCGGCAAGCAGGACCACGAAGAGCACTGCACGTCGGCTTTGCCGAGCAAGCACAGCTGCTGGGGCGTTGTTGCATAAATCGAGCGTGGCGTAATTTGGCACCGGAAAGCTCTGGAAGGCCAGAGCGCGCAGACTTTGGGTGAAACCTTGCAGGGCGCGCAACGTCAGCCGATAGACGGTCTTCACGCCAAGTAATGCCTGAATCAGCGCATCGCCGTGCAAACACGGGCGGACCACGTGTGGGTATGGCGTTGGGTATTCTGGCGGGTATTCTGGCAAGGACGGCTTCATCTATCCATATTGTTATGTTCCCCCGGTTGATCAGGCCTTCATTATAGGCCGCCCAATTCCTGACACGGGTAGCGTACGGCCCACCTTTCTCGTGCATGTCCTTGCGCATTTTCTTGGCAAAAATTAGGCAGTTACTCTGGAATCTGACTTGATAGGAGGCTGGCCCCGCGATCGTCGCGCGTAAACGTCAACGGATCTGGCTCGATTTATGCAACGAACGCCCCGTCGATGCCCTTGTGTCTTCACGCTCGATTTATGCAACAACGCCGCGTGAGCGCGTCGTTGGCGCCGTCTGCGTCGACCGGTTTCACGGAGCCCTCGACGATGCGCGCGCCAAAATCGTGGATCAGTTGCTGGACGAAGGGATCGGCGCCGATCTCCTGCGCGGCCTCGCGCTGGCACCTGGCGCGCTCGACCGCGTCGAGCACGGTCGCAGTATGACGCGACGGGTCGCCCTCGACGCTTAGCTCGACCGGCTTGCCGAGGTTCTCGGCAAGCGCGGCGTTCGGCTTGACGACCTGCTCGACATCGGCGTATTGCGGCACTGGCAACGCCAGTGTCAGCGCGCCGCCCTCGAGCGAGGGCAGCTCACTGTTGAAGGCGAGCGACGGGTAGGCTACATCTTTGAGCGACAGGCTCGCGGCTAACTGCGGACATTCACCCTGGTAACCGATCGCGTCGCGCCGAACGGCAGGCGGCAACGGTCGCGTGTCGACCAGAGCTGGTGCCGACTGCGGGGGCACGCGCATGTGGGTGCGACCGCTGTCGAAGACGGGAATGTAGCCGTTGTCAGGCGGCGGGACATAATTGTCGTCGACCGAAACCGGCAGGTAATCTTCGGGCGAGATGTCATCCCAGGACGGCGGCACCAAGAGATCCGGCGACGACGCACAGGCTGGTTGTGATGCCGCGGCGGTCGGCATGGGACACGGATGCGGCGTCAGCACGTTGACCGGCGGCGCGGACGCGGAAGCCTTAGGTACCGGAGTGACCTGTTTCGGCGCTGCTGCCCGCTCGCGATCGGAGGCGGAAGACACGCGCCGAATGCCTCGGCTGCGCAGCACGTCCAGCGCGCCGGCGGCACCGCTTGCGCGTGTCGGCGCAGGGCGCTTGGCTGCTAGGACCGACTGGCTTGCGATTGGTGCCGCGACCGGTGCGACAGATTCGACCGGTGCCGCCTGCTCGGATTTCGGTTCGGAAGGCTCGATCGCCACCGGCTCAGCTACAGCATGGATTTGGGTGGCGATCGGGGCCACGTCTACCTGGGCGGCTAGGGGGAACACTGGAATATTGGTCGATTCTTGTGCTAGCTCGATACGTGGTTCGGTTGTTGGCGCGACGCTCGGCACTGGCTCGCTGGACGCAGCGGCTTCGACGGGCACGGTGGGCACCTCGGATACTGGCGGCTTCGGCTGCGCCGGGGCGGTGGCGCGCGTCCCCTCTGCTGCACCGGAAGGCACCGTCGTAGCGCGCCGGTTGCCCGCCACGACCGGAGACATGCCAGGCACCGCCCCGCCACCGCCTAGCCCGGCTGGTTCGAAGGCGAGCATGCGCAGCAGGGTCATAGTAAAGCCGGCGTATTCATCGGGTGCGAGCCCCATCTCGCCACGCCCCACTGTCGCGATCTGGTAATAGAGCTGCACTTGCTCGGGGCTCAGCAAGTCCGCGAAACGACGCAAATCGACAGCCTCGGGCCACTCGTCGAGCACCGATTCCGGCGCGAACTGCGCCCAGGCGATCCGATGCAACACGCCGGCTAGGTCTTGCAGGGCGGTCGAGAACGACAGGCTGCGCAGCGCCATCTCGTCGGCGATCGTCAGGATTTCCAAACCATCGAACGCTACGAGCGCATTGAGTAGACGCACCATGTAGGTCTGGTCGAGCGCGCCAAGCATGCGCGAGACAGCCGCCTCGGTGACCTCGTTGGCCGAATAGGAGATCGCCTGGTCGGTCAGCGACAGCGCATCGCGCATGCTGCCCTGCGCGGCGCGCGCGAGCAGTCGCAGCGCCTGCAGCTCGAAGACGACCTTCTCCTCGACGAGGATCCGCTCGAGTTGCATGACGATATGTCCGGTCGGCATCTGCTTCAGATTGAACTGAAGACAGCGCGAGAGCACGGTGACGGGAATCTTTTGCGGATCGGTGGTGGCGAGGATGAACTTGACGTGAGGCGACGGCTCCTCCAACGTCTTGAGCATCGCGTTGAACGCGTGGTTCGTCAACATGTGCACTTCGTCGATCATGTAGACCTTGAAGCGTGCATTGACAGGAGCGTACACGGCGCGTTCGAGCAGCGCAACCATTTCGTCGACGCCACGATTGCTCGCCGCGTCCATCTCGACGTAGTCGACGAAACGCCCCTCGTCGATTTCACGGCAGGCACGGCAGACGCCGCAGGGTTGCGAGGTGATTCGGGTCTCGCAATTGAGCGCCTTAGCAAAGATCCGGGACAGCGTGGTCTTGCCAACGCCGCGCGTACCTGTAATTAGATAGGCGTGATGCAAACGCCCACCGTCGAGCGCGTGCGTGAGCGCTCTGACGACGTGCTCCTGGCCGACAAGCGCAGCAAAATCCTTCGGACGCCACTTGCGGGCGAGAACTTGATAGGTCATCTGGAAATTTTGGCGCGGCGGTTTCAGGAGTGAAGTGCAACACACCGCTGGTTATTGATCCACAATTCGTAATCTTGAAATTGGAAATCATCCCGCTGGGGCGTTGTTGCATAAATCGAGCGCGTTACCCCATTCCGTCCTCGCGCTCGATTTATGCAACAACGCCCCAGAGCCTATTTCATCACGTTCGCCTTCAGGTCAGCATTGAGCATCTCGTCGGGATTCAGTTCCTGGCTGTACGACGGCAGGTAGAACACTTCGATCTCGTCGCCGTGCTCGGCCAACCACGCCGTGACCGGTTTGGCGTGATGAACCTTCAGGTTGTCAAGAATCAGAAACACCTTCTTGCTGCGCATGTCTTTAATCAGCCGCTTCAGGAAATCGAGCAGAATGTCGGCGTTCATCGCACCCTCGAAGACTTTCCAGCGCACCTGGCCACGGTTCGTCACCGACGACATCACCGAAAGACCTTCGCGTCGACTCGCCACGCGTCGCTCGGGCGTCTTGCCAATCGGCGCGTAGGAGCGGCCTCGAACATCGTGCGAGCGGAGCCCCGTTTCGTCGCCCCACTGGATCTCCGCGCCTTCAGCTATGGCCCGGCGTGAAATCTCCGGGTACGTCTCGTTCAGCCATGCCTGCACCGCTTCCGATTGCTGCTCGTAGGCGCGTTTCATCGGCTTTTGCGGCGTGAAACCCCAGCGCGCCAGATACAGGCCGACACCCTGCAGCGTCAGCGTCAAACCGCATCGCTTCCGGATCAACTCCCGCAGGGCATGTCGCGTCCACAACGCAAACGACATCTTCAACTGGTCCGGCATCTGATCGCGTAACAGCGCGCGAATTTCCACTTCTTGCTGCTCACTTAGGGCACGGCGTGGGTTCACTGCTCCGCCGCTCGGCTTGTCACGCAATCCAGCCGCACCTTCGCGGGCGTAGCGTTTGCAAATATCGAACACACCAGTGCGCGACAGGTTCGTATGCTTGGCAATCTCTTCGTAGGTCCAGCCGCGCGTGCGCAGGTTGATCACCTGACGTCGCCGCTCTTCACGTGCCTCACGAGGAAGCGATCTCATATCTCTTTTTTCCATCTCCCTCACATGAGGGTCGATTTTCCAATTTTAAAATCACGCATTGCGGATTAATAATGCAGGCCCCATCAACTGGGGAACGTGAGGATATGGATAGATGAAGCCGTCCTTTCCAGAATACCCGATGCCATACCCACGCGTGCTCGCCCGCGTCTTTATGGCGATACGCTGATTCAGGCATTACTTGGCGTGAAGAACCGTCTATCGACTGCTGCTGTGCGGCCCCCTGCAAGGTTTTACCCAAAGTCTGCACGATCTAGCCTTCCCGATCTTGCTGGTGCCGAATTACATCAGGCTCTGTCGCCGGGCAAAAACGCTTGATGTCGAACTGCCGATCCTTCGTGACAATGAACCGATCCATCTGGTTGTCGACAGCACCGGTCTAAAAACCTATGGCGAAGGTGAATAGAAGGTGCTGCCAGCGCGCGGCTACTCGAAGCGGCGAACGAGGTGCACAGCCCAGCTTTGCGCTCAACGCGAATACGGGTCAAGTGCATGCCGCGCTGATGACGCATCAGGATATGGCTGCCGGTGACGCTCTCTGGCCAAGTTGCTCGACCAGATTCCGCGCGACGCACAGATCGATCTCATCGTCGACGACGGTGCCTACAACGCCAAGCCATACCATGCGGCCATTGCAGCACGCAGTGCTGTTTCTTCAATTCCTCCACGCGCTGGTGCCGCTCATTGGCCAGCGGATATGCCCGGTGCGGCGGGGGAAGGGCGTAACAGCGCGGTTGATGCAGCCCGTGACGGTGATCTTCGAGAATGGAAGAAAGACAGTGGCGACCCCACCGGCAATCGCTTACTGAAAATGCGATGTATCGGTTCAAGACGCTCACCAGCACCTGTCTCTGGGCGCGTCACATCGACTCCGTAGGCGACCGAGATCGCCGTTCGCGTCAGCGTAATTAACCGCATGTCGGACCTCGCTCGTCCGCAATCCATTCGTATCACCTGAAAGTATGCCCGTCGATACATTGCGTCCTCACGCTCGATTTATGCAACAACGCGCATTTTTGCCAAGAAAATGCGCAAGGTACACAAGACAGGTGAGCCGAAGGTACGCCACCGTGTCAGGAATTGGGCGGCCTATAATGCAGGCCTGATCAACCGGGCGAACGCTTCAATATGAATAGATAAAGCCATCCTTTCCAGAATACCCAACGCCATACTCCAGTCTGTACGGGGCGATACGCTGATTCAAATTACTTGGCGTGAAGATCGTCTATCGACTGACGGTGCGCGGCCCCCTGCAAGGTTTCACCAAAAGCCGGCGCGCTCTGGTCTTCCGGGGCTTTCCGGTGCCGAATTACACCACACTCTGTCGCCGGGCAAAAACGCTCGATATCGAACTTCCAATCCTTCGCGCCAGCGAACCTATCCACCTCGTGGTCGATAGCACCGGTCTGAAGGTCTATGGAAAAGGTGAATGGAAGGTACGCCAGCACGGCTACTCGAAGCGGCGCACGTGGCGTAAAGTCCATCTCACGCTCGATTTATGCAATAGATTTATGCAATAACGCCCAACAACGCTGTCAACGAATGTCATTACGACATGTACATACCGCCGTTCACATGCAGCGTTGTGCCAGTGATATACCCAGCAAGCGGCGACGCGAGGAACGCGACAGCATGGGCGATATCGTCGGTGCTTCCAAGGCGCCCGAGCGGAATCTGGGTTTTCAGCGCGGCTTGTTGTTCCTCGGGCAGAGACTTGGTCATGTCGGTGTCAATGAAGCCGGGGGCCACGCAGTTGACGGTGATGCCGCGGCTGCTGATCTCACGCGCCAGCACGCGCGTGAAGCCAGCCACGCCGGCTTTGGCGGCCGCGTAGTTAGCCTGGCCCGGGTTGCCGAGCGAGCCGACCACCGAGGTGATGTTGATGATGCGCCCGCTACGGGCCTTCATCATCGGGCGCAGCACGCAGCGCGAGAAGCGGAACACCGACTTCAGGTTGGTGTCGATTACCGCATCCCAATCGTCGTCCTTCATGCGCATCGCGAGCTGATCCTGCGTGATGCCAGCGTTATTGACGAGGATGTCGAGACGTCCGAACTCCTGGACGGTCGAATCGATCAGCGCTTCGACTGAGGCCGCGTTGTTAACGTCGAGCACCGCACCGCGACCGGACAGACCAGCTTCAACCAGCGCCACGCCGATGCTCCGGGCACCGGCTTCACTGGTCGCCGTGCTGATCGCCGTGGCGCCCTGGCGCGCGAGCTCCAGCGCAATCGCCCGACCGATACCGCGCGAGGCACCGGTCACGATCGCCACCTGCTTGGCAAGAGTTTTTTCCATGTTGGTCCATGAATCGGCGCGTGTCAAGGTAGTTGTCGCCTCTGTCAGGCGTTGTTGCATAAATCGCGAGTGAGGACGCAGTGACATCGACGGGAATAATTTCAGGCGATACGAACGGATTGCGGACGAGCGAGGTCCGCCATACGGTTGATGACGCCGACGCGAATGGAGACCTCGGTCGCCTGCGCGGCAATGTGACGCGCCCAGAGACAGTTGCCGGTGAGGGTCTTGAACCGATACATCGCATTCTCGGCAAGCGATCGCCGGTGGTAGCCACTGTCTTGCTTCCATTCTCGACGACCGTCACGGGCAATTGCATCAACTGCGCCATTACGCCACGCCGCACCGGGCATATCCGCTGGCCAATGAACGGCACCCTCGCGTGGCGGAATCGAAGGAATAGCACTGCGTGCAGCAATGGCCGCATGGCATGGCTTTGTGTCGTAGGCACTATCACCGCCGATGAGATCGATTTGTTCTTCGCGTGGAATCTGGCCGAATAACTTGGCCAGAGCGTCACCGTCAGCCACATTCTGATTCGTCATTAGCGCGGCATGCACTTGACCCGTATTCGCGTTGAGCGCGAGATGGACTGTACGCCACGTGCGCCGCTTCGAATAGCCGTGCTGGCGCACCTTCCATTCACCTTCTCCATAGACCTTCAGACCGGTGCTGTCGACAACCAGATGGATCGGTTCATTGTCACGAAGGATCGGCAGTTCGACATCAAGCGTTTTTGCCCGGCGACAGAGCGTGGTGTAATTCGGCACCGGCAAGCTCTGGAAGGCCAGATCACACAGACTTTGGGTGAAACCTTGCAGGACGCGCAACGTCAGTCGATAGACAGTCTTCACGCCAAGTAATGCCTGAATCAGCGTATCGCCGTATAAACACGGGTGACCACGTGTGGGTATGGCGTCGGGTATTCTGGCGAGGACGGCTTCATCTATCCATATCGTCACGTTCCCCCGGTTGATCAGGCCTGCATTATAGGCCGTCCAATTCCTGACACGGTAGCGTACCTTCTGCTCACCTGTCTTGTGTATGTCCTTGCGCATTTTCTTGAAAAATTAGGCAGTTACTCTGGAATCTGACTTGATGGGGGGCTGGCCCCCGCGACCGTTGCGCGTAAACGTCAATGGATCTCGCTCGATTTATGCAACAACGCCGACATGAGGGACAATTTTCCAATGGCAAAATCGCGAGTTGCGGATCATTGTGAAACAATGCTTTTCCATGTGCCCTGGGCGTTTCTGGCCCATCATGGCTGGGCATATGCCGCCGCCTCAGCCGTTCTTCTGGTCGGTGCGCATGAAGATGTCCCAGCTCGCCATGAACAGCGCGGCTACCAGCGGCCCGATCACGAAGCCGTTGATGCCGAACAGTGCCATGCCGCCGAGTGTGGAGATTAGCACTACCCAGTCGGACATTTTTGTATCCTTGCCGACCAGGATCGGGCGCAGCAGGTTGTCAACCAAGCCGATCACGCCGACACAGAAGGCCACCAGGATCATACACTTCCAGATCTGCCCGGTGACCGCGAAATAGACCGCGGCCGGCGCCCACACCAGCCCCGCGCCAATCGCCGGTAGCAGCGACAGGAAGGCCATCAGCGCACCCCACAGCAGCACGCCCTCGATGCCGAGGATCCAGAAGATCAGGCTACCAAGCGCGCCCTGCACGATCGCCACCGCAATGTTGCCCTTCACAGTGGCGCGCACAGCGGTCGTGAACTTCGTCAGCAGCAGTTGCTTGTGATCCTCGTCGAGCGGCAGTGCGCGGCGTATACACCGACCGATCTCGACGCCGTCGCGCAGCAAGAAGAACACCAAGTAAAGCATGATGCCGAAGCTGACAATGAACTGGAAAGTATTCTGGCCGATGCTAAACGCCTGCGTTGCGACGAACTGGCTGATCGCGGCCGCGCCATCGGTCAGCTTCTTCTGGATCCCACCGATGTCAGTCAGCCCGTAGCTGTGCAGGATGCGTTGCACTAAGGCGGGCAGAGTGTGAACGATCTCCTGGAACAATCCCGTCATGTTCGGCTGCGCGGCCTTGATCTGCTGGTAGACGAAAGCGATTTCCTGCACCAGGGTGCCGGCCACGAAGGTCATCGGCAGGATCACGATCAGCACGATCAGCGAGAGAGTCACCAGCGCGATCAGATTACGGCGCTTACCGAAATGCACGGCGAACCAGCGTTGAACCGGCTGGAACAGAATCGCTAGGATCGCGCCCCAGAAGATTGCGCCGAAGAAGGGCAGGAGGATCCAGCAGAAGCCGATCGTGACAATCGCCAGCAGCAGATGGAAGAATTTTTGGTGGTCTTTGCTGCTTTCCATGTGGTCGCTCGGACGGGGCTCGGTTTTAGAAAAGGCACCTGGTCACCTTCGCTGCTAGGGTGCGAATTCCCGCGAATATGCCTGCAAGCGCGACACCCAGATAGTGCGGCGGGGTGAGATGCGAGAGGCCTGGGCGTTGCGCGCGGGCAAAAAACGCCGCGGAACCAAGCCGCGGCGCGGGCCCTTACGGGTTCTCATGCGCTTGACCTTGGTGCCGTTTACCGGCGTTGTTGCATAAATCGAGCGTGAGGAAACAATGGAACGGATTGCAGACCTCGCTCGTCCGCAATCCGTTCATATCCGCCTGGAATTATGCCCGTCGATGTCATTAAGTCCTCACGCTCGATTTATGCAACAACGCCGCTCGATTTATACAATAACGCTGCGGGAGATATTTACTTGGATGGCAGATTCTCTGGCCAGATCGTTAGCGCTTGTCATCACGAATCGGTCCGATCCCGTTTTCAAACGACCGAATGCAAAATAGTCATCGTCTCCGCATCGGGCGTGAGTGGAGGCCACGAGGGCGGGTAAGCGCCCGTCCGGTCGAGCATTGTTGCATAAATCGAGCGAGATCCATTGACGTTTACGCGCAACGGTCGCGGGGCCAGCCTCCTATCAAGTCAGAGTCCAGAGTAACTGCCTAATTCTTGCCAAGAAAATGCGCAAGGACATACACAAGAAAGGTGAGCCGAAGGCACGCTACCGTGTCAGGAATGGGGCGGCCTATAATGAAGGCCTGATCAACCGGGGGAACGTAACAATGTGGATAGATGAAGCCGTCCTTGCCAGCATACCCGATGCCATACCCACACGTGGTCGCCCGTGTCTATACGGCGATACGCTGATTCAGGCATTACTTGGCGTGAAGACCGTCTATCGACGGACGGTGCGCGCCCTGCAAAGTTTCACCCAAAGTCTGCGCGATCTGGCCTTCCCGAGCTTGCCGGTGCCGAATTACACCACGCTCTGTCGCCGGGCAAAAACGCTTGATGTCGAACTGCCGATCCTTCGTGACGGCGTTGTTGCATAAATCGAACGTGAGGACGCCATGGCATCGGACGGGCATAATTCAGGCGATACGAACGGATTGCGGACGAGCGAGGTCCGCCATGCGGTTGATGACGCCGACGCGAACGGCGACCTCGGTCGCCTGCGCGGCGATGTGACGCGCCCAGAGACAGTGGCCGATGAGGGTCTTGAACCGATACATCGCATTCTCGGCAAGCGATCGCCGGTGGTAGCCACTGTGTTGCTTCCATTCTCGACGACCGTCACGGGCAATTGCATCAACCGCGCCATTACGCCACGCCGCACCGGGCATATCCGCTGGCCAATGAGCGGCACCCTCGCGTGGCGGAATCGAAGGAATAGCACTGCGTGCAGCAATGGCCGCATGGCATGGCTTGGTGTCGTAGGCACCGTCACCGCCGATGACATCGATTTGTTCTTCGCGTGGAATCTGGTCGAGCAACTTGGCCATAGCGTCACCGTCAGCCACATTCTGATTCGTCATTAGCGCGGCATGCACTTGACCTGTATTCGCGTTGAGCGCGAGATGGACTTTACGCCACGTGCGCCGCTTCGAGTAGCCGTGCTGGCGCACACCTTCCATTCACCTTCTCCATAGACCTTCAGACCGGTGCTGTCGACAACCAGATGGATCGGTTCATTGTCACGAAGGATCGGCAGTTCGACATCAAGCGTTTTTGCCCGGCGACAGAGCGTGGTGTAATTCGGCACCGGCAAGCTCGGGAAGGCCAAATCGCGCAGACTTTGGGTGAAACCTTGGAGGGCGCGCAAGGTCAGTCGATAGACGGTCTTCACGCCAAGTAATGCCTGAATCAGCGTATCGCCGTATAGACACGGGCGACCACGTGTGGGTATGGCATCGGGTATTCTGGCAAGGACGGCTTCATCTATCCACATTGTTACGTTCCCCCGGTTGATCAGGCCTTCATTATAGGCCGCCCAATTCCTGACACGGTAGCGTGCCTTCAGCTCACCTGTCTTTTGTATGTCCTTGCGCATTTTCTTGGCAAAAAATAGGCAGTGACTCTGGAATCTGACTTGATAGGGGGCTGGCCTCGCGACTGTTGCGCGTAAACGTCAATGGATCTCGCTCGATTTATGCAACAACGCCCGTCCGGTCGTCAGGTAACGTTGTCGAGCGACGGATAGTCGATGTAGCCAGTCTCGCCCTCAGCGTAGAAGGTCGCCGGCACCGGCACGTTCAGCTCGCTCTTGAGCTGGAAGCGGCGCGGCAGGTCCGGATTGGCGATGAACAGCTTGCCCCATGCCACCGCATCGGCCTCGCCCTTGGCCAGCACAGCTTGTGCGCTGTCGAGCGTGAAGGCTTCGTTGGCGATGTAGGGGCCGCCGAAGGCTGCCTTCAGCTGCGGGCCGAGGCGGTTATCGCCCACGCTTTCGCGTGCGAAGATGAAGGCGATCTTTCGGCAGCCGAGTTCGCGTGCGACGTAGCCGAAGGTGGCCGCCGGGTTTGAGTCTCCCATCGTGTGCGCGTCGCCGCGTGGTGCCAGGTGCACTCCGACGCGCTTGGAACCCCATACCTCAATGGCCGCATCAGTTGCCTCTAGCAGAAAGCGCGAGCGATTTTCGATCGAGCCGCCGTAGGCGTCGGTGCGATGGTTGGTGCTGTCCTGCAGGAACTGGTCGGGCAGGTAGCCGTTCGCGCCATGGATTTCCACGCCGTCGAAGCAGGCCAGCTTTGCGTTCTCGGCACCCTTTCGATAGGCTGCGATGATGCCAGGGATTTCGTCGAGCTCGAGCGCGCGCGGCGTGACGAACGGATGTTCCGGGCGCACTAAACTGACATGGCCGCTGGCCGCGATTGCGCTCGGCGCCACTGGCAGCACACCGTCCAGGAAGATCGGGTCTGAGATGCGGCCTACGTGCCAAAGCTGCATAAAGATCTTGCCGCACGCATTGTGCACGGCCTTGGTGACCAGCTTCCAGCCCTCGACCTGCTCGTCAGACCAGATGCCCGGCGTCTTGGCGTAGCCCACACCTTGCGGCATGACCGAAGTGGCCTCAGTCAGGATCAGGCCGGCAGAGGCGCGTTCAGCGTAGTAGCGCGCCATCAGCGCATTCGGCACGCGCTCGTCTCCCGAGCGGGAGCGTGTGAGCGGGGCCATCACGATACGGTTTGACAGTGTCATGGCACCGACGACAAGCGGATCGAAGAGGGTGGGCATGGCGGTGAATCCTTATCGAATAAGTGGAGCCGGGCAGGAACCCGGCAAGCCTCTCGGCAGGGCGTTGTTGCATAAATCGAGCGTGAGGACGCAATGTATCGACGGGCATACTTTCAGGTGATACGAATGGATTGCGGACGAGCGAGGTCCGACATGCGGTTCATTACGCTGACGCGAACGGCGATCTCGGTCGCCTACGGAGTCGATGGGACGCGCCCAGAGACAGGTGATGGTGAGCGTCTTGAACAGATACATCGCATTTTCAGTAAGCGATTGCCGGTGGGGTCGCCACTGTCTTTCTTCCATTCTCGAAGATCACCGTCACGGGCAATTGCATCAACCGCGCCATTACGCCACGCCGCGCCGGGCATATCCGCTGGCCAATGAGCGGCGCCCTCGCGTGGCGGCATCGAAGGAATAGCACTGCGTGCAGCAATGGCCGCATGGCATGGCTTGGTGTCGTAGGCACCGTCACCGCCGATGACATCGATTTGTTCTTCGCATGGAATCTGGTCGAGCAACTTGGCCAGAGCGTCACCGTCAGCCACATTCTGATTCGTCATTAGCGCGGCATGCAGTTGACCCGTATTTACGTTGAGCGCGAGCTGGACTTTACGCCAGGTGCGCCGCTTCGAGTAGCCGTGCTGGCGCACCTTCCATTCACCTTCGCCATAGACCTTCAGACCGGTGCTGTCGATAACCAGATGGATCGATTCATTGTCACGAAGGATCGGCAGTTCGACATCAAGCGTTTTTGCACGGCGACAGAGCGTGGTGTAATTCGGCACCGGCAAGCTCGGGAAGGCCAGATCGCGCAGACTTTGGGTGAAACCTTGCAGGGCGCGCAACGTCAGTCGATAGACGGTCTTCACGCCAAGTAATGCCTGAATCAGCGTATCGCCGTATAGACACGGGCGACCACGTGTGGGTATGGCATCGGGTATTCTGGCAAGGACGGCTTCATCTATCCATATTGTTACGTTCCCCCGGTTGGGCGTTGTTGCATAAATCGAGTGTGAGGACGCAACGGAACGGATTGCGGACCTCGCTCGTCCGCAATCCGTTCATATCGCCTGAAATTATTGATCCGAAATTCGTGATCAATATGCCCGTGGATGCCATTGCGTCCTCGCGCTTGATTTATGCAACAACGACGCCCCCCGGTTGATCAGGCCTTCATTATAGGCCGCCCAATTCCTGACACGGTAGCGTGCCTTCGGCTCACTTTTCTTGTGTATGGTATGTCCTTGCGCATTTTCTTGGAAAAAATTAGGCAGTTACTCTGGAATCTGACTTGATAGGAGGCTGGCCCAGCGACCGTTGCGCGTAAACGTCAACGGATCTCGCTCGATTTATGCAACAACGCCCACCTGGACGGCGACGCTCTTCACGTGCCTCACGAGGAAGCGATATCATGTCTCATTTTTCCATCTCCCTCACATGAGGGTCGATTGCAAATTTCAAGATTTAAAATTGCAGATCAATACCATCCAGCCATCGCTTACCATGCACCGCGCCGGGGTAGGCCGCGCGCCGATGGTAAAGTGCCAAGTTAATTCTCTCCACTCCCGACCGGCAGCCCCATCATGTCCGACACCCGCCCCGATAGCCTTTTCGCCCTCACCGCGCTGTCGCCGCTCGACGGTCGCTACGCAAGTAAGATTGGAGCCCTGCGCGACTGGCTCTCCGAGGCCGCGTTCATGCGCCACCGCGTGACCGTTGAGATCCACTGGCTGATCGCGCTATCGCACGCCGGCTTCGCCGAAGTGCCGTATTTCTCGGAAGCCTCAGAACAATTCCTGCTGCAGCTGGTCGAGCCCTTTAGCACGCACGACGCGGCGCGTATCAAGGAAATCGAGCGTGCCACCAACCACGACGTGAAGGCCGTCGAATACTGGCTCAAGGAATCGGTGAAAGGCCAAGCGGAACTCGAGCGAGCCAGCGAATTCATTCACTTTGCCTGTACCTCAGAAGACATCAACAACACCGCGCACGGCATGATGCTGGCCGGCGCGCGCGACAATGTGATTCTCCCCACGCTGCGCACCATCCACCAACGCCTGGTCGCGCTCGCGCACGCCCAGGCCGAGCAGCCGATGCTCTCGCGCACGCACGGTCAGCCGGCCAGCCCGACCACGCTTGGCAAAGAAATTGCCAACGTAGCGGCTCGCCTGGCTCGCACCATCGAGCGTATCGCCAAGGTGGAACTGCTCGGCAAGATGAACGGCGCGGTCGGCAACTTCAACGCGCACCTGTCGGCTTATCCAGGTTTTGACTGGGAAGCTTTTTCGAAGGACGTGGTGGAGAACCGCCTAAAGCTGAGCTTCAACCCCTACACGATCCAGATCGAGCCGCACGACTACATGGCCGAGCTGTTCGACGCGGTGGCTCGCGCCAACACCATCCTGCTCGACTTCGACCGCGACGTATGGGGCTATATCTCGCTGGGCTACTTCAAGCAGAAGATCAATACCGGCGAGATCGGCTCTTCGACCATGCCGCACAAGGTCAACCCGATCGACTTCGAGAACTCGGAAGGCAACCTGGGCCTGGCCAACGCCATCTTACGCCACCTCTCGGAGAAGCTTCCGGTATCGCGCTGGCAGCGCGACCTGACTGATTCTGCGGTGCTGCGTAACATCGGCGTGGGGTTCGGCTACTCGCTGCTCGCCTACGACGCGCTTATCTGTGGCCTCGACAAGCTCGAGGTCAACCCGGCACGCCTGAACGAGGATCTTGATAACTACTGGGAAGTGCTGGCCGAGCCAGTGCAGACCGTGATGCGCCGCTACGGCATTGAAAACCCCTACGAGCAGCTGAAGGAACTGACACGCGGCAAAGGCATCACGCGCGAGGCGCTGCAGCAGTTTGTCGCCGGCCTGGCGATCCCGCAGGACGCCAAGGACCTGCTTCTGGCGATGACGCCGGGCTCGTATATCGGGAAGGCGGTTGAACTGGCCAAGCGGCTCACATAAAATACAAAGCAAGCGAGCAGCACAGGTCGCGTGGACAGAACACAAAGGCCCATTTCCCAAGTGAAACGCAACACAGTCCCGGCGACCGGGCCGTCTATGAAAGACAGGGAAACTGCGCGAGCGGCACAGTTTTGTGCAACGCGCCAGCATTTTCAACGACGGCGAGCTGATCGACACGCTGCCGCCACCGATCATGGCCGAGGTGTTTCGGGCGAAGCGATGGAGGACGACGACACGGTATCGGTGCCGTTCGGCACCACGCGGGAAGAGGTCGACCGGCGCGTGATCCTCGGCACCCTGGCGAAGTATGGTGGAATTATTGATCTGAATTTTAAGATCGAGAATTTCAGATCAATAATCAGCCGCTTCGGGAAAGCGAGCAGGATGCCGGCGTTCATCGCACCCTCAAAGACTTTCCAGCGCACCTGGGGCCACGGTTCGTTACCGTCGATATCACCGACAGGCCTTCGCGGCGACTCGCCACGCGTCGCTCGGGCGACTTGCCAATCGGTAAGTAGGAGCACAGTCTCGCGAATCGTCCGAGCGCAGCCCCGTTTCGTCGCCCCACTGGATCTCTGCGCTTTCGGCTATGGCCCGGCGCAAAATCCTCCGGGTACGTCTCGTTCAGCCATGCCTGCACCGATGCCGTTCGCTGCTCGTAGGGGCGTTGTTGCATAAATCGAGCGAGATCCGTTGACGTTTACGCGCAACGGTCGCGGGGCCAGCCTCCTATCAAGTCAGATTCCAGAGTAATCTGTCTAATTTTTGCCAAGAAAATGCGCAAGGACATACACAAGAAAGGTGAGCCGAAGGCACGCTACCCTGTCAAGAACTGGCTGGCCTATAATTCGGGCCTGATCAACCAGGGCATGTGAAGATATGGATAGATGCAGCTGTCCTTGCCAGAATTGCCGGCATTATATACCCACGCGTAGTTGCAAGCGTCTGTACGGCGATACGCTAATTCAGGCATGACTTGGCGTGAAGACCGTCTATCGACTGACGCTGCGCGCCCTTCAAGGTTTCACTCAAAGTCTGCACGATCTGGCCTTCCCGAGCTTTCCGGTGTCGAATTACACCGCGCTCTGTCGCTAGGAAAAAACGCTTGGTGTCGAACTGTAGATCCTTCGCGACAGCGAACCGATCAACCTGATGGTTGAAAGCACCGGTCTGAACGTCTACCGTGAAAGGGCGTTGTTGCATAAATCAAGCGCGAGGACGCAATGGCATCGACGGGCATATTGATCACGAATTTCGGATCAATAATTTCAGGCGATATGCACGGATTGCGGACGAGCGAGGTCCGCAATCCGTTCCATTGCGTCTTCACGCTCGATTTATGCAACAACGCCGCGAGCCAGACTGAATGGGCGCACCCTTTTACAAATCCTGGCTCAGGGTCCTGGTTAATCCCACCGAACGAGCTCTAGCCTATTCACCCACAGTATACTGCACTGCAGTACTCTTGAAACCACCCCATTTTCTGTATGGCATTCCTCAACCAGGCCCGCCTGCGCTGAAACCCGCGAGGTGAGCGAGTATACTTCTGGCACTTCGCTAGTTTGTCCGACATGTCTTCCGTTTACGCCCCTCCCGGTCGTCCGGCCAATGATCCACGGCACCTGCGGCGGATCTTTGATCGCCGTGCCGCCGCGTTTGACGCAGTTTCGTTCCTGCCGCGAAAGATCGCGCAGCGCATGGGCGAGCGTCTCGACTACATCAAGGTGGTGCCTTCTGGCGTGCTCGATGCCGGCTGCGGCGTCGGCGACGACCTTCCGCTTCTGCGCGCGCGTTTTCCTGAGGCGCCAGTCTACGGTATTGATCTATCTGCCGCGATGCTCGCGCGTGCCGCCACGCAAGAGGCGGTCGACACCAGTTGGCGGCGCTTCTTGCCGGCCTCGCTGTCGAAGGCGCTGGGCCAGCGCGGCCCGTGCCTGGCACAGGCGGATTTCGCGGCCCTGCCGTTCGCTGGCGCGGCCTTCGACTTCCTCTGGTCGAATCTCGCGCTGCACTGGCACGGGTGCCCCGACCTGGTCTTTCCAGAATGGCAACGCGTGCTGCGCGTGGGCGGGCTGCTGATGTTCAGCACACTAGGCCCCGACACAATGCGCGAATTGCGTGCCGCCTACGCCGAAGCAGAGGCGGTTACTGATTGCGCGCCGCGCGCGCATGTGATTGTCTTCGTAGACATGCACGATCTCGGCGACATGCTGGTCGAAAGCGGCTTCGAAATCTCGGTGATGGACCAGGAAGTACTGACCATTACCTACAAGTCTCCCGACTCACTGCTGGCCGACGTGCGCCGCTGGGGTGCCTATCCGTTCCCGCGCGAAGGCGGCGAGAGGCTGCCGAAAGGCACGCTGCGTGCCCTGAAGGATGCGCTCGAGATCCGTCGCCGCGACGACGGCAGGATCGCGCTAACGTTCGAGGTGATCTACGGGCACGCCTCGAAGGCCGTGCCTCGCACCACCGCTGATGGCTATAGTATCGTGCGGATCGAGGATATCGGGCGAGGTCGTCCAAAGAATTCCTGACGCGGTAAAAAGCTTCGTTATGCTTAGCGATTGCTAGAGTGAAGCTCGGCCGGTGGAGTTGGCCGGGACCTAAGCTTGGATGTGCAAAAGAGAATGTGCCAATTCAATTCGGCGAGCGGTCAGCGTTGCTGGGCGTTTTTGCATAAATCTGGCGTGGGCCGACAACGTTGACGCGAAACAGTCTGGGCGGGCCCCTGTTATCCATCCGCAATTCGTGATTTTGAAATTGGGAAAGCGTCCCTCATGTCTCGTTTTTCCATGCCCCTCACATGAGGGGGCTTTCCAATTTCAAAATCACGAATTGCGGATGGATATCAAGTTCGATTCCGGCGTAATAAACTTCCAATTTTTGCGGAGAAGATGCGCAGGGATATACACAGGACATGTGAGCCGAAAGCACGCTACTGTGTCAAGAACTGGGCGGACTATGGCGTTGTTGCATCAATCGATGCCATTGCGTCCTCGCGCATCATCGATTGATGCAACAACGCCGATCCAGTGTGCACTGCGAGGCCAGTTTCAGCATCTCGTGGTCGGCGTGTTGGTGATGCAGGGTCCAGGGACGTTGCCACCCAGCACCTTCTGTTCGAGGCCGGACCATCAAGGTGTCCAGGCAGAGCCCTTTGTGGGGGGTGCATCCACTGCTTGAAGTTGCGCGCCTTGTAGAGCTCGGTGTATGGCCTGGATTGCTTCCAGGCTTCCGGGGTTATAGGCCACCCAGTTTTCGTCACGCTCTCGGTCGGCCTGGACTGCCTCGAAAGCCTCGGCGGCGGCCAGCATACCCGATGCCATACCCACACGTGGTCGCCCGTGTCTATACGGCGATACGCCTGATTCAGGCATTACTTGGCGTGAAGACCGTCTATCGACTGACCTTGCGCGCCCTGCAAGGTTTCACCCAAAGTCTGCGCGATTTGGCCTTCCCGAGCTTGCCGGTGCCGAATTACACCACGCTCTGTCGCCTGGCAAAAACGCTTGATGTCGAACTGCCGATCCTTCGTGACAATGAACCGATCCATCTGGTTGTCGACAGCACCGGTCTGAAGGTCTATGGAGAAGGTGAATGGAAGGTGCGCCAGCACGGCTACTCGAAGCGGCGCACGTGGCGTAAAGTCCATCTCGCGCTCAACGCGAATACGGGTCAAGTGCATGCCGCGCTAATGACGAATCAGAATGTGGCTGACGGTGACGCTCTGGCCAAGTTGCCCGACCAGATTCCACGCGAAGAACAAATCGATGTTATCGGCGGTGGTGGTGCCTACGACACCAAGCCATGCCATGCGGCCATTGCTCCACGCAGTGCTATTCCTTCGATTCCGCCACGCGAGGGTGCCGTTCATTGGCCAGCGGATATGCCTGGTGCGGCGTGGCGTAATGGAGCGGTTGATACAATTGCCCGTGACTGTCGTCGAGAATGGAAGCAAAAAATGGCTACCACCGGCAATCGCTTGCCGAGAATGCGATGTACCGGTTCAAGACCCTCACCGGCAACTGTCTCTGGGCGCGTCACATCGACTCGCAGGCGACCGAGGTCTCCGTTCGCGTCGGAGTCATCAACCGTATGGTGGACCTCGCTCGTCCGCAATCCGTTCGTATCGCCTGAAATTATCCCGTCGATGCCATTGTGTCCTCACGAATCGATGGATGCAACAACACCGTTCGGTGCGCTCTGCCCGAATGCAAATCAACCGGGCATGGTTTTGACCATGCCCGGTTGATTGTCTTTTGGAGCGGCGGTGCCTCAGTCGCCAGCGGTCCACTCCACGTTTGCACCAACCGAACGTAAGTTCTCGACGAAGTGCGGATGCGCGCGGCGGATAGGCTGCGCGTTTAAGATTTCGGAGCGGCCCTCGATGCTGGCGGCCACCATCAGCAGCGCGATCGCCACGCGGATGATGTAGGGGCTCTCGACGCGGGCCGGGGATAGCGGCAGCCCGCCGAAAGTGATCAGGCGATGCGGGTCCGACTGGAACACGTGCGCGCCGAACTTCGAGAGCTCGCCTGTCCAGCCCATCGCGCCGTCATAGACCTTGTTCCAGAACATCACACTGCCCTCAGCTTTCACGCCGAGCGCGATGAAGATCGGCAGCAGGTCGACCGGCAGGTAAGGCCAGGGTGCCGCCTCAATTTTGGTCAGGATGTTCTGTGTGAAGGGCTTCCTCACACGCATCACGCCGTCGCGTACCGCGTGCGACCAACCGTTCTCGTGCGTGACCTGAACGCCAAGCTTGGCGAAGGTGCGATCGATCAGCGGGAACATCTCGGGACCGCTGTTGCGTACCGCAATATCACCGCCGGTGATCGCGCCGAGCGCGAGGAAGGTGGCAATCTCGTGAAAATCCTCGGCGAAGCGGTGCTCGCCGCCGCCCAGGTTATCGTCGCCCTGGACCCGGATGTGCGAGGTGCCAATCCCTTCGATCGGCACACCGAGCATCGTGAGAAAGCGGCAAAACTCCTGCACGTGTGGCTCGGAAGCAGCATTCACGAGCGTCGAGACACCGCCGGCGGCGGTGGCGCACAGCACGAAGTTCTCGGTGGTGGTGACCGAGGCGTAGTCGAGCCAGTGGTCGTTAGCCTGGAGCCGTCCAGCCACGCGCAGGATCAGCGAATCGACCGTCTTCTCGAGCCTCGCGCCGAAGCGCTTGAACACTTCCACGTGCGGGTCGATCTCGCGCACGCCGAGCGTGCAGCCGGTCACGTCGCTCTCGAGCCTCGCCACGCCGAAGCGGGCCAGCAGCGGCGGTACTAGCATAATTGAGGAGCGCATCTCCTCGGGCAGGCGGTGCACGGTCGGGTTGAACTGTGTGGCGCGGTGATGCAGGTCGAGCACGCCGGTGGCGTAGTCCATCAAGACATCGCTGCCCAGCGTGCGGAAGATGTCAAGGATCTTGCGCACGTCGGTGATGTCAGGCATGCCGATCAGCTTCAGCGGCTGGTCGGTCAGCAGGGTCGAGCAGAGGATCGGGAGGACTGCGTTCTTGTTGGCGGACGGCGTGATTTCCCCGCGAAGCGGGGTGCCGCCATGGACTTGCAGATTGGACATGGTTCGGCGCGTTTCAAATGAAAGATGGCGCAAGGTTCTCATCATGCCATCGTTTCTGCGCGCGGGCGTGCGTAATCTCTGCCTGCCTGGTGGCCCGAGCGCGTCCCAGGGCCGGAGGCGGCACATGGTTCGACTCCTTACGGAAAGAACCCACGGGCTGGATTGATGCCTCGCCACGGTGTTGTTGCATAAATCGAGCGAGATCCGTTGACGTTTACGCGCAACGGTCGCGGGGCCAGCCTCTTATCAAGTCAGACTCCAGAGTAACTGCCTAATTTTTGTCAAGAAAATGCGCAAGGACATACACAAGAAAGGTGAGCCGAAGGCACGCTACCGTGTCAGGAATTGGGCGGCCTATAATGCAGGCCTGATCAACCGGGGGAACGTAACAATATGGATAGATGAAGCAGTCCTTGCCAAAATACCCGATGCCATACCCACACGTGGTCGCCCGTGTCTATACGGCGATACGCTGATTCAGGCATTACTTGGCGTGAAGACCGTCTATCGACTGACGTTGCGCGCCCTGCAAGGTTTCACCCAAAGTCTGCGCGATCGGGCCTTCCCGAGCTTGCCGGTGCCGAATTACACCACGCTCTGTCGCCGGGCAAAAACGCTTGATGTCGAACTGCCGATCCTCCGTGACAATGAACCGATCCATCTGGTTGTCGACAGCACCGGTCTGAAGGTCTATGGAGAAGGTGAATGGAAGGTGCGCCAGCACGGCTACTCGAAGTGGCGCACGTGGCGTAAAGTCCATCTCGCGCTCAACGCGAATACGGGTCAAGTGTATGCCGCGCTAATGACGAATCAGAATGGGGCTGACAGTGACGCTCTGGCCAAGTTGCTCGACCAGATTCCACGCGAAGAACAAATCGATGTCATCGGCTGTGATGGTGCCTACGACATCAAGCCATGCCATGCGGCCATTGCTGCACGCAGTGCTATTCCTTTGATTCCGCCACGCGAGGGTGCCGTTCATTGACCAGCGGATATGCCCGGTGCGGCGTGGCGTAATGGCGCGGTTGATGCAATTGCCCGTGACAGTCGTCGAGAATAGAAGCAAGAAAGTGGCTACCACCGGCGATCGCTTGCCGAGAATGCGATGTATCGGGGCGTTGTTGCATAAATCGAGTGTGAGGACGCAATAGCATCGACGGGCATAATTTCAGGCGATACGCACGGATTGCGGACGAGCGAGGTCCGTCATACGGTTGATGACGCCGACGCGAATGGAGACCTCGGTCGCCTGCGAGTCGATGTGACGCGCCCAGAGATAGTTGCCGGTGAGGGTCTTGAACCGATACATCGCATTCTCGGCAAGCGATCGCCGGTGGTAGCCACTGTCTTGCTTCCATTCTCGACGACCGTCACGGGCAATTGCATCAACCGCGCCATTACGCCACGCCGCACCGGGCATATCCGCTGGCCAATGAGCGGCACCCTCGCGTGGCGGAATCGAAGGAATAGCACTGCGTGCAGCAATGGCCGCATGGCATGGCTTGGTGTCGTAGGCACCGTCACCGCCGATGACATCGATTTGTTCTTCGCGTGGAATCTGGTCGAGCAACTTGGCCAGAGCGTCACCGTCAGCCACATTCTGATTCGTCATTAGTGCGGCATGCACTTGACCTGTATTCGCGTTGAGCGCGAGATGGACTTTACGCCACGTGCGCCGCTTCGAGTAGCCGTGCTGGCGCACCTTCCATTCACCTTCGCCATAGACCTTCAGACCGGTGCTGTCGACAACCAGATAGATCGGTTCATTGTCACGAAGGATCGGCAGTTCGACATCAAGCGTTTTTGCCCGGCGACAGAGCGTGGTGTAATTCGGCACCGGCAAGCTCGGGAAGGCCAAATCGCGCAGACTTTGGGTGAAACCTTGCAGGGCGCGCAAGGTCAGTCGATAGACGGTCTTCAAGCCAAGTAATGCCTGAATCAGCGTATCGCCGTATACACACGGGCGACCACGTGTGGGTATGGCATCGGGCATTCTGGCAAGGACGGCTTCATCTATCCATATTGTTACGTTCCCCCGGCTGATCAGGCCTTCATTATAGGCCGCCCAATTCCTGACACGGTAGCGTGCCTTCGGCTCACCTTTCTTGTGTATGTCCTTGCGCATTTTCTTGGCAAAAATTAGGCAGTTACTCTGGAATCTGACTTGATAGGAGGCTGGCCCCGCGACCGTTGCGCGTAAACGTCAACGGATCTCGCTCGATTTATGCAACAACGCCAAAAATTAGGCAGTTACTCTGGAATCTAACTTGATAGGGAGCTGGCTGGCGAGCGTTGCGCGTAAACGTCAACGGCTTTCGCTCGACTTATGCAACAACGCCGCGCCCGGGCGTGTGCGATATTTGCAAGTGCCACACCCGAGAAAGTACGCGGCTATTGATCCACAGGGCGCTGGAAGCCAGCTAATCCGCTCCGGTTCCTCAGACGCTTCGCGCGTCGCCCATCTTCCGCAACCTGCACGGCACTTGACGGTTGTAGTCGTTCTAGCCAGCGCCTTCTCAACGCTGATTTTTTGCTAGGTGCCTTGCCGCTACCCCACACGTCAGCTTGCCCGCCGGGCACTAAAACAATCCGCCGTGGCACCGAATGGGTACACATACCGTTTCTCCGATGTCGCTGCCCTGTCCTGGCGAGCGGTGTCCTGATTCTGCGGCCACGCATCCTTCTCGCTTCGAATCGAGCGAGCCGCACAAGTCATGTTCATGGGAGATTTGAATGAACGCTTGGTTATCGTGGCGTCCGAACGAACGGCATGCGCAGCTGCTGCGCGAAGTGCTGCGTCGCGGGACGCGTGTCAGCCACCATCTATTCAGCGCAGTCGGCGGCCTAGCCGTCGTCACTACGTTCGTGCTCTGGATGATGCCAAACGCCCGCTGCACGCTCGCCGCTCAGCTAGTGCCCGTGTTGTCGTCAGTCGCTGTCCAGGCCAGCCCGGCACGGCTGCTGTCCAGGCACCCGCTGCCTGCCTTTGGTCGCGGCAATACCGACGAAGACCTCGATACCGACGTCCGCACTTCTTCGCCGGTCTCGTACAACATCACGGGCGAGGCCGGCGGCAACGTGGTGGACGCCTCCGCCGATGCGGCCCACAACAGCCACCAGTCTCCGGTCACCCTGGCCAAGCTGATCCCGCTGCAGCGCGTCGACCTCGACGCCCGCAGTGACCGCGTCTTTACCAGCTACGAGCAGTCGCTAGTGGCAAACTATTTGGCGACTCGCTATCACATCGCGCAGGAGCCCGTCGGTCGCCTGGTCACGGCCGCCTTCCAGACCGGCCACGATATCGGCCTAGACCCACTGCTGCTGCTATCGGTGATGGCGATCGAGTCGGGTTTCAATCCCTATGCGGAAAGCGGCGTCGGCGCGCAAGGGCTGATGCAGGTAATGCCGAAGATTCATTCCGACAAGTTCGAATACGCAGGCGGCATCGATGCGGCGCTGCACCCGGTGGTCAACATCCAGGTCGGCGCCCTGGTACTCAAGGACTGCATCGCGCGTGGCGGCTCGCTAGCCGGAGGACTGCGCCTCTACAACGGCGTGACGGGCACCGACGGCGGCTATAGCGCCAAGGTGATGGCCGAGCGGGGTCGCCTGCGCGCGACGTCTCGCGCGGTCGCAACGCGATCTACGCGACCGCTTTACCCACGCCGGTGACGACCACCCCGCCTCGACCGCCTCTTCGGGGGGCAATAGCGTACAGGCGAAGCTGGATGGGCACCCCACTCGCTTCCACCATCAAGACCAGTGCGCCGCGAGACTGAATCTAAGCCGGCTGCCACGCCGCAGGCCGATGCGAGCAACGAGACGGGGCGAAGAACACGGCTCGCGGAGGTCGGGTAGGGACCTGCTGGGTAGGGACCTGCTTAAAGAGGCGTTGTTACATACATCGAGCTTGAGGACGCTGGCATCGACGGGCATAATTTCAGGCGATACGAATGGATGGCGGACGAGCGAGGTCCGCCATCCATTCGTATCGCCTGAAATTATGCCCGTCGATGCCAGCGTCCTCAAGCTCGATGTATGTAACAACGCCTAAAAATGGATCAAGCGTGACTGGATTGAGGGTCAAGACTCCGCCACATGTACCAGGTTGCGACAGTACGCCACGGTTCCCAGTTGGCTGCGACCTCGCGTGCCTCGCTGCGTGTGACTGGTTCGCCACTGAAGTAATTAACGCTGATCGCGCGGATTAAGCTGGGGTCGTCGAGCGGCAGCACGTCTGGCCGTGACAGGTTGAAGATCAGGAACATCTCGGCGGTCCAGCGACCGATGCCGCGGATCTGCGTCAGCTCAGCGATCACGGCCTCGTCTTCCATCGAAGTCCATTTGTCGACGTGCAGCGCACCCGACAAGAAATGCTGGGCCAGGTCGATGATGTATTCCGACTTGCGCTTGGACAGGCCGCAGGCCGCGAGCTTCTCGAGGCCGAGTTGGATCACCTGCTGCGGCAAAAGTCTCGGGCAGGCAGCTTCGATCGCCGCCCATACGTCCTGCGCGGAAGCCACTGAGATCTGTTGGCCGACCACCGAGCGCGCCAGCGTGACGAAGGGATCGCCGCGCTTGACGAGATGCGCCGGGCCGAACTTCGGGATCAGCTTCTTGAGGATGCGGTCGCGCTTGACGAGATCGGCGCTCGCCTTGTCCCAGTAGGGGGGCGCACCACTTCCTCGACCTCGGCGACCGGCCCCAGCGAGGCCGACGCGTTGGCGCGGGCTTTACGCGCGGCACCGTCGGCGAGCTCGATCGCGAGTTCGCGTTCCAGGCTCTCGGCACGAGCCGGTTTCGCCACACCATTGATGGCACCAGCGCGCGGATGGGTCACATGCTCGGCGGCGACCTTCCCGACCGGCGAGCGTGTCTCCGCGCGAACCGCGCCCTTTGCCGGCACTTTCCTGCCCGTTGCCATCTTGCCTCCTGCCTGGCGAGTCGATCAGCGGAACGGACGACGCGCGATCAAACGCGACGCCATTCGGTCAACCCGCCCGGTTTGTCTTCAAGCGCGACACCGGCTTCGAGCAGTGCTGCCCGGATTCGATCCGCTTCAGCATAATGCTTGGCCTGCTTGGCGGCCAAGCGCTCGGCGATGCGCGCCTCGATCGCTTCTCCGCTGAGCGCATCGGCGTTCGCGCCGATGGCCTGCTGTAGGAAGGCACGCGCATCGCGACCGAGCAGGCCGAGTAACGCACCGAGCTGCTTGAATTGCCGCGCGAGCGCGGCATCGCCGGTACGGTTCACCTCGCTGGCCAGTTCGAACAGCACCGATACGGCCAGGGCCGTATTGAAATCGTCGTTCATCGCGGCGGCGAAGCGCTGCGCATACAGCTCGTCAAGGTCGAGCGACGCGCCATCGGGCGTGACGTCCTTGAGCGCGGTGTACAACCTCGTGAGCGCGGCGTGTGCATCGTCGAGATGCACTTCGCTGTAGTTGAGCGACGAACGATAGTGAGTGCGCGCGATGAAGAAGCGCACCACCTCGGCGTCGTACTTTTCCAGCACTTCGCGGATCGTAAAGAAATTGCCGAGCGATTTCGACATCTTCTCGTTGTCGACCTGCACGAAGCCGTTATGCATCCAGGTGTTGACGAAAATCTCGCCAGTCGCGCCCTCGCTCTGGGCGATCTCGTTCTCGTGATGCGGGAACTGCAGGTCCTGCCCACCGCCATGGATGTCGTAATGATTACCGAGCAGTGCGCACCCCATCGCGGAGCACTCGATGTGCCAGCCCGGGCGGCCACGCCCGTACTTTGAATTCCAGCTGGTATCGGTCGACTCCTCGGGCTTGACGCTTTTCCACAGCACGAAATCGAGCGGGTCCTGCTTGGCGTTGGTGACCGCGACGCGCTCGCCGGCGCGCAGGTCGTCGAGCGACTTGCCAGATAGGCGACCATAGTTCGCGAACTTGCGCACCGCATAATTGACGTCGCCGTCCTTGGCCTGGTACGCGTATCCGTTTGCTTCAAGGGCCTCGATCATGCCGAGCATTTGCGGGATGTAGTGCGTAGCACGCGGCTCGTGGTCCGGTCGTTCGACGCCTAGCGCGTCTAGATCCTCATGCATCGCCGCGATGAAGCGGGAAGTCAGCTCGCCGATGGTCTCGCCGTTCTCCACCGCGCGACGGATGATCTTGTCGTCGATGTCGGTGATGTTGCGCACGTAAGTCACGCGATAGCCGAGCCAGCGCAGCCAGCGCTGCACGATGTCGAACACCACCATCATCCGTGCATGCCCGATATGGCAGTAGTCGTAAACCGTGATGCCGCACACGTACATGCTCACTTCGCCGGGCTGACGCGGCACGAAGATTTGCTTGTCACGCGCGAGCGTGTTGTAGATGCGCATTGATTCCATAGAGAACAAACGAGAGCCGATGAGTGCCGCCATGGCGAAGGAGATCTGCAGGTGCATCCGCTCGGAGCACCCGCCACAGCCCGGCACGACGCGCGGTCGACACAGAGTCGTTGGTCGGACGACGGGCGAAGCGGTAACGGTCGCAAGAGGCAAAAGACAGTCAGCGGGTCACCGGAACGCGCGGATGATTTGCTAGAATAGTTTGAAGTATAACATCGCGATTTGAGCCTATGAAATCTTCCCGAGGCCACGAGACGAGCGCTGTGACCCTCCTTGCGGCGACCGTCCTGGGTGTCGCGCTGGCGCTCCCGGCCTGGGCGCAAAAGGTCTCCGCTACCGCCGACGGCACTCCGGAGATCGACGCCTCGATCACCGGTCGCCACTGGTCTGCGGCCCTCTCGAAGCTCGATGCGCGGATCGCCTCAAACCCGCGTGACGTGCAAGCGCAGTTCAAGCGCGGCACGGTGCTGGCCAGGCTCAATCGCGACGACGACGCGATTGAGCAGTTCCTCGCACTGACCCAAGCCTACCCTGAACTCCCCGAACCGTACAACAATCTCGCCGCGCTCTATGCCAAGCACGGCCGCTATGACGATGCGCGCGCGGCCCTGGTCACGGCCATCCAGGCGAACCCGGACTACAGCCTCGCCTACGAAAACCTCGGCGACCTGTACCTTCGCCTCGCCTCAGAATCCTACAAACTAGCGCTCTCACTGGGCCGCGCGAGCGCGCAGCGCCTGGCTGACATCGAGCGCATCATTGCGCCGCCGTCGACCGCGCAAGAGGCAGCAAAGCAGGCCACGGCCGACAAGCTGACCCCCGCGAGCCGGACCGAAGGCGTTTCGGTCGAGGTCACCTCGAACTTGTCGACTATCACGCCGCAGCCACAACCGAGCTTCGAGTTCAACGGCGGTGCGACGCTGGCGACCCCGCCCTACGTCGCGCCCTCGCACTGAAGGAGTAAAGCCGTCATTTTTCATCAACCAGAGGATCGCCATGAAACGTCTGTTGTTGGCGCTGGGCAGCGCCGCCCTCTTTGCGACCGGACCCGCCGATGCGGAAACAAGCACTGCCCATCCCATCGTGCAGTTCCAGACCACGCAGGGCGACATACGTGTCGAGCTCTATCCGGAGAAAGTGCCGAAGACGGTGGAGAACTTCCTCGACTACGTGAAAACAGGCCAGTACAACGGCACGATCTTTCATCGCGTGATCCCTGGCTTCATGATCCAGGGCGGCGGCTACAAGGCGAACTTCGACGAGAAACCGACGCGCACGCCGATTCCCCTGGAAAGCCGCAACGGCCTGAAGAACTTGACGGGCGCCATCGCGATGGCGCGCACCAGCGACCCAAACTCGTCCACCGCCGAATTCTTTATCAATACTGTTGATAATCCCAATTTAGACTACCCGAATCCGGACGGCAACGGCTATGCCGTGTTCGGCAAAGTGGTCTCGGGCTTTGACGTTGTGAAGAAGATCGAGGCGACCCCGACCATCTCGCGCGGCTCCATGCACGACGTACCCGAAAAGACGATCACGATCGAATCGGCGAGCGTCGTCGGCAAATAACCCGGCATGCCACCAGCGCCCCTCACGCGACCGTATTCTCACGACCGACCGCGTACCGTTTCGCCAAGTCAACAAAGGAACTATCATGGTTGAACTGCATACGAACCACGGCGTGTTCAAGCTCGAATTCGGCGCCGCAAAGGCATCGAGTTCGGTGGAGAATTTCCTGAATTACGTGAAGGCCAGCCACTACCACAACACGGTGTTCCACAGCGTCATCAACGGCTTCATGATCCAGTACGGCTGTTTCAAGCCGGGCATGAAACAGACACCGACCGGCGTTGTTGCATAAATCGAGCGAGATCCGTTGACGTTTACGCGCAACGGTCGCTGGGCCAGCCTCCTATCAAGTCAGATTCCAGAGTAACTGCCTAATTTTTGTCAAGAAAATGCGCAAGGACATACACAAGAAAGGTGAGCCGAAGGCACGCTACCGTGTCAGGAATTGGGCGGCCTATAATGAAGGCCTGATCAGCCGGGGGAACGTAACAATATGGATAGATGAAGCCGTCCTTGCCAGAATGCCCGATGCCATACCCACACGTGGTCGCCCGTGTGTATACGGCGATACGCTGATTCAGGCATTACTTGGCGTGAAGACCGTCTATCGACTGACCTTGCGCGCCCTGCAAGGTTTCACCCAAAGTCTGCGCGATTTGGCCTTCCCGAGCTTGCCGGTGCCGAATTACACCACGCTCTGTCGCCGGGCAAAAACGCTTGATGTCGAACTGCCGATCCTTCGTGACAATGAACCGATCCATCTGGTTGTCGACAGCACCGGTCTGAAGGTCTATGGAGAAGGTGAATGGAAGGTGCGCCAGCACGGCTACTCGAAGCGGCGCACGTGGCGTAAAGTCCATCTCGCGCTCAACGCGAATACAGGTCAAGTGCATGCCGCGCTAATGACGAATCAGAATGTGGCTGACGGTGACGCTCTGGCCAAGTTGCTCGACCAGATTCCACGCGAAGAACAAATCGATGTCATCGGCGTTGACGGTGCCTACGACACCAAGCCATGCCATGCGGCCATTGCTGCACGCAGTGCTATTCCTTCGATTCCGCCACGCGAGGGTGCCGCTCATTGGCCAGCGGATATGCCCGGTGCGGCATGGCGTAATGGCGCGGTTGATGCAATTGCCCGTGACGGTCGTCGAGAATGGAAGCAACACAGTGGCTACCACCGGCGATCGCTTGCCGAGAATGCGATGTATCGGTTCAAGACCCTCACCGGCCACTGTCTCTGGGCGCGTCACATCGCCGCGCAGGCGACCGAGGTCGCCGTTCGCGGCGGCGTCATCAACCGCATGGCGGACCTCGCTCGTCCGCAATCCGTTCGTATCGCCTGAATTATGCCCGTCCGATGCCATGGCGTCCTCACGTTCGATTTATGCAACAACGCCCCGCCACGCAGCGTTTCCCGGGGCGTACCAAGAGAGCAGAGTCTCGCACATGCAGCACGCCCGATTCTGTTCATCTCCGACTTGCACCTGAGCGAGGCGATCCCGCGCACCGTCGCCGCGTTTGAGCATTTCGTGCGCGTCACGGCCGACAGCGCAGACTCGGTGTTCATCCTCGGGGATTTGTTCGAATACTGGGTCGGCGACGACCTCCTCGGCGAGGACCTATTCGCGCAGCGTATCGCCGCGCTGCTGTGCAGCTTCTCGGAGCGAGGCATCGCGCTCTACGTGATGCACGGTAATCGCGACTTCCTGCTCGGGCGCCGCTTCATGAAGGCAGTCGGCGCAATGCTGGTGCCGGACCCTTCGGTGCTGTTCACTTTCGACCGGCGCATCGTGCTCGCGCACGGCGACGCGCAGTGCACGACCGATCGCGGCTATAAGTGGTTTCGCGGCTTTGCACGCAATCGCCTGGTGCAGTGGCTGTTCCTCGCGCGCTCGTTGCGCTGGCGGCGCAGCTTAGCCGAGCGCATGCGCGCCAAGAGCGAGGCGGGCCGCGACCAGCCGATGCTGCCGCGCTACGACGTCACGCGCGACGGCATCGCCAAGCTGTTTCAGCGTAGCAGCGTCGACACTATGATCCACGGGCACACCCACCGGCCCGCGCGACACCTCGAGCCAGAGGGCACGCGCTGGGTGCTGCCCGATTGGGATCTCGACCACGATAGGCCGCGCGGCGGCTACCTGCGCCTCGACGTCGAGGGCGTTGCGGCGCTGCCGCTGGAGCACTGAAACGACAAGGCCGGCCCCTCAGCCACCCTGAGTCGGCCTGAGTTTTTCGGAGACCTCAATTTGGCGTTGTTGCATCAATCGAGCGCGAGCACGCAATGGCATCGCGTTCGATTGATGCAACAAAGCCCCTCCAGCGTGAAGCCGGAGCAGAACACACGTTGGGGAGCTCGGTAGAGACGGGAACCATGTACATCGCGAGGATCGCGATGTGTGCGGGCGAATGTCAGCTGGCGGCCTGTGAGTGCGGGCTAAGGAACGGTCAAGGATATCGGCAGGGGGATTCGCTTGGACATTCGCTGGAATCGGAGACGTCGCGCGTGGACGGCGCGACGCGCGGGCAGTTCGACGGGATCAGGAGAACGCACGCTTGAGGCGCGAGCGCAGCAGGGCGCGCTTGAGGCGACCGTCGCGCGGCGGCTCGCCCAACTCCAGCGTGGCGCCGGCAGGCTGGCCACGGCGTAGGTAGTAGCGATCGAAAGTGGCCTGCGTCATGCCCCACTTATTAAGGAACTGGCGTCGACCGTCGTTCTTGAGGATTTTGCCGGTACTCTTCTGCTGGAAGTGGTAGACCAGGCTATCGCCGACGCCAAGGAAGATCCGGCAACCAGCATCCCACATCTTCATCGACAGGTCGTTGTCGCTGGCCATGCCAGGGCTCAGCTCGCTGCTGTAGCCGCCGACGCGATGCCACCAATCGCGATGCACAAGGGTTGGCGGCCAGGTCGCGCCGAGCCAGTCGGCGCGCTTCAAGCCCGGCGTGGCGGCGGCCAGTGCGTCGAGCTCGAGCGTGGCGGCGTCGCGACCGAAATCACGCACCACCACGCAGGGGTTGCCGGTGTCGACCGGCTCGATCATGGTGCCCGACAGCATAGCCAGGTTCGATGGCAGGACGCCGATGCGAGCCGCCAGCGCGGTATCCCATCCGGGGCAGACGGCCATGTCGTCGTTCATGTAGACGATGTACTCGCGCGTGGCGCGCACCGCGGCCAGGTTCACCGCGTGGCAGATGCCGATGTTGGTGGGCGAGGCCGTATGTTCGATGTTTGCCTGGCGGACCCAGTCGAGCGTGCTGTCCGAGCCGTCGTTTACATGCACGATGATCTGGTGATCATGCGCCGAATGGTGGCGCAGGCTCGCGATCACGCATTGCAGGTACGGGAGGTTATTCCAGGTCGGAATGAGGATGGAGAACATGGTGATCAGCTTCGAAAACGGAGGTCAGGCATAGGCGGCTCGGGCCAGCGTGCTGCGCGACGGATAGCCTGCATTATACCAGCCGCCTCGTCGTGCGCGCAGCCGGGTTATTGATCTGCAATTCATACACTTGACTCACGCTGCATAACGAATTGGTTTGTGCGTGAAATAGCGAGCGACACGTTCTAGTGATTTCTAGAGACGACGTAGATGGCTGATGACCGCTTTTTGAGATGCCCCTTGGTCCGTTCCGGAGCCTGTTTCGTCACGTTCGCCTTCAGGTCAGCATTGAGCACCTCGTCGGGATTCAGTTCCGGGTTGTATGACGGCAGGTGGAGCATTTCGATCTCTTCGGCATGCTCGGACAACCACGCTGTAACCGGCTTGGCGTGATGAACCTTCAGGTTCGGCGTTGTTGCATAAATCGAGTGTGAGGACGCAATAGAATCGACGGGATAATTTCAGGCGATACGAACGGATTGCGGACGAGCGAGGTCCAACCATACGGTTGATGACGCCGACGCGAACGGAGACCTCGGTCGCCTGCGAGTCGATGTGACGCGCCCAGAGACAGTTGCCGGTGAGGGTCTTGAACCGATACAGCGCATTCTCGGCAAGCGATCGCCGGTGGTAGCCACTTTCTTGCTTCCATTCTCGACGACCGTCACGGGTAATTGCATCAACCGCGCCATTACGCCACGCCGCACCGCTGGCATATCCGCTGGCCAATGAACGGCACCCTCGCGTGGCGGAATCGAAGGAATAGCACTGCGTGCAGCAATGGCCGCATGGCATGGCTTGGTGTCGTAGGCACTGTCACCGCCGATGACATCGATTTGTTCTTCGCATGGAATCTGGTCGAGCAACTTGGCCAGAGCGTCACCGTCAGCCACATTCTGATGCGTTATTAGCGCGGCATGCACTTGACCCGTATTCGCGTTGAGCGCGAGATGGACTTTACGCCACGTGCGCCGCTTCGAGTAGCCGTGTTGGCGCACCTTCCATTCACCTTCTCCATAGACCTTCAGACCGGTGCTGTCGACAACCAGATGGATCGGTTCATTGTCACGAAGGATCGGCAGTTCGACATCAAGCGTTTTTGCCCGGCGACAGAGCGTGGTGTAATTCGGCACCGGCAAGCTCGGGAAGACCAGATCGCGCAGACTTTGGGTGAAACCTTGCAGGGCGCGCAACGTCAGTCGATAGACGGTCTTCACGCCAAGTAATGCATGAATCAGCGTATCGCCGTATAGACACGGGCGACCACGTGTGGGTATGGCATCGGGTATTCTGGCAAGGACGGCTTCATCTATCCATATTGTTACGTTCCCCCGATTGATCGGGCCTTCATTATATAGGCGCCCAATTCCTGACACGGTAGCGTGCCTTCGGCTCATTTTTCTTGTGTATGTCCTTGGACGTTGTTGCATAAATCGAGCGCGAGGACGCAATGGCATCGACGGGCATAATTCAGGCGATACGAACATATTGCGGACGAGCGAGGTCTGCAATCCGTTCCATTTCATCCTCACGCTCGATTTATGCAACAACGCCCTCACGAGGAAGCAATCTCATGTCTCGTTTTTCCATGCTCATCACATGAGGGACGATTTTCTAATTTCAAGATCACGAATTTCTGATCAATATTCGCGGGAGGCTTGCTGGCGGCGCGCGCGCCGAGCTTGAGAAAACGGTAATAGACCGTCTCGGCGTTGAACACCGAGATCATGAAGCCGGCGCACCCGTCGAGGAAACCACACCGCAGAAAGTAGGTGCGCATGAAGGCCCAGGCACCGCGGCCCAGCGCTTTGCCGAAGCCGCCCCGCTGGCCGGTCGCGTGGCGTTGTTTGGCGCCCGCGCTCGAATGGCTGTCAAGCTTGCGCAGCACCGCCTCGAAGTCGTTGTAGGAGTAGTGCAGCAGCTTACCGCCCAAGTGCAAGGCTGGGCCGTCGTGAATCAGCCGCTCGTGCACTAGGTCGTCGGAGAAGCGCGCCGTGCCGCGCTTGAACAGCCGCGGAATCCAGTCTGGATACCAGCCGCTGTGGCGGATCCAGCTGCCGCAAAAGCTAGACAGGCGGTCGATGGCGTACATGTCGGCGCCTGGCGCGCGAATCGCGGTACGGATCGACACGGCCAGCTCGGGCGTGACTACTTCGTCAGTGTCGAGCGAGAGGATCCAGTCGGTCGAAAGCTGGGCGATCGCGCGGTTCTTCTGTGGCCCGAAGCCGGGCCAGTCGGGTTCGATCACCACGCGCGCGCCGTGGGCCCGGGCGATCTCGACGGTCGCATCGGTGCTGCCGCCGTCGATCAGCACCACCGCGTCAGCGAAATCAAGCGAAGCGAGGCAGTCGGACAGGCGGACGGCGGCGTTCAGTGCGATCAGCGCGACGCCAAGGGTCGATTCGGCCATGCGAGAGGGGGAAGCGAAGGCGTTGTTGCATAAATCGAGCGTGAGGACGCAATGGCATCGACGGGCATAATTCAGGCGATACGAACATATTGCGGACGAGCGAGGTCCGCCATGCGGTTAATGACGCCGCCGCGAACGGCGACCTCGGTCGCCTGCGCGGCGATGTGACGCGCCCAGAGACAGTGGCCGGTGAGCGTCTTGAACCGATACATCGCATTCTCGGCAAGCGATCGCCGGCAACTGTCTCCGGGTGCGGAGGCGTAATCCAACCGCATGGGGGCAGACCTCGGATCGTCCGTAATCCGTTCGTATCGCCTGAAATGATGCCCTTCGATGCCATTGCGTCCTCACGTTCGATTTATACAACAACGCCGCACCGACCCCATCCCCGCGGGGGATATCGCCAGCAATCGCGACGCCAAAAACAGGCGCAGCACCGCACCATCGGTGCACCGGGCTACACAATTTTAACCCGATCGGTTAGCGCGGACGGAAGCCGTACAGCTCGCCGTCCTGCGTCTGCACCACGAGCGTGTCGCCGGCTAGCACCGGTGCCATCGTGATTGCGCTGCCGTCCGTCTTCATGCGCGCGACGAAGGAACCGTCTTCGCGTGACAGGAAGTGGACAAAACCTTTGTAGTCGCCGAGCACCAGCGCATAACCGAGCAGGTAGGGGACGCCGACATCTCGGCTCTTGAGCTGGTCGTTTCGCCACAACTGGTTGCCAGTCGAAACGTCATAGGCCCTGACTACCGACCAGTCGTCGCCGCCCGCCACCACGGTATCGTCTTGAGCCACACCGCTGCGGCTCGAGAAGGCCTTCTCCCAGAGCGGGTGGCCCGAGTTCGCGTCGAAGCAGCCAATCTGCCCCTGGAAGGTGACAGCGCAGGTAAGTGCGCCGACCAGGGTGGGCGGACCGCTAACGTCGTTGATCCGTTCGACTTCGGTCACCCCTTTGGGGAACGACACGGGCGTCTGCCAGAAGGCGTCGCCTGACCGCAGGTTGAGGGCCACCAGCCCACCGCCGGGGAACCCGGCCAGCACGGCCTGGTTGCCAGCGAAGGTCATGCCAGTCGAAACACGCAGGTTTAACGGCACCGCGCGGCTTCGGTAAACCCACTTCTGCTCGCCGGTCTGGGAGGCGAAGGCGATCACCTGACCGTCGATGGTACGTACGATCACCAGACCATTGCCGACTAGTGGCGGCGAGAAGATCTCGCCCTGCACGTCGGTCTGCCAGAGTTGCTTGCCGTCGGCGCCGAGCACGAACACGCCGCCCTTAAGCGCGCCGACTGCAGTTAACGTACCGTCGCTGCCGACGCCGGCTGACAGGTCCGAGCGCAGCTTGGTTCGCCACACGGTGTGGCCGGTCCTGGCGTCGATTTTCTCGACCGTACCGTTAGCGGCCGCGGCGTACACCGCGTCACCAACCGCAATTGGCGAAAACGAATAGCGTCCGCCCCTGCCGACGCTCGTCTTCCAAGCCTGCCGGACATTGAGTGTAGGCTTAATCTCGGTGAGCGGCATTGGCACGCGGCGCGCGTCCTTGTGAGCCGAGCAAGCCGGAAGCGCGAGAATGGCAACGATACAGGCGATCGGAAGAGCGTTACGTTTCAGTAAATTCATCGGTGAGCGAAGCTATCTAGGGTTGTGTCACGAGCGTAGATGCTCAGCTACCGAGCGCGTCGAGCTTGAACTGCACGAGCTGGCGCGCACGCTGGTCTACCTTCGGTAGCGAGTCTAGCGCGAGTTGGTAGGCTGCACGCGCGGCAGCGCGCTTACCCTGCGCCACCAGCAGGTCGCCGCGGCGGTCTGCGATGAGACCATTGAACCCTTCGTCCGGCGGGCCGTTGAGCAGCGCCAGGCCCGCGTCGTAGGCCTTCTCGTCGAGCAGTAGCGAGGCCAGGCGCAGCTTCGCGATCTGCTTGTACTCGTCGTCCTTCGCGTGATCGATTACCCATTGCAGCTGGGCCCTAGCACCGACCGAATCGCCAGCCATGTACAGGCCCTTGGCCGACTCCAGTGCCGTCATCTGCGCATAGGCGGTACTGCCATACTTGTCTTCCATGTCAAACACTGCGCGCGCGATCTTCGCCTTGTCGCCGGAGGTAAAGGCCTGCTGCACCGCCTCGTAAAGCCCGGATGCTGCGGAGGCCTGATGGCGCTGCCAGAAATTCCAGCCATTCCAGGTCGCAGCGACGACGAGCACGGCAGTCAGGACCCAGGTCGTCAAGTTGCCCCAGCGGGACCACCACGCTTTTACGTTGTCAATCGATGCTTCTTCGTCGTGATATCTCATCGCCTAGCGATTCCTTCTATCCAGCTTGTTGTCGAACGGCTACGCCACGCATCCGTCGTCTTCGGCGGAAGCAACCATCGCATTGATTAGAAATTCGGTCAAGTTCTCTACCGCTACCGTCTGCTGCGCGTTCTTTTCGCCTTCCGCTCCGCGCAAGGCCTTCACGCCGACCGTGCCATTAGCCACTTCGTCCTCGCCAAGGATCACCGCGTAGGCGGCCCCGCTCGCGTCGGCGCGCTTCATCTGCGACTTGAAGCTCGCTCTCGTGCCGTCCGTGCTGCAGTGGAAAATCACATCGAGGCCGGTGTCGCGCAGGCGCTCGCCGATGATGAAGGCTTGTTCTCGCGCCGCCTCGCCCTGGTGGACGAGATAGACGTCGACGCCGTCCTGCTCCGACACGAGATGCTCTTCCTTGAGTAGTTCGAGGATCCGCTCGACGCCCATCGCCCAGCCGCAGGCTGCGGTAGGCTTTCCGCCGAGCTGCTCGATCAGCGGATCGTAGCGACCGCCTGCAGCCACAGTACCTTGCGCGCCGAGTTTGTCGGTCACCCATTCGACTACGGTTAGGTTGTAGTAATCGAGGCCTCGCACCAGCCGAGGATTAATCATAAACGGCACGTTATTGGCCTTCAATAGGCGCTGCAGCCCGTCGAAGTGCGTGCGCGAGCTTTCGCCGAGGAAGTCGATCAGCTTCGGCGCGTTCTGCACGATCTCCTGCAGAGCAGGATTCTTGGTGTCAAGCACGCGTAGCGGGTTCGGGTAGAGACGGCGCTTGGCATCCTCGTCGAGTACTTCGACGTGCTCCTCGAGGTACTTGATCAGCTCGACGCGATGCGCGGCGCGCTCCTCGACTAGGCCGAGCGAGTTGATCTCGAGCTTGATGCTGGTGAGGCCTAGGTTGTCCAACAGACGCTGGCACATCATGATAATTTCTGCGTCCGCATCCGGGCCGGCAAAACCTAGCGCTTCCACGCCGACTTGGTGGAACTGGCGATAGCGACCGCACTGCGGACGCTCATGGCGGAACATCGGGCCGACGTACCATAGGCGTTTCGGACCGTCATAAAGCAGGCTGTGCTCGATCGCGGCACGTACCACGGCGGCAGTGTTTTCTGGACGCAGGGTCAGGTTCTCTCCATTCAGAGCGTCGGTGAAGCTGTACATCTCCTTTTCGACGATATCGGTCTCTTCGCCGATGCCGCGCGTGAACAGTTGTGTATGCTCGACGATGGGGGTGCGGATGTTCTGGTAGCCATAGGCGCGCAGCAGCGACTTCACGGTCGATTCGAAGAATTCCCACAGTCCGACATCCTGTGGGAGGATGTCATTCATGCCCTTCACGCCTGTCAGTTTTTCGAGCTTTCGCTTGGTTTTTGTCATCTGATTTCGGTTGACAAGTAAGAGGCCAGTTTAAATTCCCCGTGAGGGGGGAGGCATTTACCTTCCCGGCGATTTGTGAAACCTTGTACACCGAAGAAACTTGGAGTCCAAGGATGGAAGTTCCGATCATTGACGAAAAGGTGTGGAAACTGATTGAACCCTTGTTGCCTGTTGTGAAGCTTCGCGCGAAGAGCACCCTGGGGTGCGGTCGCGTGTCCCCTATCGCGTGGCGCTCAACTAGGCGGCATAAATCGAGCGTGAGGACGCAATCGCATCGACCGAGCGCAGCCCCCCTTTCGTCGCCCCACTGGATCTCCGCGCCTTCGGCTATGGGGGGACCGGCGCGAATCTCCGGGTACGTCTCGTTCAGCCATGCCTGTACCGCTTCCGGTCGCTGTTCGTAGGCTTGTTTCATCGGCTTTTGCGGCGTGAAACCCCAGCTCGCCAGATACAGGCCGACCCCCCAAGTGTCAGCGTCAAACCAGTGTTGTTGCATCAATCTAGCGAGAGCCAGTAACGGTTTACGCGCAACGGTCGAGGCCAGCCTTCTGTTATTGATCCGCAATTCGTGATCAATATGGCCTTGTTGCATAAATCGAGTGTGAAGATGCAATAGCATCGACTGGCATAATGTCAGGCGATACGAACGGATTGCGGACGAGCGAGGTGCGCCATACTGGTTGATGACGCCGACGCGAACGGAGACCGCGGTCGCCTGCGAGTCGATGTGACGCGCCAAGAGACAGTTTCCAGTGAGGGCCTTGAACCGATACATCGCATTCTCGGCAAGCGATCGCCGGTGGTAGCCACTGTGTGGCTTCCATTCTCGACGACCGTCACGGGCAATTGCATCAACCGCGCCATTACGCCACGCCGCACCGGGCAGATCCGCTGGCCAATGAGCGCCACCCTCGCGTGGCGGAATCGAAGGAATAGCACTACGTGCAGCAATGGCCACATGGCATGGCTTGGTGTCGTAGGCACCGTCACCGCCGATGACATTGATTTGTTTTTCGCGTGGCATCTGGTCGAGCAACTTGGCCAGAGCGTCACCGTCAGCCACATTCTGATTCGTCATGAGCGCGGCATGCACTTGACCTGTATTTGCGTTGAGCGCGCAATGGATTTTACGCCAGGTGCGCCGCTTCGAGTAGCCGTGCTGGCGCACCTTCCAGTCACCTTCGCCATAGACCTTCAGACCGGTGCTGTCGACCACCAGATGGATCGGTTCGTTGTCGTAAAAGATCGGCAGTTCGACATCAAGCGTTTTTGCCCGTCGACAGAGTGTGGTGTAATTCGGCACCGGCAAGCTCGGGAAGGCCAAATCGCGTAGACTTTGGTGAAACCTTGCAGGGCGCGCAACGTCAGTCGATAGACGGTCTTCACGCCAAGTAATGCCTGAATCAGCGCATCGCCGTACAGACACTGGCGACCACGTGTGGGTATGGCGTCGGGTATTCTGGCGAGGACGGCTTCATCTATCCATATTGTTACGTTCCCCCGGTTCATCAGGCCTGCATTATAGGCCGCCCAATTCCTGAAACGATAGCGTGCCTTCGGCTCACCTGTCTTGTGTATGTCTTTGCGCATTTTCTTGGAAAAATTAGGCAGTTACTTTAAAATCTGGCTTGATAGGGGGCTGGCCGGCGAGCGTTGCGCGTAAACGTCAACGGCTCAACGGCTTTCGCTCGATTTATGCAACAACGCCGATAAATGAAGCCGTCCTTGCCAGGATACCCGACGCCATACCCACACGTGGTCGCCCGTGTTTATACGGCGATGCGCTGATTCAGGCATTACTTGGCGTGAAGACCGTCTATCGACTCAGGTTTCCCGCCCTGCAAGGTTTCACCCAAAGTCTGCGCGATCTGGCCTTCCAGAGCTTGCCGGTGCCGAATTACACTACGCTCTGTTGCCAGGCAAAACGCTTGATGTCGAACTGCCGATCCTTTGCGACAACGAACCGATCCATCTGGTGGTCGACAGCACCGGTCTAAAGGTCTATGGCGAAGGTGAATGGAAGGTGCGCCAGCACGGCTACCCGAAGCGGGGCGCGTGGCGTAACGGCGCGGTTGATGCAATTGCCCGTGACGGTCGTCGAGAATGGAAGAAAGACAGTGGCTACCACCGGCGATTGCTTGCCGAGAATGCGGGGTATCGGTTCAAGATACTCACCGGCAACTGTCTCTTGGTGCGTCACATCGACTCGCAGGCGACCGAAGTTGCCTGCGAGTCGGATGTAATCAACGGCATGGCGGACCTCGCTCCTCCGCAATCCGTTCGTATCGCCTGAAATCAGGCCCGTTGATGCCATTGCATCCTCGCGCTCGATTTATGCAACAACGCCCGTCAAACCGCATCGCCGCCGGATTAACTCCCGCACGGCATGTCGTGTCCACAACGCGAACGACATCTTCAACTGGTCCGGCATCTGATCGCGCAACAGTGCTCGACTTTCCACTTCCTGCTGCTTACTCAGGGCACGGCGTTGGTTTACGGCTCCGCCGGTCGGCTTGTCACGCAATCCAGCCGTACCTTCCTGGGCGTAGCATTTGCAAATATCAATACCCCGGTGCACGACAGGTTCGTGTGCTCGGCAATCTCATTGTAGGTCCAGCCTCGACGGCGCAGGTTGATTATTGATCCACAATTCGTGATCAATATGCAATCGTCTTTCCAGTAGCTTAAGCTGGGGATCATCCGGCCTGGGTGGTGGCGTGACTGTGTTGCGTTTCACTTTGGAATAAGCCACATGTTACAATAAAAAAACGATTTAAAAACATATTGATCCGCAATTCGTGATGAATAACCTTTTAATTTAGTGGAGTATTTATGGCAATCGAGCGCACCCTGTCGATCATTAAGCCGGATGCAGTCGCAAAGAACGTGCTTGGTCAAATCTACAGTCGTTTCGAAGGCGCTGGCCTGAAGGTTGTCGCGGCTCGTATGGCGCACTTGTCGTGTGGCGAAGCAGAGCAGTTCTACGCCGTCCACGCCGCCCGTCCATTCTTCAAAGACCTGGTTGACTTCATGATCTCGGGCCCGGTGATGATCCAGGTTCTGGAAGGCGAGAACGCAATCTTGAAGAACCGCGACCTGATGGGCGCGACGGATCCGAAGCAAGCCGAAGCCGGTACCATCCGTGCCGACTTCGCCGACAGCATCGATGCCAATGCCGTGCATGGCTCGGACGCGCTGGAAACAGCCGCCGCAGAAATCTCGTTTTTCTTCGCCGGCCTGAATATCTACTCGCGCTATTGATCAAAAATTTGTGATCTTGAAATTTGAAAATCGTCCCTCATGTGATGGACATGGAAAAACGAGATATAAGGGATGGATTTGCAAATTTCAAGATCACAAATTTTTGATCAATAGCGGGTAACGAAATCCGGCGCACGCGGCAAAGTAGGGCACCATGACGAGCAAAACTTCCGTCAATCTTCTCGACTTCGACCCCGAAGGCCTCGTCGCGTACTGTGGAAGCCTCGGCGAGAAGCCGTTTCGCGCCAAGCAGCTGCAGCGCTGGATTCATCAATACAACACAGCAGATTTTGACGGCATGACCGATCTCGCGAAGTCTTTGCGCGAAAAGCTCAAGGGCCGCGCGACGATCGGCATGCCAGAGATTGCTAGCGATCCCGTTTCGTCTGACGGCACGCACAAGTGGCTGATCGACGTGGGCAACGGCAACACGGTCGAGACCGTGTTTATCCCGGAAGAAAAACGCGGCACACTGTGCGTTTCCTCGCAGGCCGGATGCGTCGTGAACTGTCGATTCTGTTCGACGGGAAAACAGGGGTTTTCTCGCAATCTCTCGACAGCCGAAATCGTCGGGCAATTGCGCATGGCGGAATTCGCGCTGCGCGATTCGCTAGGGCGTGCCCCTGGGCCGAACGGTAAAGCCGAGCGCGTCGTCACCAACGTGGTGATGATGGGCATGGGCGAGCCGCTGCTCAACTACAGCGCGGTGGTGCCAGCCATGCGGATGATGCTCAACGACAATGCCTACGGGTTGTCACGGCGCCGCGTTACGCTCTCCACCTCCGGCGTGGTGCCGATGATAGACCGCCTCAGCACCGAGCTTCCGGTTGCGCTAGCGGTTTCGCTGCATGCGCCGAACGATGCGCTGCGCGACGAACTGGTGCCGCTCAACAAGAAGTATCCGCTGCGGGATCTGATGGCCGCATGTCAGCGCTATCTGACCTTCGCTCCGCGGGATTTCATCACATTCGAATACTGCATGCTCGACGGCGTCAACGATACCGACGCACATGCGCGTGAGCTGCTCGAGGTGACTCACGATGTACCGTGCAAATTCAATCTGATCCCGTTTAATCCGTTCCCAGAATCGGGGTTACTTCGCTCGAAGAACCAGCGAATCAAGCAGTTCTCGCAGATCTTGATCGATGCCGGCGTGGTCGCGACCGTGCGCAAGACGCGCGGCGATGACATTGACGCGGCCTGCGGTCAACTTGCCGGCACCGTGAAGGACCGCACGCGCCTGGCGGAACGGAAGAAAGGAGCGGGCAAGGTCATCGAAGTCCGGGCGACATGAAAATGATCTGGGGCGGGCTTGGCCCGTCTCTGTTTAAAAGCTGCGCTTCAGTGCCGGGCGATGCACCGACGCGGTCGTGCAAGTGAAGAAGAATCGACGCGAGGATTAGGATGAGCGAGCCGCAATCGCCAACAGGCACAGAGACGAACGCCGAGCACCAGCCGGCGGCGGAGTTGGAGTCGTTGGCGGCGGTCGGGGCGCGCCTCGCGCAGTTGCGCGAGGCAAAGGGTTGGTTGGTGGCAGACGTATCCTCGCGTCTGAAGGTGTCGGTGCCGAAGCTGCGCGCGCTGGAAGACGGCGACATTAGTCCGATGCCAGGCGCGACCTTCGCGGTCGGCGTGGTGCGCAGCTACGCGAAGATGCTCGGCGTCGATCCGGAGCCGTTCGCGCAGGCACTGCACCGCGAAAAGGGTGTTCCGGAAGTCGATCTATCGATGCCGGCCTCCGCCGGTACTGGCCTGTCCCGCGGTCGCGTCTCGATCCCCCTTGGCGCGCCGATACGCGACCGTATCTGGCTTTGGGGCGTACTGGCGGCGAACGTAATTCTGATCGCGGCGGCGATGTGGCATTCGAGCAGCGATTTCGAAAACTGGCTTGCGCGCATTAAGTCCAACACTGGCACGGCTTCTCCGGTCGCTTCGGAGGCGGAGCAAACTTCCTCGGTGGCGGACCAAGCGGAAACCACCTCCTCCGATACCATCGCGATCGCGGTGGGCGGCTCGACGGTGAAGGATGGTGTCGCCTCGGATGCCGACGCGAGTGCCGAAGACAATGCGCCTGCCAAGAATGATGCTGGCGCTTCGGTTACGACGAGCCCCTCCGTGGCAGCCCAGGCCGCCGGGTCGGCAGAGGTGGTGCCTGCGGCATCGGCGGCTGACGGCACGCGCGTGATCGCGGCAGCCGGCCAGTCGGTGCTCAGCATCGCGGTCAAGCAGGATTGCTGGATCAGCGTACGCGACAAGAGCGGCAAGGAACTCGTGTCGGCCCTCGTGAAGGCCGGTGAGACGCGCCGGGTGGCGGCGGGCGATGCGCCGCTGCGCGTGACGATCGGCAACCGGGCCGGCCTCGAGTCGGTCACGTTCGCCGGAAAAATCCTCGATCCAGCGAAATATTCGGAGGGTAAAGGTAACGTTGTGCGCTTCGTGCTGCCCTGACAGTTGGCGTCGTGGCTGATGACGGCTTTCTTGAGATGCCTGCGTTGTTGCATAAATTGAGCGTGAGGACGCAATGGCATTAACGGGCATAATCACGCGATACGAACGGATTGCGGACGAGCGAGGTCCGCTATACGGTTCATGACGCCGACTCGAACGGCGACCTCGGTCGCCTACGAGGCGATGTGACGCGCCCAGAGACAGTTTCCGGTGAGGGTCTTGAACCGATACATCGCATTCTCGGCAAGCGATCGCCGGTGGTAGCCACTGTGTTGCTTCCATTCTCGACGACCGTCACGGGCAATTGCATCAACCGCGCCATTACGCCACGCCGCACCGGGCATATCCGCTGGCCAATGAGCGGCACCCTCGCGTGGCGGAATCGAAGGAATAGCACTGCGTGCAGCAATGGCCGCATGGCATGGCTTGGTGTCGTAGGCACCGTCACCGCCGATGACATCGATTTGTTCTTCGCGTGGAATCTGGTCGAGCAACTTGGCCAGAGCGTCACCGTCAGCCACATTCTGATTCGTCATTAGCGCGGCATGCACTCGACCTGTATTCGCGTTGAGCGCGAGATGGACTTTACGCCACGTGCGCCGCTTCGAGTAGCCGTGCTGGCGCACCTTCCATTCACCTTCTCCATAGACCTTCAGACCGGTGCTGTCGACAACCAGATGGATCGGTTCATTGTCACGAAGGATCGGCAGTTTGACATCAAGCGTTTTTGCCCGGCGACAGAGCGTGGTGTAATTCGGCACCGGCAAGCTCGGGAAGGCCAAATCGCGCAGACTTTGGGTGAAACCTTGCAGGGCGCGCAAGGTCAGTCGATAGACGGTCTTCACGCCAAGTAATGCCTGAATCAGCGTATCGCCGTATACACACGGGCGACCACGTGTGGGTATGGCATCGGGCATTCTGGCAAGGACGGCTTTATCTATCCATATTGTTAGGTTCCCCGGTTGATGAAGCCTTCATTATAGGCCGCCCAATTCCTGACATGGAAGCGCGCCTTCGGCTCACCTGTCTTGTGTATGCCCTTGCGCATTTTCTTGGAAAAATTAGGCAGTTACGCTGGAATCTGACTTGATAACAGGAGGCTGGCCCAGGCCGTTGCGCGTAAACCGTTACCGGCTCTCGCCCGATTTATGCAACAACGCCGTTTCAACCAGACTCTGAAGGAGCAAGCTATCTACGGGCATTTGTTCAAAAACGTTGAAGAAGTTCGTGCTGCCGTCGTCGCGTTCCAGGATCGATACAATCGCCAATGGCGTCTCGAAAAACTTGGCTTCAAATCACACCCATCGAAGCCCGTCAGGCCAGTCTTTTGAAGCTCTCGGCCTGATCGTAAAAGCGTGTCTAAATAACCGAGTCCGCTATAATTTATGGATAATTTTTTAATCGACACCAAAGCAGATTTTGAAAATTTTCTTGCCAGACCTCTTGTGAGCCTCGAAGAAATCACCCTACAATTCACCTATTTTATAGACGATTGTTGCATAAATCGAGCGTGATCCGTTGATGTTTATGCGCAACGGTTACGGGGCCAGCTTCCTATCAAGTCAGATTCCAGAGTAACTGCCTAATTTTTTGAAAGAAAATGCGCAAGGACATACACAAGAAAGGTGAGCCGAAGGCGCGCTACCGTGTCAGGAATTGGGCGGCTTATAATGAAGGCCTGATCAACTGGGGGAACATAACAATATGGATAAATGAAGCCGTCCTTGCCAAAATACCCGACGCCATACCCACACGTGGTCGCCCGTGTCTATACGGCGATATGCTGATTCAGGCATTACTTGGCGTGAAGACCGTCTATCGACTGACGGTGCGCGCCCTGCAAGGTTTCACCCAAAGTTTGCGCGATCTGGCCTTCACGAGCTTGCCGGTGCCGAATTACACCACGCTCTGTCGCCGGGCAAAAACGCTTGATGTCGAACTGCCGATCCTTCGTGACAATGAACCGATCCATCTGGTTGTCGACAGCACCGGTCTGAAGGTCTATGGAGAAAGTGAATGGAAGGTGCGCCAGCACGGCTACTCGAAGCGGCGCACGTGGCGTAAAGTCCATCTCGCGCTCAACGCGAATACAGGTCAAGTGCATGCCGCGCTAATGACAAATCAGAATGTGGCTGACGGTGACGATCTGGCCAAGTTGCTCGACCAAATTCCACGCGAAGAACAAATCGATGTCATCGGCAGTGACGGTGACTACGACACCAAGCCATGCCATGCGGCCATGGCTGCACGCCGTCCTATTCCTTCGATTCCGCCACGCGAGGGTGCCACTCATTGGCCAGCGGATATGCCCGGTGCGGCGTGGCGTAATGGCGCGGTTGATGCAATTGCCCGTGACGGTCGTCGAGAATGGAAGCAATACAGTGGCTACCACCGGCGATCGCTTGCCGAGAATGCGATGTATCGGTTGAAGACCCTCACCGACAACTGTCTCTGGGCGCGTCACATCGCCTCCGAGGCCGACCGAAGTCGCCTGCGAGTGGGGGGCGGCGTCATCAACCGCATGGCGGGGGGCCTCACTCGTCCGCAATCCGTTCGTATCGCGTGATTATGCCCGTTGATGCCATTGCGTCCTCACGCTCAATTGATGCAACAACGCCTATTTTATCGCCGGTGTAGCTCAGTTGGTAGAGCAGCGCATTCGTAACGCGAAGGTCGTAGGTTCGACTCCTATCTCCGGCACCATCAGCATTATTGATCAGAAATATGTAAATTTGACTTAAGCTGCATAACGAATTGGTTCGTATGAAATAGCGAGCGAGATGTTGTGGTGATTTCTGGAGACGACGTAGATGGCTGATGACCGTTTTTTGAGATGTCCCTTGGTCCGTGCCGGAGCCTGTTTCGTCACGTTCACCTTCAGGTCAGCATTGAGCATCTCGTCGGGGTTCAGTTCTGAGCTGTATGACGGCAGGTCGAACACTTCGATCTCGTCGACGTGCTCGGCCAACCACGCGGTGACCGGCTTGGCGTGATGAACCTTCAAGTTGTCGAGAATCAGAAATACCTTCTTGCTGCGCATGTCTTTAATCAGTCGCTTCAGGAAATCGAGCAGGATGTCGGCGTTCATCGCACCCGGGCAGACTTTCCAGCGCACCTGGCCACGGTTCGTCACCGACGACATCACCGAAAGGTCTTCGCGTCGACTGGCCACGCGTCGCTCGGGCGACTTGCCAATCGGCACATAGGAGCGGCCTCGCACATCGTGCGAGCGCAGCCCCATTTCGTCGCCCCACTGGATCTCCGCGCCTTCGGCTATGGCCCGACGTGAAATCTCCGGGTACATCTCATTTAGCCATGCCTGTACCGCTTCCGGTCGCTGCTCGTAGGCCCGTTTCATCGGCTTTTTCGGCGTGAAACCCCAGCGCGTCAGATACAGGCTGACACCCTGCAGCGTCAGCGTCCAACCGCATCGCTGCCGGATCAACTCCCGCACGGCATATCGCGTCCACAACGCGAACGACATCTTCAACTGGTCCGGCATCTGATCGCGCAACAGCGCGAGAATTTCCGCTTCCTGCTGCTTACTCAGGCAACGGCGTGGGTTCACTGCTCCGCCGCTCGGCTTGTCACGCAATCCAGCCGAACCTTCGCGGGCGTAACGTTTACAAATATCGAACACGCCGGTGCGCGACAGGTTTGTATGCTCGGCAATCTCGTCGTAGGTCCAGCCTCGCCTGCGCAGGTTGATTACCTGCCGACGCCGCTTTTCACGTGCCTCACGAGGAAGCGATCTCATGTCTTGTTTTTGCATGGCCATCACATGATGGGACGATTTTCAAATTTCAAGATCACGAATTTCAGATAAATAATGACGTATCAGAATGAGGCTGACGGTGACGCTCTAGCCAAGTTGCTCGACCAGATTCCGCGTAACGAACAGATCGATGTCATCGGCGGTGATGGTGCCTACGACAGGCGTTGTTGCATAAATCGAACGTGAGGACGCCATGGCATCGGACGGGCATAATTCAGGCGATACGAACGGATTGCGGACGAGCGAGGTCCGCCATGCGGTTGATGACGCCGCCGCGAACGGCGACCTCGGTCGCCTGCGCGGCGATGTGACGCGCCCAGAGACACTGGCCGGTGAGGGTCTTGAACCGATACATCGCATTCTCGGCAAGCGATCGCCGGTGGTAGCCACTGTGTTGCTTCCATTCTCGACGACCGTCACGGGCAATTGCATCAACCGCGCCATTACGCCACGCCGCACCGGGCATATCCGCTGGCCAATGAGCGGCACCCTCGCGTGGCGGAATCGAAGGAATAGCACTGCGTGCAGCAATGGCCGCATGGCATGGCTTGGTGTCGTAGGCACCGTCACCACCGATGACATCGATTTGTTCTTCGCGTGGAATCTGGTCGAGCAACTTGGCCAGATCGTCACCGTCAGCCACATTCTGATTCGTCATTAGCGCGGCATGCACTTGACCTGTATTCGCGTTGAGCGCGAGATGGACTTTACGCCACGTGCGCCGCTTCGAGTAGCCGTGCTGGCGCACCTTCCATTCATCTTCTCCATAGACCTTCAGACCGGTGCTGTCGACAACCAGATGGATCGGTTCATTGTCACGAAGGATCGGCAGTTCGACATCAAGCGTTTTGCCCGGCGACAGAGCGTGGTGTAATTCGGCACCGGCAAGCTCGGGAAGGCCAAATCGCGCAGACTTTGGGTGAAACCTTGCAGGGCGCGCAAGGTCAGTCGATAGACGGTCTTCACGCCAAGTAATGCCTGAATCAGCGTATCGCCGTATAGACACGGGCGACCACGTGTGGGTATGGCATCGGGTATTCTGGCAAAGACGGCTTCATCTATCCATATTGTTACGTTCCCCCGGTTGATCAGGCCTTCATTATGGGCCGCCCAATTCCTGACACGGTAGCGTGCCTTCGGCTCACCTTTCTTGTGTATGTCCTTGCGCATTTTCTTGGCAAAAATTAGGCAATTACTCTGGAATCTGACTTGATAGGAGGCTGGCCCAGCGACCGTTGCGCGTAAACGTCAACGGATCTCGCTCGATTTATGCAACAACGCCCCTACGACACCAAGCCATGCCTGCGGCCATTGCTGCACGCAGTGCTATTCCTTCGAATCCGCCACGCGAGGGTTCCGCTCATTGGCCAGCGGATATGCCCGGTGCGGCGTGGCGTAATGGCGCGGTTGATGCAATTGCCCGTGACTGTCGTCGAGAATGGAAGCAAGACAGTGGCTACCACCGGCGATCGCTTGCCGAGAATGCGATGCATCGGTTCAAGACCCTCACCGGCAACTGTCTCTGGGCGCGTCACATCGACTCGCAGGCGACCGAGGTCTCCATTCGCGTCGGCGTCATCAACCGTATGGCGGACCTCGCTCGTCCGCAATCCGTTCGTATCGCCTGAAATTATGCCCGTCGATGCCATTGCGTTCTTACGCTCAATTTATGCAACAACGCCCAAGGATCTGCTGAACGGCCTGATCAGAGCAGCCTGGCAATGGACTGGAGTACCTACGCTTCTCGCTCAATGCGCAGATTGATAGACGTGGTATTGGGATCGCTTACGTTCGACAGCTGCTCGGCGAGGAGGGCCGAGACGCCGAGGAAGGCTGGGTAGTCAGCCCTGATCAGGTAAGTCGGCACGTTCGCGCAGTAGTCCGAGAATCGGCCCTTGAACTCGAAACGCTCGCGAAAGCGCGACTTCAGAAACAAATCGCCGAGCTTAGGCACCACGCCGCCGCCGATGTACACGCCTCCGAGCGCTCCGAGCGTGACCGCCAGGTTGCCGGCGAAGGTACCGAGAATCGCGCAGAATACGTCGACCGCCTCGAGCGCGAACGCGTCGTCTTTATGGGCGCGTTCGACAATCTCGGGCGTTCCGAAGTTGGCGGGCACGCATTTTTTATAGCGTCCGGCCAGCGCGCGGTAGACGATCTCAATGCCAGGCCCGGCACACACGCGCTCGAACGAGACATGCAGCCACTTCTTGCGCGCGTACTGCATAACCAGGTCCTCTCGCTCGTCCATCGGCGAGAAGCTAGCATGGCCACCCTCGCTGCCCAGCGCGATCCAGCGGTCGTCGACCGGGATCAGCCCAGATACGCCCAGGCCGGTTCCCGGGCCCATCAGGCCGATCACACTGTGCTGGCGGTGCGTTCCGCCGCCGATCTGCTGGCGCTGCGTTTCGGTCAGGCTCGGCAGGGCCATCGCCAGCGCGGTGAAGTCGTTGACTACCAGCAGCGTATCAAAGCCCAGCGCATGATGCGTGGCCTCGATCGAGAAGCTCCAGTCGTGGTTGGTCATCCGTACCTGGTCGCCATCAACCGGGTTGGCGATCGCGATCGCTGCGTGGTTGACGCGGTCAATCTTGACGTCCTTCAGATACTTCCGGATCGCGTCGGTCAGCGTTGGGTAGTGAGCACTGGGGTAGACGCGGATCTGCGTGATCTCGCCGGGGCCAGTCTCTAGCGCGAAGTGCGTGTTCGTGCCGCCGACGTCGGCAAGCAGGCGCGGACCGTCGGCGTGCGGGTCGTCAGCCGGGTTAGTTTTCGCACCAGTAGACATGGAGCTGGGTCCCCTTATCGTTGGCCAGTTGGGAAATTGCGTTGCGCTGCGGAACCGCAGCGGAGGCTTCAAGCATTTTGTGCTTGCGGGCACCCGCGATCAGCAGGAAGAGCCGGTCGACCCGGCGCAGTGCAGCGAGCGAGAGGCTCACGCGCGGATGTGGCGCGGTGCCTGGATGCACAGCGACGTAGCGCTCGGTGGTCGTGATCGCCAACTCCCATTCGGGCGCGTCGGCGAAGATTGAGGCGGTATGGCCGTCCTCGCCCATGCCGAGCACGGCGACATTCGGCAGCCGGTAGGCCGGGTTCGCGTTGAGCGCGGCGACGTGCGCCTCGAGCATGGCCGAAGTGTCGACCAGCGGCAGAAAGCGCGCACCGGTGGCGTGGCGCAGCAACGTGTCGTATACCAGCTGCGCGTTGCTCGCGCTGTCGGTGTCGGCCACCCAGCGGTCGTCGACCAAGCTCACGTCGACCTTGGCCCAGTCGAGCTCGACGGTGGACAGAGTTTGCAAGAACGGACGCGGGCTGGTACCGCCCGACACGGCGAGCGTCGCTCGCTCGTGCTCGGCGAGCAGCTCGGCCAGCGCAGCGCGCACCGCCTGCGCAAGTGCTTCACACTGCGTTTGCAGGCTTTCGAATGCATGAACCTCGATCACTTCTCCTCCAGGCGGAGTTGTTGCGTAAATCGAGCGTGAAGACGCAATGGTATCGACGGGCACAATTTCAGGCGATATGAACGGATTGCGGACGAGCAAAGTTCGCCACGCGGTTATTGATCACGAATTACGGATCAATATGTGCAGCATGCGATCGTCTGAGTGACCGGGTGCTCTACGCTAGGCGTGATGACTTATCGAGAATCGGCCATTGCCCCGTTCTATAAACGGACTGCTCTCCCTGGGACGTCAGCTTACAATTTTTGCGCGGGCCAGCGCTGCGTGACGCGCGCGCAGTTGCGCTATTTTTTGCCTCGCGTGATACCGGCGTACCGCAGCGGACTACCGCACAATATGCAGGTCCAATGGGTCAACGCCGAAGGTCTGACGCTGTAAATCCCGATCTCGAATCTTTTTCACGGGTGGCGGTTTCTGGCCCAGTAGCGTACTGACTTTGGGCAGCCGTTTCCCCTTCACCCGGTTCATCAAAAATCCGTAAAAATTGATCATCCGGAAGTGCTTCTCTGAAATGTGTTGCGCAAACCGGGCGATGCATGCCTGCGTCTCATACTCCGCGGTCCGATAGCACTCGTCTCGATGACTCAGGTAGTCGAACGCACCGTCTTGCCGTCATCGTGCTTCAATCTCGACTGTGCGCCAGCGCGCGGACGTTTGATGTACTGGCCTAGATAGTTGACGTTGCGCACACGGCTGCTGGAGGGCTGCGCGAAATGCACGATCCACGGTTTGCTGTAGTGGACTTCAGCCAACGGCTCCAGTCCACTTTCGTCGGACACTGCGCCTTCAACTGTGAAGGCAAGACCAGTTGCTCATACGACTGAAGCAGCCGGTCGATGATCGCGTATCGGCCACATTGGCATGATCTTCGAGTACATGCAATACAGCGGCTCCCAATGCTCGCCATCGTCGGTCACGCCCCCGTAAGTCACGCTCAGATGAACCTGCACGTTCCATTGCAGGTTGCGGCCAAACATGTAGTGCCGTGAAAATTCCAGGAAGAATTTCCTAGTGCTGCCTGAACTTTTTGACGACGCTGGCAGGCCAAGCCTGCTTGGCCAGTTCAGCAACCCACGGTTCAGGCTGAATACGCTCCCCACAGCGCCGAGGGCATCGTCAGTGTAATATATTAACAATGAGTTTGCGGCAATCGCGTTGTTTGCAACGAGATCCACTGACCGGTCGCCTTCTCGACACAGGCCGGACAGAACCGGCTCTTGCAGCTGAAGCAGACCTTCTTACGATGTTCGTACGCGGAGTTGGTGCAGCAGTGGGTTGCGTAGCCCCTCACTTCCAAGCCCGCAGACCAACCATGCAGATGACGTTGTTGACGTCGTTGTTGACGACCACCGGACGGATCTTTTCACCGTTTTCCTGCACATATCCCCACCAGGCGTCGCCACGCTGGAAAAGCTTTTGGATTGGGCTGAAGGTTCGAATGATGAGTACCTCGCATGGACGGGTACGCACCCGACTTACCATCTCGCGCTCAACGCGAATACGGGTCAAGTGCATGCCGTGCGATGACGCATCAGGATGTGGATGACGGATGACGCTTTGGCCAAGTTTCTCGACCAGATTCTGCGCGCCAAAAAGATCGATGTCATCAGTGGCGACGGTGCCTACGACACCAAGCCATGGCTATGCGGGGCCATTGCTGCACGCAGTACTGTTCCTTCGATTTCGCTACGCGAGGGTGCCGCTCATTGGCCAGCGGATACGCCCGGTGCGGCGTGGCGTAACGGCGCGGTTGATGCAATCGCCCGTGACGGTTGTCGAGAATGGAAGAAAGACAGTGGCTACCACCGGCGATCGCTTGCCGAGAATGCGATGTATCGATTCAAGACGCTCACAGGAAACCGTCTCTGGTGCGTCACATCAAGGCGCAGAGGCGAACGAGGCCACCAGCGCGCCATGCGCAATCAACCGCATGGCGGACTTCGCTCATCCGCAATCCATTCGTATCGCCTGAAACTATGCCCGTCGATGCCATTGCGTCCTCACGCTCGATTTATGCACCAACGCCAATCGTGTCTCGAAAAACCGAGCTTCAACTAAGCTTCAAATCACCCCTCAAAACCCGTCAGGCTAGACTTTTGGCGCTCGCGGCCTGATCAAAAATGCGTTTTTCTGAACCACCAGATTCGCTGAGAGATGGATGGAATTTGCACGCGCCTGCGGAAACCGGCTCTGAAATGACAATCAACGACCAAACGAGCCCTCTCTTCGAGAGAAGAGCTGCGCCTTTCCCGCCTATGTTGAATACGCTGGTAGGCTCGATTGGATTCGAACCAACGACCCCCACCATGTCAAGGTGGTGCTCTAACCAACTGAGCTACGAGCCTGCGCTCAGTTTGAATTATAGAGAGGCTCGCAAGATGTTGCAAGCATCAGATCAGGTTGATGCTGCGGGTAGATGCCGCGCATCGCGCGGCATCTGTGGCGTTGTTGCATAAATCGAGCGAGATCCCTTGACGTTTACGGGCAACGGTCGCGGGGCCCAGCCCCCTATCAAGTCAGATTCCAGAGTAACTGCCTAATTTTTTCCAAGAAAATGCGCAAGGACATACACCAGACAGGTGAGCCGAAGGCACGCTGACCGTGTCAGAAATTGGGCGGCCTATAATGAAGGCCTGATCAACCGGGGAACGTGACGATATGGATAGATGAAGCCATCCTTGCCAGGATACCCGATGCCATACCCACACGTGGTCGCCAGTGTCTATACGGCGATACGCTGATTCAGGCATTACTTGGCGTGAAGACCGTCTATCGACTGACCTTGCGCGCCCTGCAAGGTTTCACCCAAAGTCTGCGCGATTTGGCCTTCCCGAGCTTGCCGGTGCCGAATTACACCACGCTCTGTCTCCGGGCAAAAACGCTTGATGTCGAACTGCCGATCCTTCGTGACAATGAATTGATCCATCTGTCGTTGTTGCATAAATCGAACGTGAGGACGCCATGGCATCGGACCGGCATAATTCAGGCGATACGAACGGATTGCGGACGAGCGAGGTCCGCCATGCGGTTGATGACGCCGCCGCGCAGGCAACCTCGGTCGCCTGCGAGTCGATGTGACGCGCCCAGAGACAGTTGCCGGTGAGGGTCTTGAACCGATAGATCGCATTCTCGGAAAGCGATCGCCGGTGGTAGCCACTGTCTTGCTTCCATTCTCGACGACCGTCACGGGCAATTGCATCAACCGCGCCATTACGCCACGCCGCACCGGGCATATCCGCTGGCCAATGAACGGCACCCTCGCGTGACGGAATCGAAGGAATAGCACTGCGTGCAGCAATGGCCGCATGGCATGGCTTGGTGTCGTAGGCACCGTCACCGCCGATGACATCGATTTGTTCTTCGCGTGGAATCTGGTCGAGCAACTTGGCCAGAGCGTCACCGTCAGCCACATTCTGATTCGTCATTAGCGCGGCATGCACTTGACCTGTATTCGCGTTGAGCGCGAGATGGACTTTACGCCACGTGCGCCGCTTCGAGTAGCCGTGCTGGCGCACCTTCCATTCACCTTCTCCATACACCTTCAGACCGGTGCTGTCGACAACCAGATGGATCGGTTCATTGTCACGAAGGATCGGCAGTTCGACATGCAGTTCGACATCAAGCGTTTTTGCCCGGCGACAGAGCGTGGTGTAATTCGGCACCGGCAAGCTCGGGAAGGCCAAATCGCGCAGACTTTGGGTGAAACCTTGCAGGGGCGCGCAAGGTCAGTCGATAGACGGTCTTCACGCCAAGTAATGCCTGAATCAGCGTATCGCCGTATAGACACGGGCGACCACGTGTGGGTATGGCATCGGGTATTCTGGCAAGGACGGCTTCATCTATCCATATTGTTACGTTCCCTCGGTTGATCAGGCCTTCATTATAGGCCGCCCAATTCCTGACACGGTAGCGTGCCTTCGGCTCACCTGTCTTGTGTATGTCCTTGCGCATTTTCTTGGAAAAAATTAGGCAGTTACTCTGGGATCTGACCAGATAGGGATCTGGCCCCGAGACTGTTGCGCGTAAACATCAATGGATCTCGCTCGATTTATGCAACAACGCCGATCCATCTGGTTGTCGACAGCACCGGTCTGAAGGTGTATGGAGAAGGTGAATGGAAAGTGCGCCAGCACGGCTACTCGAAGCGGCGCACGTGGCGTAAAGTCCATCTCGCGCTCAACGCGAATACAGGTCAAGTGCATGCCGCGCTAATGACGCATCAGAATGTGGCTGACGGTGACGCTCTGGCCAAGTTGCTCGATCAGATTCCACGCGAAGAATAAATCGATGTTATCGGCGGTGATGGTGCCTACGACACCAAGCCATGCCATGCGGCCATTGCTGCACGCAGTGCTATTCCTTCGATTCCGCCACGCGAGGTTGTTCCGTTCATTGGCCAGCGGATATGCCCGGTGCGGCGTGGCGTTGTTGCATAAATCGAGCCCGTCGATGCCATTGCGTCCGCGTGAGCGATTTATGCAACAACGCCCTTTCATGTACAAACCAATTCGTTATGTAGTTTGATTCAAATTCACATATTATTTAATAAATATGCAACCCCGCCGAGGCGCAATTCGATCGATTGGCCGAGGTGCTGCGCTCGCCACTTTCGCCCGCTTCGGCCTGCTCCCACTGGCCGTGGGTGCCCTGCTCGTCGGATGCGCTGCGCAGCGCGCGCTGGTACCCGCCTCCGGTAGCACCGCACCGGCTGCCGATGTCATCACCACTCAAGCAACGCACGCCTACACCGGCCGCTTCGCGGTCCGCTACGACGACCGCCTCGGCAAGACGCAGAACGTCTACGGAAATTTCGCCTGGCAGGAAACTGGCAATGCGATTACGCTCGAGCTGCGCAGCCCGCTTGGCCAGACGCTTGCCATCGTGCACTCCTCGCCGCAGAACGCCTCGCTTGAGATCCCCGGCCGCGCGCCGCACGACGCCACCAATATCAGCCAGCTGATGCGCGCCACGCTCGGCTTCGTGCTGCCTCTCAACGGGTTGCGCTACTGGATGCTGCCGCAGCCCTCGCCGTACACACCGGCCGACGTGGTACGAGAAAGCGGCACGCAGATCAAGCAGATCCGCCAGGACGGCTGGACCATCGACTATCTTGCCTACGCCGACGTACCCGCCACCAGCGTCAAACGCCTGAACCTGACTCACGAGTATCCGCCGCTCAACATCAAGCTCGTGCTCGACCGCTGATTCCTTGTTTTTTCAAGAAGCCCCTAAGCATGACCGATATCTCCCGCTCGCTGCGCGACTGCCTCGCCCCTGCGAAACTCAACCTTTTCCTGCACATCACGGGCCGCCGACCGGATGGTTATCACTCGCTGCAGACCGTGTTCCAGCTACTTGACTGGGGCGATCGCCTGCACTACACACTGCGCGAGGACGGCGAGATTCACCGCCTGACCAAGGTGGCTGGCGTGGCCGAGGAACAGGACCTAGTGGTGCGTGCCGCGCGCCTGCTGCAGACCCACACTGGCACCTCGTTCGGCGTCGACATCGAGATCGACAAGGTGCTGCCGATGGGCGCTGGCCTGGGCGGCGGCAGTTCCGACGCGGCCACCACCCTGCTCGCCCTGAACCGCCTCTGGAAGCTCGACCAGCCGCGCTGGAAACTGCAGACGCTGGCCGTGAAACTGGGTGCCGACGTGCCCTTCTTCGTGTTCGGAAAAAATGCGTTTGCGGAGGGCATCGGAGAGGCACTGGAGCAGGTAGAATTACCACTTCGCTGGTTCCTCGTTGTGACGCCTCGAGTTCACGTACCGACTGCTGAAATTTTTTCAGATAAGTCGTTGACAAGAAATTCGAAACCAATAAAAATGTTCTGTTTTATTAAACAAAAAAGTAGCAAGGGTTGGCCAGACAGCTTCGGCCAAAACGATATACAAGCGGTTGTAACAAAAAAGTATGCGGAAGTTGCAAAGGTAGTTAAAGTGCTGTATTATCTGACCCCATATCGGACTCGGATGACCGGCACTGGAGCTAGTGTTTTCGCAGCATTCGATAGCAGGCAAGAGGCAAAAACAGCACAAGCTACCTTGCCGGCAGACTGGAGCAGTGCTGTTACCGGAAGCCTGGGTGAACATCCACTCTTCGCTTTCGCATCATAGATTTTTCTGCATCGGATGTCCTTCACTTCCGGTGAAGCTCAAAGTTGAGGAGTGTAGGGGAGTCGCCAAGTTGGTCAAGGCACCGGATTTTGATTCCGGCATGCGAGGGTTCGAGTCCTTCCTCCCCTGCCAAAGTTTCCTCAGTGATTCCCGCCCCAGTCTGAAGTAGGTTCATGATGACTAGCCATGATGGCCTGATGGTTTTCACTGGCAACGCGAACCCCGCGCTTGCGCGGAAAGTTGTGGACAATCTCGGTATCCCGCTTGGCAAGGCTATGGTCAGTCGTTTCTCCGACGGAGAAATTCAGGTCGAGATCCAGGAAAACGTGCGCGGAAAGGATTGTTTCGTCCTGCAGTCCACCTGCGCACCGACGAACGACAACCTGATGGAACTGATGATCATGGTCGATGCGCTGAAGCGCGCATCCGCCGGTCGGATCACCGCCGCTATCCCCTACTTCGGTTATGCGCGCCAGGATCGACGCCCGGGTTCAGCGCGCGTCGCGATCTCCGCGAAGATCGTCGCGAACATGCTGGAAATCGCCGGCGTCGAGCGGATCATCACCATGGATCTGCATGCCGACCAGATCCAGGGCTTCTTCGACATCCCGGTCGATAACATCTACGCTACGACTATCCTGTTGGGCGACCTGCGGAAGCAGAACCACCCGGACCTGCTGGTGGTGTCGCCAGATGTCGGCGGCGTGGTGCGTGCTAGGGCGCTAGCCAAGCAACTGAACTGCGATCTTGCGATCATCGACAAGCGTCGCCCGAAGGCGAACATCGCCGAGGTGATGAATATCATCGGTGAAGTGGAAAGCCGCACCTGCGTGATCATGGACGACATGGTCGATACGGCTGGCACGCTCTGCAAAGCCGCACACGTGCTCAAACAGCGTGGCGCCAAGTGCGTGTTCGCCTACGCGACGCACCCGGTACTATCGGGCAGCGCGGCAGTGCGGATTGACGCTTCGGAGCTTGACGAACTGGTCGTGACCGACACCATCCCGCTGAGCGCCGAGTCGCTTGGCTGCGCAAAAATCCGCGCGCTGTCGAGCGCCGATCTGCTCGCCGAAACCTTCGCGCGCATCCGCCGCGGCGATTCGGTGATGTCGCTGTTCGCCGAGTCCTGATCCCGGCGATCGACCGAATTCGGTAGTCCGCGAAAAGCGAAGCTTGAAGCCTACTTTTTTGTACAGACGGCCTGGAAGAACGAAACCCGGGCTGGTTTCTTGAGGCCGCAAGGCCTCATTCAACTGCCTGGTGGGCAGCAATGGAGCATCTCATGAAAGTCGTCGCTTTCGAGCGCACCCTGCAAGGTACGGGCGCGAGCCGCCGCCTGCGCAACGCTGGCAGGACCACGGGTATCGTCTACGGTGGGGAAGCTGCTCCGCAAATGATCGAACTCGATCACAACGCCCTGTGGCACGCCCTGAAAAAGGAAGCGTTTCACTCGTCGATCCTCGAGCTCGAAGTGGCCGGCGAGTCGCAAAAGGTGTTACTGCGTGACGTGCAATACCACCCATTCCGACAGCTCGTGCTGCACGTTGATTTCCAGCGTATCAATGCATCGAAGAAGCTGCACACCAAAGTTCCGGTCCATTTCCTTAATGCCGAAGTCAGCCCGGCTGTGAAGTTATCGAGCGCCGTCATCTCTCACGTGGTCGTGGAACTCGACATCGAGTGCCTGCCGGTCGCCCTGCCGGAATTCCTGGAAGTCGACCTGTCGAAGCTGGAAGCCGGTCAGTCGGTCCACGCCAAGGATATCGTGCTACCGAACGGCGTCTCGTTGGTCGCGCACATCGACGCCGAAAACCCAGTGATCGCGACCGCGACGATCCCGGCTGGGGCTGTTTCGGACGAACCTGCTGCAGGCGAAGGCGAAACGCCGTCTGCCTAAGAGGTTAGTGCAAAAATCCTGCTCAGCACGCCTGAAGATATTTCAACAGACGAGCGAGCAGCCAAGTTTCAGAAATGCTTGGTGAATGTCAGCGTGACGATCGAAGAGAATGCGTAGAAGAGGCGTTGTTGCATAAATCTGGTGAGAGCCGGTGACTTTTATGCGCAACAGTCGTGGCGAGCCCCATTTTATCAATCCTCAACTCGTGATCTTGAAATTGGAAAATCGTTCTTCATGTGAGTGGTATTGAAAAACGAGACATGAAAAACGATTTTCCAATTTCAAGATCACGAGTTGAGGATTGATATCAAGTCAGATTCCAGAGTAACTGCCTAATTTTTAAGAAGAAAATACGCCAGGACATATGTAAGACAGGTGATTCGAAGGCACGCTACCGTGTCAGGAATTGGGCGGCCTATAATGAAGGCCTGATCAACCGGGGGAACGTAACAATATGGATAGATGAAGCCGTCCTTGCCAGAATACCCGATGCCATACCCACACGTGGTCGCCCGTGTCTATACGGCGATACGCTGATTCAGGCATTACTTGGCGTAAAGACCGTCTATCGACTGACCTTGCGCGCCCTGCAAGGTTTCACCCAAAGTCTGCGCGATTTGGCCTTCCCGAGCTTGCCGGTGCCGAATTACACTACGCTCTGTCGCCGGGTAAAAACGCTTGATATCGAACTGCCGATCCTTCGCGACATCGAACCGATCCATCTGGATGTCGACAGCACCGGTCTGAAAGTCTATGGCGAAGGTGAATGGAAGGTGCGCCAGCACGGCTACTCGAAGCGGCGCACGTGGCGTAAAGTCCATCTCGCGCTCAACGCGAATACGGGTCAAGTGCATGCCGCGCTAATGACGAATCAGAATGTGGCTGACGGTGACGCTCTGGCCAAGTTGCTCGACCAGATTCCACGCGAAGAATAAATCGATGTCATCGGCGGTGATGGTGCCTACGACACCAAGCCATGCCATGCGGCCATTGCTGCACGCAGTGCTATTCCTTCGATTCCGCCACGCGAGGGTGCCGTTCATTGGCCAGCGGATATACCCGGTGCGGCGTGGCGTAATGGCGCGGTTGATGCAATTTCCCGTGACAGTCGTCGAGAATGGAAGAAAGACAGTGGCTACCACCGGGGTGTTGTTGCATAAATCGAGCGAGATCCGTTTCCGTTTACGCGCCACGGTCGCGGGGCCAGCCTCCTATCAAGTCAGATTCTAGAGTAACTTGGCGTTGTTGCATAAATCGAGTGTGAGGACGCAATAGCATCGACGGGATAATTTCAGGCGATACGAACGGATTGCGGACGAGCGAGGTCAACCATGCGGTTGACCTCGCTCGTCCGCAATCCGTTCCATTTTCTCAATGCGCTCGAGTTCGAGGAACAGCTCGCGCAGGGCGCGATATTCCTGCAGGACAATCATTCGCGTTCGGTGCGCGGCGGTGTTGCGCGGGCTGCATTACCAAATCGAGCACGCACAGGGCAAGCTGGTGCGCGTGGTCGAGGGCAGCGTCTTCGATGTCGAGATTGACATTCGGCGCGATTCGCAGCGATTCGGGCAATAGACAGGCTATTAATCCGCAATTTGCGATCTTGAAATTGGAAAATCGTCCCTCATGTCTCGTTTCTCCATGCCTATCACATGAGAGTCGATTTGTTAATTTCAAGATCGCAAATTGCGGATTAATAATTTTGATCAAGAAAATACGTAAGACATGTGAGCCGAAGGCACGCTACTGTGTCATGAATTTGGCGGCCTTATAATACAGGCCTGATCAACCGGGGGAACGTGACGATATGGATAGATGAGGGCGTCCTTGCCAGAATACCCGACGCCATACCCACGCGTGGTCGCCCGCATCCATACGGCGATACGCTGATTCAGGCATTGCTTGGCGTGAAGAACAATCTATCGATTGACGTTGCGCGACCTGCAAGGTTTCACCCAAAGAGTCGGCTCGATCTGGCCTTCCCGAGCTTGCCAGTGCCGAATTACACTACGCTCTGTCGTCGGGCAAAAACGCTTGATATCGAACTGCCGACCCTTCGCCACAACGAACTGATCCATCTGGTGGTCGACAGCACCAATCTGAAGGCTTATGGCGAAGGTGAATGGAAGGTGTGTGCGCCAGCACAGCTACTCGAAGCGGCGCACGTGGCGTAAAGTCCATCTCGCGCTCAACGCGCGATACGGGTCAAGTGCATATAACGCTATTGATCCAAAATTTGTTATCTTGAAATTGGAAAACCGTACCTCATGTCTCGTTTTTCCATACCCCCACATAAAGGACGGTTTTCCAATTTCAAGATAACAAATTTTGGATCAATATTAGCCAGGGGATACGTGCGGTGCGGCGTCTCGTAACGGCACGGTTGATGCAATTGCCCGTGACGGTCGTCGAGAATGGATGAAAGACAGTGGCTACCACCAGCGATCGCTTGGGCGTTGTTGCATAAATCGAGCGAGATCCGTTGACGTTTACGCGCAACGGTCGCGGGGCTAGCCTCCTATCAAGTCAGATTCCAGAGTAACTGCCTAATTTTGCCAAGAAAATGCGCAAGGACATACACAAGAAAGGTGAGCCGAAGGCACGCTACCGTGTCAGGAATTGGGCGGCCTATAATGAAGGCCTGATCAACCGGGGGAACGTAACAATATGGATAGATGAGGGCGTCCTTGCCAGAATACCCGACGCCATACCCACGCGTGGTCGCACGTGTGTATACGGCGATACGCCGATTCAGGCATTACTTGGCGTGAAGACCGTCTATCGACTGACCTTGCGCGCCCTGCAAGGTTTCACCCAAAGTCTGCGCGATTTGGCCTTCCCAAGCTTGCCGGTGCCGAATTACACCACGCTCTGTCGCCGGGCAAAAACGCTTGATGTCGAACTGCCGATCCTTCGTGACAATGAACCGATCCATCTGGTTGTCGACAGCACCGGTCTGAAGGTCTATGGAGAAGGTGAATGGAAGGTGCGCCAGCACGGCTACTCGAAGCGGCGCACGTGGCGTAAAGTCCATCGCGCGCTCAACGCGAATACAGGTCAAGTGCATGCCGCACTAATGACGAATCAGAATGTGGCTGACGGTGACGCTCTGGCCAAGTTGCTCGACCAGATTCCACGCGAAGAACAAATCGATGTCATCGGCGGTGACGGTGCCTACGACACCAAGCCATGCCATGCGGCCATTGCTGCACGCAGTGCTATTCCTTCGATTCCGCCACGCGAGGGTGCCGCTCATTGGCCAGCGGATATGCCCGGTGCGGCGTGGCGTAATGGCGCGGTTGATGCAATTGCCCGTGACGGTCGGCGAGAATGGAAGCAACACAGTGGCTACCACCGGCGATCCCTTGCCGAGAATGCGATGTATCGGTTCAAGACCCTCACCGGCCACTGTCTCTGGGCGCGTCACATCGCCGCGCAGGCGACCGAGGTCGCCGTTCGCGGCGGCGTCATCAACCGCATGGCGGACCTCGCTCGTCCGCAATCCGTTCGTATCGCCTGAATTATGTCCGTCCGATTCCATAGCGTCTCCGCGCTCGATTGATGCAACAACGCCACAGTTCGACATCAAGCGTTTTGCCCGGCGACAGAGCGGCTGTAATTTGGTACCGGAAAGCTCTGGAAGGCCAGATCGCGCAGACTTTGGGCGAAACCTTGCAGGGCGCGCGCAGCGTCAGTCGATAGACGATCTTCACGCCAAGCAATGCCTGAATCAGGCGTACCGCAAGTACAGACGCGGGCGGCCACGCGTGGGTATGGCGTCGGCCATTCTGGCAAGGACGGCCTCATCTATCTACATAGTCACGTTCCCCCAGTTGATCTAGCCCGCGTTATAGGCCACCCAGTTCCTGACATCGTAGCGTGCCTTCGGCTCACATGTCTTGTGTATGTCCCTGCGCATCTTTTTGACAAAAATTAGGAAGTTACACTGGAATCTGACTTGATAACAGGGTGCTCGCCCCGACTGTTGCACGTAAACGTCACTAGTTCTCGCTAGATTTATTGATCCGAAATTTGTGATCTTGAAATTAGAAAATCGTCCCTCATGTGAGGGGCATGGAAAAACGAGACATGAGGGACGATTTTCTAATTTCAAGATCACAAATTTCGGATCAATATGCAACAACGCCGGAAACTGCGGCAGCGGGACTGGTCGCCGCCGCGGTATTTGGTCGTCCGGTGCTTGGTCCGGGCGGTGGCTTATGTGTGTTGAAGTCCGGCGTGCTTACCTGACGGCAGATAATGAAGAAGACGACCCTCAAAACGGTATTCCTGACCGGCCTGCTGATCCTCGTTCCGCTGGCGATCACGCTATGGGTGCTCGGCGCGATGATCGGTATCATGGACCAGACCTTGCTGCTGCCCGAGTCCTTGCAGCCCGAGCGGCTGCTGGGCTTTCACCTTCCCGGCATCGGCGCGGTCCTGACGCTGGCCTTTATCTTCATCGTCGGGCTAGCCACGCAGAATTTCATTGGCCAGAAGCTGGTCACGTGGTGGAATACGGTGGTGCGGCACATCCCGGTGGTCGGCCCGATCTACACCAGCGTCAAGCAGGTCTCGGATACGCTGCTATCGAGCAGCGGAAACGCTTTTCGTAAGGCGCTACTGATCGAGTACCCGCGCTGCGGTTCCTATACGATCGCGTTTCTGACCGGCGTTCCGGGCAGCGACGTGGTCAACCACCTAAAGGAAGAGTACGTGAGCGTCTACGTGCCGACCACACCGAATCCCACCTCGGGCTTCTTCCTAATGGTACCGAAAAGCGAAGTGGTCGAGCTCAACATGTCGGTCGACGCCGCGCTGAAGTATATCGTCTCGATGGGCGTGGTCGCACCCTCGGTTCCAGTGCCCGTTCCCGTGCCCGTGCCGGCGCGGCCACCCGTCGAGCCGCCTCTGTAATTTCCGGGGGCGTTGTTGCATAAATCGAGCGAAAGCCGTTGACGTTTACGCGCAATGCTCGCCGACCAGCCCCCTATCAAGTCAGATTTCAGAGTAACTGCCTAATTTTTTCCAAGAAAATGCGCAAGGACATACACAAGACAGGTGAGCCGAAGGCACGCTACCATGTCAGGAATTGGGCGGCCTATAATGAAGGCCTGATCAACCGGGGGAACGCAACAATATGGATAGATGAAGCCGTCCTTGCCAGAATACCCGATGCCATACCCACACGTGGTCGCCCGTGTCTATACGGCGATACGCTGATTCAGGCATTACTTGGCGTAAAGACCGTCTATCGACTGACCTTGCGCGCCCTGCAAGGTTTCACCCAAAGTCTGCGCGATTTGGCCTTCCCGAGCTTGCCGGTGCCGAATTACACCACGCTCTGTCGCCGGGCAAAAACGCTTGATGTCGAACTGCCGATCCTTCGTGACAATGAACCGATCCATCTGGTTGTCTACAGCACCGGTCTGAAGGTCTATGGAGAAGGTGAATGGAAGGTGCGCCAGCACGGCTACTCGAAGCGGCGCACGTGGCGTAAAGTCCATCTCGCGCTCAACGCGAATACAGGTCAAGTGCATGCCGCGCTAATGACGAATCAGAATGTGGCTGACGGTGACGCTCTGGCCAAGTTGCTCGACCAGATTCCACGCGAAGAACAAATCGATGTCATCGGCGGTGATGGTGCCTACGACACCAAGCCATGCCATGCGGCCATTGCTGCACGCAGTGCTATTCCTTCGATTCCGCCACGCGAGGCTGCCGTTCATTGGCCAGCGGATATGCCCGCGGTGCGGCGTGGCGTAATGGCGCGGTTGATGCAATTACCCGTGACGGTCGTCGAGAATGGAAGCAAGAAAGTGGCTACCACCGGCGATCGCTTGCCGAGAATGCGCTGCTGTATCGGTTCAAGACCCTCACCGGCAACTGTCTCTGGGCGCGTCGGCGTCATCAACCGTATGGCGGACCTCGCTCGTCCGCAATTCGTTCGTATCGCCTGAAATTATGCCCGTAGATGCCATGGCGTCCTCACGCTCGATTTATGCAACAACGCCATTTGCGGGCACCAGCCGGCCCCGTTGATCAAAAACCGAATGAAAGCAAACATCATGTCGATGCGAACTGAATACTGCGGTCTCGTGACTGCACACCTGCTGGGCCAAACCGTGTCGCTGTGCGGCTGGGTACATCGCCGCCGCAATCACGGCGGTGTGATCTTCATCGACCTGCGCGATCGTGAAGGCCTCGTGCAGGTGGTGTGCGCTCCGGATCGCGCCGAGATGTTCAAGGCTGCCGAAGGCGTGCGAAACGAGTTCTGCATCCAGATCAAGGGCCTGGTGCGCGGTCGTCCGGACGGCACGATCAATGCGGGCCTCAAGAGCGGCAAGATCGAGGTGCTGTGTCATGAACTGAAGGTGTTGAACCCATCGATCACGGTGCCGTTCCAGCTCGACGACAACAATCTCTCCGAAAACACCCGCCTCACGCATCGCGTGCTTGACCTACGCCGCCCGCACATGCAGAACAACCTGCGCCTGCGCTATCGCGTGGCAATGAAGGTGCGAAAGTACCTCGACGAGCAGGGCTTTATCGACATTGAAACGCCGATACTCACCAAGAGTACGCCAGAAGGCGCACGTGACTACCTAGTGCCTTCGCGCGTCAACGCGGGCCAGTTTTTCGCTCTTCCGCAGTCGCCGCAGCTGTTCAAACAGCTGCTAATGGTGGCGAACTTCGATCGCTACTACCAGATCACCAAGTGCTTCCGCGACGAGGATCTGCGTGCCGACCGCCAGCCCGAATTCACCCAGATCGACTGTGAGACCTCATTCCTCGGCGAGCAGGAAATTCGCGACCTGTTCGAGGAAATGATCCGTCACGTCTTCAAGAAGACGATCGGCGTCGAGCTCGACACGAGCTTCCCGGTGATGCCGTATTTGGAAGCGATGGCACGTTTCGGCTCGGACAAGCCGGACCTGCGTGTCAAACTCGAATTCACGGAGCTGACCGATGCCATGAAGGACGTCGAGTTCAAGGTGTTCAGCACGCCGACTAACTCGAAGGACGGGCGCGTCGCGGCGTTGCGCGTACCCAAGGGCAGCGAGCTCACGCGCGGCGACATTAACGACTATACTGAATTCGTGCGCATCTACGGCGCAAAGGGCCTAGCCTGGATCAAAGTCAACGAGAAGGCGAAGCGCCGCGACGGGCTGCAGAGCCCGATCCTCAAGAACCTGCATGACGCCTCGATCGCGACGATCCTGGAGCGCACCGGTGCCCAGGACGGCGACATCATCTTCTTCGTAGCGGATCGCGCGCAGGTAGTCAACGATAGCCTCGGCGCGCTGCGCCTAAAAATTGGCCATTCGCCATTCGGCAAGGCCAACGGCCTTGTCGAGTCAGGCTGGAAGCCGCTGTGGGTGGTCGACTTTCCGATGTTTGAGTACGACGAAGACGAGGCACGCTACGTGGCCGCGCACCATCCGTTCACGAGCCCGAAGGACGAGCACCTCGAGTACCTCGAGACCGATCCGGGCCGTTGCCTCGCCAAGGCCTATGACATGGTTTTGAACGGCTGGGAAATCGGCGGAGGTTCGGTGCGGATTTTCCAGGAAGACGTGCAGAGCAAGGTATTCCGCGCGCTGAAGATTGGCCCGGAGGAAGCGCAAGCGAAGTTTGGCTTCCTGCTCGATGCACTGCAATACGGCGCGCCCCCGCACGGAGGCATCGCTTTCGGCCTGGACCGCATCGCCACGATGATGGCCGGTGGCGATTCAATCCGCGACGTGATCGCGTTCCCGAAGACCCAGCGCGCACAGGATCTGCTCATGCAAGCGCCGAGCCCGGGCGACGAGCGCCAGCTCAAGGAGCTGAACATCCGTCTGCGCCAGCCGGCAGCGCCGAAGGCCTGAATCACCTCGGGTTTCTCGGAGAGTGTTTTTTTTGAGTCGGCTTTGGGGGGCGTTTTTCGATACCCTTCACATGAAGTGCGATTTTTTAATTTCAAGATCACGAATTTCTAATTAATAGAATATCTTCAGGCATGCTGAGTAGCAGTTTTGAACTGGCTTTTAGCCCCCGGAAAAGCCGGGGGGATTACCTCGTTTATTTATTGCACGTTGCCTGCCCGTAGTTGCGCGCGACGTAGTCACTCATGATTTGCTGGAATTCCTCCGCGATGCGCTCGCCGCGCAGCGTCTTGACCTTCTCGCCGTCGATGAACACCGGCGCGGCAGGATTCTCGTCCGAGCCCGGTAGGCTGATGCCGATGTTGGCGTGCTTTGATTCTCCTGGGCCGTTGACGATGCAGCCCATCACCGCGACGTTCATCTTCTCGACGCCGGGGTAGGTCTTTCGCCAAGACGGCATCTGCTCGCGCAGGTAGGTCTGGATTTGCATCGCCAATTCCTGGAACAACCTGCTGGTGGTACGACCGCAGCCTGGGCAGGCGATTACCATCGGCGCGAACGAGCGCAGGCCCATGGTCTGGAGAATTTCCTGACCGACCACCACCTCGCCGGTACGAGGCGAGCCCGGCTCCAGCGTCAGCGAAATGCGGATAGTGTCGCCGATGCCTTCCTGCAGCAGCACGCCGAGCGCCGCCGTCGAGGCGACGATGCCCTTCGAGCCCATACCGGCCTCGGTCAGGCCCAGGTGCAACGCGAAGCTGGTGCGCTTGGCCAGTTCGCGATAGACGGCGATCAGGTCCTGCACGCCGCTGACCTTGCAGGACAGGATGATCTTGTCCCGACCGAGGCCCAGTTCGACAGCACGCTCGGCCGAGCCGATTGCCGACTGGATCAACGCCTCGTACATCACGCTCTGCGTCTCCCAGGGGGGCTGCGCGCGGCGTTCTCGTCCATCATGCGCGCGAGCAGGTCCTGGTCCAGGCTACCCCAGTTCACGCCGATACGCACCGGCTTTTCGTACTTGGCGGCGGTCTCGATCATCTGCGCGAACTGCATATCACGCTTGGCACCCTGGCCAACGTTTCCCGGGTTGATTCGGTACTTTGAAAGCGATTCTGCGCAGGCCGGGTAGTCGCGCAGCAGCAGGTGGCCGTTGTAATGAAAGTCGCCTACCATCGGCACCGCAATGCCCATCCGATCGAGCTGCTCACGGACCGCCGGCACGGCGGTCGCGGCCGCGGGAGTGTTCACGGTGATCCGGACCAGCTCCGACCCTGCGTTCGCTAGTTCCTTGATCTGGATCGCGGTGCCGATCGCGTCGGCGGTATCGGTATTGGTCATCGACTGTACGCGCACAGGCGCGGCGCCGCCGATCGTCACCAGGCTCCCGCCCCAACGGACATCCACCGCGTGCGACCAGCGACGCGGCAAGGAGCTTCCAAATACCGGTTCGGTAGAATAAATCTGGCTTCTGTATGGGGATTGAGCTGCGGCTTGCATCGTTGGATATCCATTGACACCGGAAGCGCTGCCCGTAGGTGGCGCACGCATAAGACTCCCCGCCCTAAGAAGGGGAGGGAGCATCTAGATGCTATCGCACTATTGATCCGCAATGCGTGGCGTTGTTGCATAAATCGAGCGTGAGGACGCAATGGCATCGACTGGCATAATTTCAGGCGATACGAACGGATTGCGGACGAGCGAGGTCCGCCATGCGGTTGATGACGCCGACGCGAACGGCGACCTCGGTCGCCTGCGCGGCGATGTGACGCGCCCAGAGACAGTGGCCGGTGAGGGTCTTGAACCGATACATCGCATTCTCGGCAAGCGATCGCCGGTGGTAGCCACTGTGTTGCTTCCATTCTCGACGACCGTCACGGGCAATTGCATCAACCGCGCCATTACGCCACGCCGCACCGGGCATATCCGCTGGCCAATGAGCGGCACCCTCGCGTGGCGGAATCGAAGGAATAGCACTGCGTGCAGCAATGGCCGCATGGCATGGCTTGGTGTCGTAGGCACCGTCACCGCCGATGACATCGATTTGTTCTTCGCGTGGAATCTGGTCGAGCAACTTGGCCAGAGCGTCACCGTCAGCCACATTCTGATTCGTCATTAGCGCGGCATGCACTTGACCTGTATTCGCGTTGAGCGCGAGATGGACTTTACGCCACGTGCGCCGCTTCGAGTAGCCGTGCTGGCGCACCTTTCATTCACCTTCGCCATAGACCTTCAGACCGGTGCTGTCGACAACCAGATAGATCGGTTCATTGTCACGAAGGATCGGCAGTTCGACATCAAGCGTTTTTGCCCGGCGACAGAGCGTGGTGTAATTCGGCACCGGCAAGCTCGGGAAGGCCAAATCGCGCAGACTTTGGGTGAAACCTTGCAGGGCGCGCAAGGTCAGTCGATAGACGGTCTTCAAGCCAAGTAATGCCTGAATCAGCGTATCGCCGTATACACACGGGCGACCACGTGTGGGTATGGCATCGGGCATTCTGGCAAGGACGGCTTCATCTATCCATATTGTTACGTTCCCCCGGCTGATCAGGCCTTCATTATAGGCCGCCCAATTCCTGACACGGTAGCGTGCCTTCGGCTCACCTTTCTTGTGTATGTCCTTGCGCATTTTCTTGGCAAAAATTAGGCAGTTACTCTGGAATCTGACTTGATAGGAGGCTGGCCCCGCGACCGTTGCGCGTAAACGTCAACGGATCTCGCTCGATTTATGCAACAACGCCCAATGAACCGATCCATCTGGTTGTCTACAGCACCGGTCTGAAGGTCTATGGCGAAGGTGAATGGAAGGTGCGCCAGCACGGCTACTCGAAGCGGCGCACGTGGCGTAAAGTCCATCTCGCGCTCAACGCGAATACAGGTCAAGTGCATGCCGCGCTAATGACGAATCAGAATGTGGCTGACGGTGACGCTCTGGCCAAGTTGCTCGACCAGATTCCACGCGAAGAACAAATCGATGTCATCGGCGGTGACGGTGCCTACGACACCAAGCCATGCCATGCGGCCATTGCTGCACGCAGTGCTATTCCTTCGATTCCGCCACGCGAGGGTGCCGCTCATTGGCCAGCGGATATGCCCGGTGCGGCGTGGCGTAATGGCGCGGTTAATGCAATTACCCGTGACGGTCGTCGAGAATGGAAGCAACACAGTGGCTACTACCACCGGCGATCGCTTGCCGAGAATGCGATGTATCGGTTCAAGACCCTCACCGGCCACTGTCTCTGGGCGCGTCACATCGCCGCGCAGGCGACCGAGGTCGCCGTTCGCGTCGGCGTCATCAACCGCATGGCGGACCTCGCTCGTCCGCAATCCGTTCGTATCGCCTGAATTATGCCCGTCCGATTCCATGGCGTCCTCACGTTCGATTTATGCAACAACGCCGCCGATGACATCGATTTGTTCTTCGCGTGGAATCTGGTCGAGCAACTTGGCCAGAGCGTCACCGTCAGCCACATTCTGATTCGTCATTAGCGCGGCATGCACTTGACCTGTATTCGCGTTGAGCGCGAGATGGACTTTACGCCACGTGCGCCGCTTCGAGTAGCCGTGCTGGCGCACACCTGCCATTCACCTTCTCCATAGACCTTCAGACCGGTGCTGTCGACAACCAGATGGATCGGTTCATTGTCACGAAGGATCGGCAGTTCGACATCAAGCGTTTTTGCCCGGCGACAGAGCGTAGTGTAATTCGGCACCGGCAAGCTCGGGAAGGCCAGATCGCGCAGACTTTGGGTGAAACCTTGCAGGGCGCGCAACGTCCGTCGATAGACGGTCTTCACGCCGAGTAATGCCTGAATCAGCGTATGGCGTTGTTGCATAAATCGAGCGAGATCCGTTGACGTTTACGCGCAATGGTCGCGGGGCCAGCCTCCTATCAAGTCAGATTCCAGAGTAACTGCCTAATTTTTGCCAAGAAAATGCGCAAGAACATACACAAGAAAGGTGAGCCGAAGGCACGCTACCGTGTCAGGAATTGGGCGGCCTATAATGAAGGCCTGATCAGCCGGGGGAACGTAACAATATGGATAGATGAAGCCGTCCTTGCCAGAATGCCCGATGCCATACCCACACGTGGTCGCCCGTGTGTATACGGCGATACGCTGATTCAGGCATTACTTGGCGTGAAGACCGTCTATCGACTGACCTTGCGCGCCCTGCAAGGTTTCACCCAAAGTCTGCGCGATTTGGCCTTCCCGAGCTTGCCGGTGCCGAATTACACCACGCTCTGTCGCCGGGCAAAAACGCTTGATGTCGAACTGCCGATCCTTCGTGACAATGAACCGATCCATCTGGTTGTCGACAGCACCGGTCTGAAGGTCTATGGCGAAGGTGAATGGAAGGTGCGCCAGCACGGCTACTCGAAGCGGCGCACGTGGCGTAAAGTCCATCTCGCGCTCAACGCGAATACAGGTCAAGTGCATGCCGCGCTAATGACGAATCAGAATGTGGCTGACGGTGACGCTCTGGCCAAGTTGCTCGACCAGATTCCACGCGAAGAACAAATCGATGTCATTGGCGGTGACGGTGCCTACGACACCAAGCCATGCCATGCGGCCATTGCTGCACGCAGTGCTATTCCTTCGATTCCGCCACGCGAGGGTGCCGCTCATTGGCCAGCGGATATGCCCGGTGCGGCGTGGCGTAATGGCGCGGTTGATGCAATTGCCCGTGACGGTCGTCGAGAATGGAAGCAACACAGTGGCTACCACCGGCGATCGCTTGCCGAGAATGCGATGTATCGGTTCAAGACCCTCACCGGCCACTGTCTCTGGGCGCGTCACATCGCCGCGCAGGCGACCGAGGTCGCCGTTCGCGTCGGCGTCATCAACCGCATGGCGGACCTCGCTCGTCCGCAATCCGTTCGTATCGCCTGAATTATGCCCGTCCGATGCCATGGCGTCCTCACGTTCGATTTATGCAACAACGCCTCAGCGTATCGCCGTATAGACACAGGCGACCACGTGTGGGTATGGCGTCGGCCATTCTGGCAAGGACGGCTTCATTTATCCATATCGTCACGTTCCCCCGGTTGATCAGGTCTTCATTATAGGCCGCCCAATTCCTGACACGGTAGCGTGCCTTCGGCTCACCTTTCTTGTGTATGTCCTTGCGCATTTTCTTGGCAAAATTAGGCAGTTACTCTGGAATCTGACTTGATAGGGGGCTGGCCCCGCGAGCGTTGCGCGTAAACGTCAACGGATCTCGCTCGATTTATGCAACAACACCATTCGGTGCATCGGTCCGCCGCAGTGAAAAGTTTGTCGCCGAGAACGCGAAACGCCTGCGGTTGATCCGTCTGGCCGGCTACTACCCCAAACTGGATCCGGACAAACTACTCAAGCAGGATGTCAAGACGAAAACGCTGGACAAGAGTCGTCCAACCAGCAAAGAGGACATGATCGTCACGGTTCGCCGGAACCTGCATCGCCGGCAGAAAGAGCGACAGCTGATGCGCAATTTGTTCAGGCGTTGTTGCATATTGATCCGCAATTCGTGATCTGGAAATTGCTGATCAATATCAGTAACATGCCAAACGGACGACTGCGGCATGTTGAAATTCCTATGCGTAGAGGCGTAGTTGCATAAATCGAGCGCGAGGATGCAATGGCATCGACAGGCATAATTTCAAGCGATATGAATGGATTGCAGACGAGCGAGGTCCGCAATCCATTCCATTGCGTCCTCATGCTCGATTTATGCAACAACGCCGTGCGTAGAAAAAATTCTGGCAGCATAACGACTCACCCATGGTGCACGAACAACCGGGGCAAGCTCACTGGTGCATTAGCCGTTCGTTCAACGTTCATCGACTTTGACCGCGAACCACCCATGAAGAATCAGCACAACCAGCCAGCACAAGACCAGCCAGTCGACATGATCATCTTCGGCGGCGGCGGCGACCTCGCAGCACGCAAGTTGCTGCCCGCACTCTACATGGCGCACCTGCATCGTAACCTGTCGACCGAGGCGCACATCATCGGGGTCGGTCGTCGCGACTGGGGCATCGACGGCTACCGCAAGTTCATGGAGGAGCAGTCGCGACCTTTCATCGACGGCAAGGCCTTCGCCCAACAGGCCTGGGACCGCTTCCTGGATTTGTTCCAGTACGTGTTGATCGATGTCAACGAGGCCGGCGACTACCAGCGTCTGGTCGAGGCCTCCCGCAAGGAGGCGATCCGCGTGTTCTACCTGTCGACCTCTCCGGAGCTATTCACCACCATCTGTGACAACCTCTCGAGTACGAACCTGCTCAACGAAAGCTCGCGGGTGGTGCTGGAGAAGCCGCTCGGCCACGACCTGGCCTCGGCCCAGGCGATCAACAACGACGTGGGTCGTCATTTCGCGGAGTCACAGATCTACCGGATCGACCACTACCTCGGCAAGGAAACGGTGCAGAACCTGATGGTGCTGCGCTTCGGCAACCCAATCTTCGGGCCGCTGTGGCAGGCACCGTACATCCGCAGCGTGCAGATCACGGTGGCTGAGACGGTGGGCGTAGGTAGCCGAGCCGGTTTCTACAACCAAACCGGCGCGCTGCGCGACATGGTACAGAACCACCTGCTGCAGCTGTTGTGCATTGTCGCGATGGAGCCGCCGGTCTCGCTCGATCCAAACGCGGTGCGCGACGAGAAGCTGAAGGTGTTGCGCTCGCTGCGAACGATGACCCCGACCGACATCGCGCGTGACACAGTGCGCGGCCAGTACGCGGCCGGTGCCGTCGACGGCCAACCCGTGAAGGGCTACCTCGAGGAGGACAACGTGCCGCCCGATAGCCGCAACGAGACCTTCGTCGCGCTGCGCGCCTATATCAACAACTGGCGCTGGGCCAATGTGCCGTTCTTCCTACGCACCGGCAAGCGGCTGCAGAAACGCCAGTCGGAGATCGTCATCGAGTTTGCTGACCTACCCTTCTCGATCATCCCAGACGGCCCGCGCCACTACAGCAACCGCCTGGTGATCCAGCTCCAGCCGGAAGAGTCGATCCAGCTGCAAATGCTGGCCAAGGAGCCGGGCAGCGGCATGAACATGGTGCCCGTGAGCCTGAACCTGGACCTGCAGCAGGCGATTCCGGAACGGCGCGCAGAAGCCTATGAGCGCCTGCTGATCGACGTGATCCGCGGGCGCCTAACGCACTTTATGCGCCGCGACGAGCTGGAAGCCGCCTGGGCCTGGATCGAACCGATCCTCGATGGCTGGGAGCAGCCGGGCGACCGACCGCGCCTCTATACGGCTGGCACCTACGGGCCGGCCGCCTCGTCGGCCCTGCTCGCGCGGGACAACATGTCCTGGGCCGAGGAAGCCTAAACGCAGGTAGCCTGGACTGAATCGGCCTGGTTTTTTTCGGAGACCTCAGCCTTTGAGAGAATGAGGGCATGAAAAAATTACACGTCGAAAGGGGCGTTGTTGCATAAATCGAGCGAGATCCGTTGACGTTTACGCGCAACGGTCGCGGGGCCAGCCCCCTATCAAGTCAGATTCCAGAGTAACTGCTTAATTTTTGACAAGAAAATGTGCAAGGACATACACAAGACAGGTGAGCCGAAGGCACGCTACCGTGTCAGGAATTGGGCGGCCTATAATGAAGGCCTGATCAACCGGGGGAACGTAACAATATGGATAGATGAAGCCGTCCTTGCCAGAATACCCGATGCCATACCCACACGTGGTCGCCCGTGTCTATACGGCGATACGCTGATTCAGACATTACTTGGCGTGAAGACCGTCTATCGACTGACGTTGCGCGCCCTGCAAGGTTTCACCCAAAGTCTGCGCGATCTGGCCTTCCCGAGCTTGCCGGTGCCGAATTACACCACGCTCTGTCGCCGGGCAAAAACGCTTGATGTCGAACTGCCGATCCTTCGTGACAATGAACCGATTTATCTGGTTGTCGACAGCACCGGTCTGAAGGTCTATGGAGAAGGTGAATGGAAGGTGCGCCAGCACGGCTACTCGAAGCGGCGCACGTGGCGTAAAGTCCATCTCGCGCTCAACGCGAATACGGGTCAAGTGCATGCCGCGCTAATGACGAATCAGAATGTGGCTGACGGTGACGCTCTGGCCAAGTTGCTCGACCAGATTCCACGCGAAGAACAAATCGATGTCATCGGCGGTGATGGTGCCTACGACACCAAGCCATGCCATGTGGCCATTGCTGCACGCAGTGCTATTCCTTCGATTCCGCCACGCGAGGGTGCCGTTCATTGGCCAGCGGATATGCCCGGTGCGGCGTGGCGTAATGGCGCGGTTGATGCAATTGCCACTGACGGTCGTCGAGAATGGAAGCAAGACAGTGGCTACCACCGGCGATCGCTTGCCGAGAATGCGATGTATCGGTTCAAGACCCTCACCGGCAACTGTCTCTGGGCGCGTCACATCGACTCGCAGGCGACCGAGGTCTCCATTCGCGTCGGCGTCATCAACCGTATGGTGGACCTCGCTCGTCCGCAATCCGTTCGTATTGCCTAAAATTATGCCCGTCGATGCTATTGCATCCTCACACTCGATTTATGCAACAACGCCCCGATACATCGCATGGGGCGTTGTTGCGTCGCTGTTCAAAGGACTGGAGGAGGAGACCTTCACGGTGAACCGCGTGGGATCTGACGCCGAAGCTAATTTGCAGCCTGGCAAGAACGAACCTGACTGAGAATCCGAGTGGGGGTTGTGCGTGACCGGACAGGTTCACCGCTATCGTGATACCGACATGGCGATGCGCTGGAGCCACTGGCTTCCTGGAAGCGGAGAAACGCTTCCACAAGCTTGATGGTGTCAACGATCTCTGGGTACTCGCTGTCGCGCTGCATCCTCCGCTCGAAAAACGCGTTGACAAAAATCACGAATTGCGGATCAATGCTTTTAAACGAGTTAGCTCAATTCCTTTCATGAGCATCATAGACAATAGAAAGGCATTCTTCGATTACTATGTCGAAGAACGCTACGAAGCAGGGCTCGTTCTGGAGGGATGGGAGGTCAAGGCCCTGCGCTCTGGTCGAAGCCAGATCAAGGAAGGCTATGTGATTGTCAAGAACGCCGAGATCTTCCTGATCGGCACTCACTTCAGCCCGTTGCCCGAAGCTTCGACGCACATCAAGCCCGATCCGGTGCGCACGCGCAAGCTACTGCTGCACCGTGAAGAGATCAAGAGGCTGATCGGCAAGGTCGAGCAGCGCGGCTACACGCTGGTGCCGCTGAACTTCCACTACAAGGGCGGACGAGTCAAATGCGAAATTGGTCTAGCCAAGAGTAAGAAGCTGCACGACAAGCGCGAAACTGAGAAGAAACGCGACTGGGAACGCGAAAAGGCGCGTATCATGCGCAACAGTGCCCGTAACTGAACGTCCGCCTATCCGCTCCATCAGCACTACAATGAAACATGGCCGTCAGAGTCCACGGCTGTGCAAATTTTTTCGGCATTGTTGCATAAATCGATTCGCTATGTAGCTTGATTCAAGATCACGCATTGCGTATCAATATACAACAACGCCCTGCGTTTTGGAAAACCGCTCCGAAGGCGCGCCACGCGCCGCCGAGGAATGCGCCTTGAAGCGCTTCCGCTAGCCGGCGTCCGCTCAGGCCGACGGTCGCACAAGGTGGATGGTGTTGACCACCTGCGAAGGTGCCGAACGCGCCGCCTCGGCCGGCAGGCCCAGCAATTCGGCGGCGACCCTCGCCACGCGCTCGGTCGACATCTGCAGCAGGCAGTCGCTGTAGCTACCGACATGACGCTCGCAGCCTTCCTTGCGACAAGGCACGCAATTGCCCTCGCCCTGCAGCAGGAACACCTGGCCGTGACGCCCCGAACCGACTAGCGGACAGGGATTACCCTCGCCGCGCCAGCCTTGCGGCCAGGGGCCCCAGCGCACCGGGTCGGACGGCCCAAAGAGTGCGATCACGGGTGTGCCGGTGGCTGCAGCCACGTGGGTTGCGCTGGTATCCGGGCCGATGAACAGCCTGGCGCGCCGCACCAGCTCGGTGCTCTCGCCAAACGACAGGCACCCGACCAGGTTAAGCACTTCGCCGCCGACCGCCATCGCGATCTGCTCGGCATATTCGCGCTCGTTCTCGGCGGGACCGCCGCTCAGGGCGATTGCGTAACCGAGGCTGCGCAGCCAGTTGATCAGTTCCGCCCAGCCATCGCGCCGCCATTGCTTATAGGCAAACATCGGATAAGGGTGCAACACCACCAACGGCTGACCCGCCGCGATCGCCGGCGAGCTCGCGAGCTGCGCATCGAAACGCGTGCGCTGCGCGGGATCGCTGCCAAGCCCCGGCGTGACCACTTCGGGTACCGGTGCGACGCCGATCGCCGGTGCTAGCGCCAGCGTGCTGCTCACAGTGTGTTCGTGCTGGTGGTCGTTGATCGCGATCCGGTTCAGCAGAAAGCGCGTCCAGAGATTGACGTGCTTGGGATCGACCAGGCCCACGCGCCGCCGCCCGGCGAACCAGGTGTAATAGCGAGGCCGATCCGAGCTGAGCGCCGCACAGGCTAAGTCGTAACGGCGCCAGAGCCGTGCTGCGTCGCGCAGGCGCTCGACGAGCCCAGCGCGCTGGGACACCACGATCACGCGGCGGATGTCCGGATTACCTTCGAGCACGCCATCGGTGCCGCGAAACACCAGCATGTCAATCGGCGTATCAGGCCAGTACGCCTTCAGCGAACGGACGATCGGCGTGGTCAGCAGAACGTCGCCGATGCGTCGCGTCGCGACGACCAGAATGCTCTCTGGACGTCGATCCGAGGAAAACAGGGGGGGTACGGTCTGAATTCTAATGGTGGGAATCGAGGCTCGCACTGTACTCGATTCCGAGGCGTTGTTGCATATTAATCAGAAATACGTAAGCTTTACTTAAGCTGGACGATTTTGCATAAATCGAGCAGGCGGACGCCATAGCATCGACAATGGGCGTTTTTGCATAAATCGAGCGAAAGCCGTTGACGTTTACGCGCAACGGTCTCGGGGCCAGCCTCCTAGAATCAAATCAGATTCCAGAGTAACTGGGCGTTGTTGCATAAATCGAGCGCGAGGACGCAATGGCATCGGACGGGCATAATTCAGGCGATACGAACGGATTGCGGACGAGCGAGGTCTGCCATGCGGTTGATGACGCCGACGCGAACGGAGACCTCGGTCGCTTGCGCGGCGATGTGACGCGCCCAGAGACAGTGGCCGGTGAGGGTCTTGAACCGATACATCGCATTCTCGGCAAGCGATCGCCGGTAGTAGCCACTGTGTTGCTTCCATTCTCGACGACCGTCACGGGCAATTGCATCAACCGCGCCATTACGCCACGCCGCACCGGGCATATCCGCTGGCCAATGAGCGGCACCCTGGCGTGGCGGAATCGCAGGAATAGCACTGCGTGCAGCAATGGCCGCATGGCATGGCTTGGTGTCGTAGGCACCATCACCACCGATGACATCGATCTGTTTGTCGCGTGGAATTTGGTCGAGCAACTTGGCCAGAGCGTCACCGTCAGCCACATTCTGATGCGTCATTAGCGCGGCATGCACTTGACCTGTATTCGCGTTGAGCGCGAGATGGACTTTACGCCACGTGCGCCGCTTCGAGTAGCCGTGCTGGCGCACCTTCCATTCACCTTCTCCATAGACCTTCAGACCGGTGCTGTCGACAACCAGATGGATCGGTTCCTTGTCACGAAGGATCGGCAGTTCGACATCAAGCGTTTTTGCCCGGCGACAGAGCGTGGTGTAATTCGGCATCGGCAAGCTCTGGAAGGCCAGATCGCGCAGACTTTGGGTGAAACCTTGCAGGGCCCGCAACGCCAGTCGATAGACGGTCTTCACGCCAAGTAATGTCTGAATCAGCGTATCGCCCCGTATAGACACGGGCGACCACGTGTGTGGGTATGGCATCGGGTATTCTGGCAAGGACGGCTTCATCTATCCATATTGTTACGTTCCCCCGGTTGATCAGGCCTTCATTATAGGCCGCCCAATTCCTGACACGGTAGCGTGCCTTCGGCTCACCTTTCTTGTGTATGTCCTTGCGCATTTTCTTGGCAAAAATTAGGCAGTTACTCTGGAATCTGACTTGATACTAGGAGGCTGGCCCCGAGACCGTTGTGCGTAAACGTCAACGGCTTTCGCTCAATTTATGCAACAACGCCTTATCGACACCCCGCCAAATTTGCAACGCCACATGGCGTTGTTGCATAAATCGAACGTGAGGACGCCATGGCATCGGACGGGCATAATTCAGGCGATACGAACGGATTGCGGACGAGCGAGGTCCGCCATGCGGTTGATGACGCCGACGCGAACGGCGACCTCGGTCGCCTGCGCGGCGATGTGACGCGCCCAGAGACAGTGGCCGGTGAGGGTCTTGAACCGATACATCGCATTCTCGGCAAGCGATCGCCGGTGGTAGCCACTGTGTTGCTTCCATTCTCGACGACCGTCACGGGCAATTGCATCAACCGCGCCATTACGCCACGCCGCACCGGGCATATCCGCTGGCCAATGAGCGGCACCCTCGCGTGGCGGAATCGAAGGAATAGCACTGCGTGCAGCAATGGCCGCATGGCATGGCTTGGTGTCGTAGGCACCGTCACCGCCGATGACATCGATTTGTTCTTCGCGTGGAATCTGGTCGAGCAACTTGGCCAGAGCGTCACCGTCAGCCACATTCTGATTCGTCATTAGCGCGGCATGCACTTGACCTGTATTCGCGTTGAGCGCGAGATGGACTTTACGCCACGTGCGCCGCTTCGAGTAGCCGTGCTGGCGCACCTTCCATTCACCTTCTCCATAGACCTTCAGACCGGTGCTGTCGACAACCAGATGGATCGGTTCATTGTCACGAAGGATCGGCAGTTCGACATCAAGCGTTTTTGCCCGGCGACAGAGCGTGGTGTAATTCGGCACCGGCAAGCTCGGGAAGGCCAAATCGCGCAGACTTTGGGTGAAACCTTGCAGGGCGCGCAAGGTCAGTCGATAGACGATCTTCACGCCAAGTAATGCCTGAATCAGCGTATCGCCGTATACACACGGGCGACCACGTGTGGGTATGGCATCGGGCATTCTGGCAAGGACGGCTTCATCTATCCATATTGTTACGTTCCCCCGGCTGATCAGGCCTTCATTATAGGCCGCCCAATTCCTGACACGGTAGCGTGCCTTCGGCTCACCTTTCTTGTGTATGTCCTTGCGCATTTTCTTGGCAAAAATTAGGCAGTTACTCTGGAATCTGACTTGATAGGAGGCTGGCCCCGCGACCATTGCGCGTAAACGTCAACGGATCTCGCTCGATTTATGCAACAACGCCACGCCACATGCTTGGCGCGCTCGCGGCGTCGCATGCCGTTGTGTCGCCGTTCAATATCTAGCCGTTCTTATTTGAACGTATACCGAAGTTGCAAGCCACGATTGCCAGCGTGAAATCGCAATACAACCCGGAGCTGCGTCAGCTTGGCTTTCTGCCGAACATGGTTAACAGCAAGTTGGTGAATGAGGTCGAAGCGCTGCCCGAGCTGCGCGAAGCCTACGGCGAGCTGATCTTTGACGAAGCAATCATTGCCCGCGCTTGTGTGGCGACAGCGCTGACCCAAGGGGTCGCTGTGTGGCACCACGCGCGCAGTGGCAACCAGCGAGCGCGGCAGCGCAAGAAACGCGCCAGGCGTACGATGCAGTCTTGACCCGTCTCGGCCTGCACTAAGGGAGTCCAGATCATGAGCGTATTCGGAAATAAGATCAGCAAGCTGTCGCAAATCCAGAAGCAGGGCGCGGCAGCCACCTTGCCAGGTGAGCGCATCGAGGAAATCGACCCAGAGCTGGTCGATTGCGAGAAGCAGATTCGGAGCCAGGATAATCCCGGCTTCACGGTTGAGTCATTGACCGAACTCGGCAACGACATGAAGCGAGACGGCCAGCACGAACCGGTCGTGTTACGCAAGAACCTGAAGAAGGCCGACCGCTATCTGATGGTGGCAGGCGAGCGCCGTTGGCGTGGTTGCAAGATCGCAGGCATCAAGCTTAAAGCCGTAGTGCGCGACATGGATGACGAGCAGGCGCGTCGAGTACAGCGCGCCGAGAATATCCAGCGAGAGAACCTGACGCAGCTCGAAATCGCGGTTGCGCTGCGTGATGACAAGCAACGCCTTGGCACCTTGGAAAAGGTCGCAACCGAGTGGAACAAGGGCATCAATTGGGTTGCCGAGCGCATCAAGTTTCTTAAGGTCGTAGAAGCGGACGGTCATGCAAGTCAAGCCGTTGCGTCAGGCGTAACCGCCGATATTACGGTCGTCAATGACTTGCATCGGCTTGAGAAGGCCGACCCAACCGCCGCCAAGGCAGTGATCGAGCAGGCCAAGGCCGATCCGAGCACCAATGTGCGCAAAGCGGTGCGCGAGAAGTTGCAAGACGCAAAGCCGACCGGCAAGGAGAGGAGTTCTCGCATGCGAGAACCTGAGCCTGTAACGCCGGAAGTGGACTCGCATCAACAGGGCATATTCGACCACGAAAAGCCTATTACGCCCACGCCTGCAGAGCTCGATCCAGAAGCGGCGCAACTCGTCGCGCTCGCGGCCACGCAGGCAGAAACGCTTTGCGCCGAAGTCGGCGCTCTCTCGAAGATGCTGCAACAGCGCCCGGACGTAATCGCCGCGTTAGGCGATGCGCTGCAAAGCATCGTGCATGCACAAACAGAGCTGTTCCGCACTCGCCATGCACTAGTTGAGCTGGCGAAGTCGGAGTGAACAACTCCACGGCGGCCTATGCAGGTTGCCGTAGACTGGATCGAGGTCATTTATGCAACAACGCCGCCCCGCAAAAAGAAAACAAGCCGATGGCCAAACGCCCATCGGCTTGTTTCATATCGGCTCGTGCCAATCCCTTCGATCAGAACGAGGCACCACCTTCGTCGCCCGAGTGGATCAGCAGGTGGTACTTCGCGACCAACTGGTCCTGCGTTTCCACATGCTGTGGATCGCGCGGAATGCATTCGACGGGACAAACCTGCTGGCACTGTGGTTCGTCGAAATGGCCGACGCATTCGGTGCACTTGTTCGGATCGATCACGTAGATGTCCGGACCCATCGAAATCGCGCCGTTCGGACACTCAGGCTCGCACACGTCGCAATTGATGCACTCGTCGATAATCATCAAAGCCATGCTTGTCTCCCTTCCGCAAGCCTCGCGTATCGGCACATACTGCTGCTCCGGCGGCGGAGCCTCATGCGTCATGCGACCGGTTACTGGCGCATCTCGGCCACCTTTTCGGTCAGCCACTTCTCGACCGAGGGGAATACGAACTTACTGACATCGCCGCCCAGTTGCGCGATCTCGCGCACAATGGTGCCCGAGATAAACTGGTACTGGTCGGACGGCGTCATGAACATAGTCTCGACGTCGGGCAGCAGATAGCGGTTCATGCCGGCCATCTGGAACTCGTACTCAAAATCGGAAACAGCGCGCAGCCCCCTGACGATCACGCGCACGTTATTGGCGCGTACGAAGTCTCTCAAGAGGCCGGTAAAGCCCATGACCCTCACGTTCGGATAATGGCCGAGCACCTCATTCGAGATCTTCAAGCGCTCTTCGAGCGAGAAGAACGGCTTTTTCGCCCGGCTATCAGCCACCCCAACGAAGAGTGTATCAAAAATACTCGAAGCGCGTCGAACGAGATCCTCGTGCCCGCGCGTCAGCGGATCGAACGTACCTGGGTACACGGCGACGACCATGTCGCTCCTCCTGTAAACTTGCAATTGAGGCAGCAGCAATATGGATCTCGTGCCGCCGCTGTGATGGGCGTACGCCGCGGATCACGGACGTCGCCTCGTGATTGATCCACAATTCGTAATCTTGAAATTAGAAAATCATCCTTCATGTCTCGTTTTTTCCATGCCTATCAAATTGGGGACGATTTTCCAATTTCAAAATTACGAATTGTGGATCAATAAGCGGCACCCTCGTGGGACGTACGGGTTCCGCTCAGGAAGACGTACGTCTCGGCATGCCGAAGCCGCCCAACAGCGCAGCCAGCGGCTGCTTCGACTGCTTCTCGCCCGATGCCGGCTGCTTGGCCACCTCCTCGGGCTTGCGCGCGGTCGGCGACGGCTCGTAGGGCTTCAGGAAGAACTCGTCAACCGGTGCCTCGTGGCGCGAATGATGATGTGGACGCTCGCCGCTATGCCCGTGAGAACAGCGTGGGCTCCTCGATTCTGCGCGATCGCAGCTGCGCTCACCATGTTTTCCACGTTCCTGGCTCACGCGCACCAGTGCGTCGATTGCAAGCGGCTGCAGCGGTAGGTCGCGCTTGATCAGCTTCTCGATGTCGGTCAGTTGCTTGCGCTCGTTCGGACTGCACAGCGCCAGAGCGTCGCCCGAGGCACCCGCGCGACCGGTCCGGCCGATGCGGTGCACATAATCCTCAGCATTGAAGGGTAGGTCAAAGTTGATCACAGCTGGCAGCTCAGCGATGTCTAGGCCGCGCGCTGCCACGTCGGTGGCAACCAGCGCCTCGACCTCGCCGCGCTTGAAGGCCTCCAGCGCCTGCATCCGTTCATTTTGGGAACGATCGCCGTGGATCGCCGTGGCTACAACGCCGTCGCGCTGGAGCTGGCGCGCCAAGCGGCTCGCGCCGATCTTGCTGTTGCAGAACACGATCACCTGCTTGAGCGAGCGATCGCGGATCAGCTTGACCACCGCCGCCTGCTTATCGCCCTCGGCGATCTCGTAGACCATCTGCGTGACATTGGTGGCCGTCGCATTGCTGCGTGCCACCTCGATGGTCTGCGGGTTGCTCAAGTAGGTCGCGGCCAGATTCTTGATCTCTGGCGAGAAGGTGGCCGAGAACAGCAGGGTCTGGCGCTGCTTGGTCAGCAGGTTTAGGATCCGCTGCAGGTCGGGCAGGAAACCCATGTCGAGCATTCGGTCGGCTTCGTCGAGCACCAGCATCTGCACCTGGCCGAGGTTGGCTGTCTTCTGCTGCACATGGTCGAGCAGGCGGCCCGGCGTGGCGATCAGGATCTCGACGCCGCGGCGCAGCTCGGCCATCTGTGGGTTCATGTCGACGCCGCCGAACACCACTGCGCTGCGTAGCGCCGTGTACTTCGCGTAAGAATGCACGTTGGCGGCCACCTGGTTGGCCAGCTCGCGCGTCGGCGTGAGGATCAGCGCGCGCACCGGGTGGCGCGCCGGTGAGGCGCTTCTGTTGGCCTGCGGCAACAGAAGCTGGATGATCGGAAGCGAAAAACTGGCAGTCTTTCCGGTGCCGGTCTGCGCGGTGCCCATCACGTCTCGCCCGGACAGCACGACCGGAATCGCCTTGGCCTGGATCGGTGTCGGCGTCGTATAACCCTGCTCCACAAGGGCTTTCAGAATGTCGGGCGCGAGGCCGAACTGCTCGAAAGTTGCGTCGACAGACGCGGCTGGTGAATTGGACATGGTTGGCGTTTCGCTTAAATGGCGTGGCGGGAATTCGGGTGTGGCTGGGCCGATTGCCGGCGGCCGCACGAACAACACGGTACAATGAAGTTCCTCGCCCCAGAGGGCGTATCAAACTCCGAAAGTCAAATGCAAAAGCGAGAGTTCCCAGGGACGGGGATCCTCCCGCAGAGATGGAACTACTGCGGCACGCTACCCGGTGCGACAGAATGCCGATGGAAAGTATGACATTCTAGCATTGGCCTGTGGGCGGTGCCCATCAGCTCCTCAGGGAGGGTTCCGGCAGGGCTGGAGCCTTCCCCTGGCATCGGCCCCAACCGTGGCGCTGCCGAGCATACGAACATGTCGCGCACCGGCGTGTTCGATAGTTGCAGACACTGCGCCCACGAAGGTACGGCTGGATTGCATGACAAGCCGAGCGGCGGAGTAGTGAACCCACGCCGTTCCCTGAGTGAGCAGCAGGCAGTGGAAATTTGCGCGCTGTTGCGCGATCAGATGCCGGACCAGCTGAAGATGTCGTTCGCGTTGTGGACGCGACATGCCCGTGCGGGAGTTGATCCGGCAGCGATGTGGTTTGATGCTGACGTTGCAAAGGGCGTTGTTAGGCGTTGTTGCATAAATCGAGCGAGATCCGTTGACGTTTACGCGCAACGGTCGCGGGGCCAGCCTCCTATCAAGTCAGATTCCAGAGTAACTGCCTAATTTTTGCCAAGAAAATGCGCAAGGACATACACAAGATAGGTGAGCCGAAGGCTCGCTAGCGTGCCGGGAATTGGGCGGCCTATAAATGAAGGCCTGATCAACCGGGGGAACGTAACAATATGGATAGATGAAGCCGTCCTTGCCAGAATACCCGATGCCATACCCACACCTGGTCGCCCGTGTCTATACGGCGATACGCTGATTCAGGCATTACTTGGCGTGAAGACCGTCTATCGACTGACGTTGCGCGCCCTGCAAGGTTTCACCCAAAGTCTGCGCGATCTGGCCTTCCCGAGCTTGCCGATGCCGAATTACACCACGCTCTGTCGCCGGGCAAAAACGCTTGATGTCGAACTGCCGATCCTTCGTGACAATGAACCGATCGATTTGGTTGTCGACAGCACCGGTCTGAAGGTCTATGGAGAAGGTGCATGGAAGGTGCGCCAGCACGGCTACTCGAAGCGGCGCACGCGGCGTAAAGTCCATCTCGCGCTCAACGCGAATACGGGTCAAGTGCATGCCGCGCTAATGACGAATCAGAATGTGGCTGACGGTGACGCTCTGGCCAAGTTGCTCGACCAGATTCCACGCGAAGAACAAATCGATGTCATCGGCGGTGATGGTGCCTACGACACCAAGCCATGCCATGCGGCCATTGCTGCACGCAGTGCTATTCCTTCGATTCCGCCACGCGAGGGTGCCGTTCATTGGCCAGCGGATATGCCCGGTGCGGCGTGGCGTAATGGCGCGGTTGATGCAATTGCCCGTGACGGTCGTCGAGAATGGAAGCAAGACAGTGGCTACCACCGGCGATCGCTTGCCGAGAATGCGATGTATCGGTTCAAGACCCTCACCGGAAACTGTTTTTGGGCGCGTCACATCGACTCGCAGGCGACCGAGTCTCCGTTCGCGTCGGCGTCATCAACCGTATGGCCGACCTCGCTCGTCTGCAATCCGTTCGTATCGCCTGCAATTATCCCGTCGATGCTATTGCGTCCTCACACTCGATTTATGCAACAACACCGAGCCGAAGGCCCACTACCGTGTCAGGAAGTGGGCGGCCTATAATGCAGGCCTGATCAACCGGGGAAACGTGACGATATGGATAGATGAAGCCGTCCTTGCCAGAATACCCGAGACGCCATACCCACGCGTTGTCGCACGCGTCTATACGGCGATACGTTGATTCAGGCATTATTTGGCGTAAAGACCATCTATCGACTGATGTGGCGCGCGCCCTGCAAGGTTTCACCCAAAGCCTGCTCGCTCTGGCCTTCCCGAGCATTATGTCTCGTTTTTCTATGTCCCTCACATGAGGGAGGCTTTTCAAATTTCAAGATAACGAATTTCGGATAAATATGCAACAACGTCATTTCAACCAGACTATGATGGCACCTCGAAAAACTGGGTTTCAAATCACCCCTCGCACCCCGTCAGGCCAGCCTATTGAAGCTTACGGCTTGATTGAAAAAGCGTCTCTAAAAAACCAGGTCCACCACACTAGCTCTCGCTAGATTTATGCAACAACGCCTATCGACGGGCATAATTTCAGGTGATACGAACGGATTGCGGACAAGCGAGGTCCGCCATGCGATTGATGACGCCGACGCGCCCAGAGACAGTTGCCGGTAAGGGTCTTGAACCGATAGATCGCATTCTCGGCAAGCGATCGACGGTGGTAGCCACTGTCTTGCTTCCATTCTCGACGACCGTCACGGGCAATTGCATCAACCGCGCCATTACGCCACGCCGCACCGGGCATATCCGCTGGCCAATGAACGGCACCCTCGCGTGGCGGAATCGAAGGAATAGCACTGCGTGCAGCAATGGCCGCATGGCATAGCTTGGTGTCGTAGGCACCATCACCGCCGATGACATCGATTTGTTCTTCGCGTGGAATCTGGTCGAGCAACTTGGCCAGAGCGTCACCGTCAGCCACATTCTGATTCGTCATTAGCGCGGCATGCACTTGACTCGTATTCGCGTTGAGCGCGAGATGGACTTTACGCCACGTGCGCCGCTTCGAGTAGCCGTGCTGGCGCACCTTCCATGCACCTTCGCCATAGACCTTCAGACCAATGCTGTCGACAACCAGATGGATCAGTTCATTGTCACGAAGGATCGGCAGTTCGACATCAGGCGTTTTTGCCCGGAGACAGAGCGTGGTGTAATTCGGCACCGGAAAGCTCGGGAAGGCCAGATCGCGCAGACTTTGGGTGAAACCTTGCATGGCGCGCAACGTCAGTCGATAGACGGTCTTCACGCCAAGTAATGCCTGAATCAGGGTATCGCCGTATAGACACGGGCGACCATGTGTGGGTATAGCGTCGTGTATTCTGGCAAGGATGGCTTCATTTATCTGTTCCCCCGGTTGATATTAGGCCTTCATTATAAGCCGCCCAATTCCTGACACGGTAGCGTGCCTTCGGCTCACCTTTCTTGTGTATGTCCTTGCGCATTTTCTTGGCAAAAATTAGGCAGTTACTCTGGAATCTGACTTGATAGGAGGCTGGCCCCGCGACCGTTGCGCGTAAACGTCAACGGATCTCGCTCGATTTATGCAACAACGCCATTCGCTATACATTTTTATTCAAGATTACGTATTTTTAATCAATAAGCCCCCTCACGGAGAATTTAAACTGCCCTCTAATACAAAGTGCGTTTGAACAACCGGATCAGCTACACTCGCGAAGCGCGATACTATCGCCGCTAACGGCGGATAGCAATTTAGGCTAATATGACGCTCGAGTAACCCGCGAGTCGCCGTGTTCCACTGTTCCACGGAGCAAAGCTACCTAGACCGGTAGCAGGTGTAAAGACCGGAGAGCGCAAGCAATCCACAAAACGAATGAGGTATTGACCAAATGAGCGAACTGATCAAACACATCAACGACGTATCGTTCGAACAGGACGTCGTCAAATCCGACAAGCCCGTCCTACTCGATTTCTGGGCGGAATGGTGCGGCCCGTGCAAGACAATTGCGCCGATTCTTGAGGAAGTCTCGAAGGACTATGGCGAAAGGCTACAGATCGCGAAAATCAACGTCGACGACAATACCGCTACTCCGGCCAAGTTCGGCGTGCGTGGCATCCCGACGCTGATCCTGTTCAAAAATGGCGTGGTCGCCGCTCAAAAGGTCGGCGCGCTGTCCAAGTCGCAGCTGACGGCCTTCCTTGACAGCAACCTGTAAATCCGCATTGCCGCAAAAGTCTCTGATAGGCCAGTGCAAATTCCCCGTGAGGGGGCTGTTTACTTTCTCGGCAATTTGTTAAGCTTGGACACTGAAGCAACGGGAGTCCAAGGATGGAAGTGCCGATCATTGACGAAGAGCTGTGGACACTGATCGAACCCTTGCTGCCTGTTGTGACGCTTCGCGTAAAGAGCGACCCGGAGCGTCCGCGTGCACTGGATTGCGTTGCGCTCAACGGCGTCCTGTTCGTGCTCAGGACAGGCATCCGTTGGAACCACTGGCCGACCCGACTGGGCTTCGATTTGGGCGCAATTTGCTGGCACCGACTCGACGGATGGAAGAAGACTGGTGTGCGGGATCGGCTACACGTGTTCCTGCTCAAAAAGCTCTGCGCAGCAGGCCAGCTCGATCTCTCCTATGTAGAGTCGGTACGCGCTGTCGGGGTGAGCGAAAAACTGGCCAGAATTCCATAGATCGTGGGCGTCCAGGTTCCAAACATCATATCCTTGTAGGCGCAAACGACGTTCCCGTCACCCGGTTCCTCACTCGTGCGAACACTAACGGTGTCACGCAACTGCTGTCGCTCGTCGACTCGATTCCGTTAATTCGGGGCGTGCGAGGCCGACCACTCCAAAAACCCGATATCGTCTATGCCGATCGTGGCTACGACTCCAAACGACACCGCCTTGCGTTGCGTGCACGTGGCATCAGGCCAGTGATCGCAAAGCGACGCACCGAGCATGGCATCAAACTCGGCATGTATCGTTGGGCCGTCGAACGCAGTCACTCTTGGCTCCACAATTTCCGTCTTCTACGCATTCACTTCGATCGTGGCGCTGACATTCACGAAGCGTTCCTGAAACTTGGCTGTTCGCTCGTCTGTTGGAATACCTTCAGGTGTGCTGATCACGATTTTTGAACTAGCCTCTGAGCGATTCCGCTCGTCCTCCTTCTTATATCTTGCGTAGCATCTCCTCCCTGGCGGGTTCTCCGTATGCATTTATTCGAGCTCAAGTCTCTGCACGTCTCTGAATTGATCGAAATGGCCAATGGTCTAGAGATCGAAAACGCGAACCGCCTGCGCAAGCAGGAGTTGATGTTCGCCATTCTAAAAAAACGCGCCAAGACGGGCGAGACGATCTTCGGCGACGGCACGCTCGAAGTGCTTCCGGATGGCTTCGGCTTCCTGCGATCGCCTGAAATGTCCTACCTCGCGAGCACGGACGACATCTATATTAGCCCGTCGCAGATCCGCCGCTTCAACCTACATACCGGTGACACCATCGAAGGCGAAGTGCGCACGCCGAGGGACGGCGAGCGTTATTTTGCGCTGGTGAAGGTCGATAAAGTAAACGGGCAGCCGCCCGAGGCCTCAAAACACAAGATCATGTTTGAGAACCTCACGCCGCTGCATCCGAACAAGCCGCTTTCGCTGGAGCGCGAAATACGCGGCGAGGAAAATGTCACGGGCCGCATCATCGACATGATCGCGCCGATCGGCAAGGGCCAGCGCGGCCTGCTGGTGGCCTCGCCGAAGTCGGGCAAGACGGTAATGCTCCAGCACATCGCACACGCCATCAAGCAGAACCATATGGACGTGATCCTGTTCGTGCTGCTGATTGACGAGCGTCCCGAGGAAGTAACTGAAATGCAGCGTTCGGTAGCGGGCGAAGTAATCGCCTCGACCTTCGACGAACCGGCCACGCGTCATGTGCAAGTCGCCGAGATGGTAATCGAGAAAGCCAAACGCCTGGTCGAAATGAAACACGACGTGGTGATCTTGCTGGACTCGATCACCCGCTTGGCACGCGCCTACAACACTGTGATCCCGGCCTCGGGCAAAGTACTCACAGGGGGTGTAGACGCCAATGCGCTGCAGCGTCCAAAGCGCTTCTTCGGCGCGGCACGCAACATCGAGGAAAGCGGCTCGCTGACCATCATCGGCACGGCCCTGATCGAAACCGGCAGCCGCATGGACGACGTGATCTACGAAGAGTTTAAGGGCACCGGCAACATGGAAGTGCATCTCGAACGCCGCCTCGCGGAAAAGCGAGTCTATCCTTCGATCAATCTCAACAAGTCGGGCACGCGCCGTGAGGAAATGTTGATCAAGCCAGATATTCTCCAAAAAATCTGGGTGCTGCGTAAGTTCATCCACGACATGGATGAAGTTGAGGCGATGGAATTTCTGCTCGACAAGATTCGACAGACCAAGAGCAATTCGGAGTTCTTCGATCTGATGCGCCGCGGCGGCTGAGGCGTTATTGCATAAATCGAACGTGAGGACGCAATGGGGCGTTGTTGTATAAATCGAGCGAGATCCGTTGACGTTTACGCGAAACGGTCGCGTGGCCAGCCCCTATCAAGTCAGATTTCAGAGTAACTGCCTAATTTTTGCCAAGAAAATGCGCAAGGACATACACAAGAAAGGTGAGCCGAAGGCACGCTACCGTGTCAAGAATTGGGCGGCCTATAATGAAGGCCTGATCAACCGGGGGAACGTGACGATATGGATAAATGAAGCCGTCTTTGTCAGAATACCCGACGCAATACCCGCACGTGGTCGCCCGTGTCTATACGGCGATACGCTGATTCAAGCATTACTTGGAGTGAAGACCGTCTATCGACTGACGTTGCGCGCCCTGCAAGGTTTCACCCAAAGTCTGGGCGATCTGTGGCTTTCACTGGCTTGCCGGTGCCGAATGGCGTTGTTGCATAAATCGAGTATGAGGACGCAATGGAACGGATTGCGGACCTCGCTCGTCCGCAATCCGTTCGTACCGCCTGAAACTATGCCCGTCGATGCCATTGCGTCCTCGCGCTCGATTTATTGAGCTCGAATTTCCTATCAATAATGTACAACAACGCCTACCAGAACGAAACACGGCGTCTGGCTGCTACAATCGCTGTCTAACCTGAATGATCGTGCGAAATGGATTTTGAACAACTTGCAGAATTGAAGAAGCAGCTCGCCAAGCGGCGAGCCGACGCCAAGCCACAAGGCAAGTCTTTCCAAGCTCCAGCCAGGTTGTCCGGTAAGCCCGCGTACGAGGAGCCGGGCGACCTGCCTGCTGCCGGCGACAAGCCATCGTTGGGCAAGCGAGCGCAGGCGCATCGTCCAGTTCCGGTGGCCGACGCCAAGCCGGTTAATCCGACCGTGCTGGCTATCGGCAAGCTGCAGCGCCGTTTTCCAGCCGTCTTCCCCAAGAGTCCCGCACCGAAGCTGCCGCTCAAGATCGGCATCTTCAAGGACCTGGTCTCGCATACCGCCGAACTCGACCTGGACGAAGCAGAGCTGCGTGACGCCATGAAGGAATGGTGCCGCGGCAGCCGCTACTGGGCCTGTCTGGTCGAAGGCGCGAAGCGCATCGACCTGAGCGGTACCGAAACCAGTGACGTGACGGCCCAGCAGGCCGCCGATGCCATGCGCTTGGACCAGGCACGACGTTCGCGCGCGTCGGCAAAGGCCCAGGCCGGTGACGCCGCCAAGCGCGTCGAGGCATCTAAAGACACAGTGGCTGGCGACGAAGCCGGCACAATGCCGGATCAAGCTGGTACGCGGGCTGCGATCGAGGCATCGACAAATAGAACGATAGATGGTGCCGAGGCGGCAGCGCCGGCAGCCGCTGAGGCGGCTCCGGCTTCCGATGCTGCGAGCCCTCGCCCGCCGCATCGGAAGTAATCAAACCGAAGTAAGAACAGCGGTTTCAAGAGTGAAGTGGCGGTTTCAAGAGTGAAGTGGCGTTGTTGCATAAATCGAGTGTGAGGATGCAATAGCATCGACGGGCATAATTTCAGGCGATACGAACGGATTGCGGACGAGCGAGGTCCACCATACGGGTTGATGACGCCGACGCGCGAATGGAGACCTCGGTCGCCTGCGAGTCGATGTGACGCGCCAAGAGACAGTTGCCGGTGAGAGTCTTGAACCGATACATCGCATTCTCGGCAAGCGATCGCCGGTGGTAGCCACTGTGTTGCTTCCATTCTCGACGACCATCACGGGCAATTGCATCAACCGCGCCATTACGCCACGCCGCACCGGGCATATCCGCTGGCCAATGAGCGGCACGGCACCCTCGCGTGGCGGAATCAAAGGAACAAAGGAATAGCACTGCGTGCAGCAATGGCCGCATGGCATGGCTCGGTGTCGTAGGCACCGTCACCGCCGATGACATCGATTTGTTCTTCGCGTGGAATCTGGTCGAGCAACTGGGCCAGAGCGTCACCGTCAGCCACATTCTGATTCGTCATTAGCGCGGCATGCACTTGACCCGTATTCGCGTTGAGCGCGAGATGGACTTTACGCCACGTGCGCCGCTTCGAGTAGCCGTGCTGGCGCACCTTTTATTCACCTTCTCCATAGACCTTCAAACCAGTGCTGTCGACAACCAGATGGATCGGTTCATTGTTACGAAGGATCGGCAGTTCGACATCAAGCGTTTTTGCCCGGCGACAGAGCGTGGTGTAATTCGGCACCGGCAAGCTCGGGAAGGCCAGATCGCGCAGACTTTAGGTGAAACCTTGCAGGGCGCGCAACGTCAGTCGATAGACGGTCTTCACGCCAGGCAATGCCTGAATCAGCGTATCGCCCATATAGACACGGTCGACCACGCGTGGGTATGGCGTCAAGTATTCTGGCAAGGACGGCTTCATCTATCCATATGGTCACGTTCCCCCGGTTGATCAGACCTACATTATAGGCCGCCCAATTCCTGACGCGGTAGTGTGCCTTCGGCTCACCTGTCTTGTGTATGTCCTTGCGCATTTTCTTGGCAAAAATTAGGCAAGTTACTCTGGAATTTGACTTGATAGGGAGGTGGTCCCGCGACCTTTGCGCGTAAACGTCAACGGATCTCGCTCGATTTATGCAACAACGCCTAATGCTGGGTTAATAACATGGGGTGCCCTGGAAGCTTGGCAAGCCCATTCGTAAACCGGCGACCTGATCGTTATTGATCCGTAATTCATAAGGGTCGAATTCGCTGAGCGCTTACGTGTTCTGCAGGGGGTGCCAACCTCACAACAGCTCGTATAGCGCGGCTACCAGCGCTTCGCATTCCGAGTCGGTGCCGATCGTGATCCGCAGGTATTGATCGATGCGCGGCAGCTTGAAATGCCGAACGAAGATCTCGTGCGCCTTCAACGCAGCGGCTAGCGCGCCCGCGTCGTAGCGGGAATGGCGCGCGAACACGAAGTTCGCGGTCGAGGGCACGATCTCGAAGCCGAGGCCCCTCAGCGCGGCGCTCAAGCGCACTCGGCTCTCAATCACGCGTGCGCAGCCGGCCTCGAAGTAGTCGCGATCCTCGTAGGCGGCCTGGGCGGCAACCTGGGCGAGCCGGTCGAGCGGATAGGAGTTGAAGCTGTCCTTGACGCGGTTCAGCGCCTCGATCAGCTTCGCGGCGCCGAAGGCGAAGCCGACCCGCATGCCGGCCAGCGAGCGCGCCTTCGAGGTGGTATGCACCACCAGCAGGTTCGGATGGTGAGCGATCAGCGAAATCGCCGATTCAGCGCCGAAATCAACATAGGCCTCGTCAACTACCACCACCGCGTCTGGATTGCCCGCTACGATTCGCTCCACGTCGGAGAGCGGCAGGGCGAGACCGGTGGGCGCATTCGGGTTCGGGAACAGCACGCCGCCGTTGTTGCTGAGATAGTCCTCGACGCGGATCGAGAAGTCCTCGGCAAGCGGCACCGCCTCGTATTCGAGGCCGTACAGGCGAGCGTAGGTCAGGTAGAAGCTGTAGGTGATGTCGGGGAAGAGGATCGGTCGCTCGTGCTGGAGCATGGCCTGGCAGGTATGAGCGAGCACTTCGTCGGAGCCGTTGCCGACGAATACCTGGTCCGGGCTCAAGCCGTTATGCATGGCGACGGTCTCGCGCAGGCTGCACGCAAGCGGGTCAGGATAACGGCGCAGCGATTCACCGGCCTCGCCGAGTTCCCGCGCGATCGCCGCGACCACGCGCGGCGAAGGCGGATACGGGTTCTCGTTGGTATTCAGCTTGACTGAGTTCGCCAGCGCAGGCTGCTCGCCAGGCATATAGGGAACGAGCTGTTGAACGATTTTGCTCCAATAACGGCTCACCACGGGCTCCTGACTAAATATGCAGCTTATTGATTCGCAATTCGTGATCTTGAATTTCGGATCAATATGAAGCGGCATAACTGACATGCTTTTTCTTAAATAAATTGCGAATCAGTTTCGGCTTTTTCTGCAGGCGAACCATGCCGATCGTTGCCGCCTTGCTGCTCGTTCGAATCTTGTCAAGCGCGTTCGTCTTGACATCCTGAGTGAGCAGTTCGTCCGGATCCAGTTCAAGGCGGTAGCCGGGCAGACAGAGCAAAAGGATCAACCGCAGGCGTTTCGTATTCTCGGCGATGCACCATTTTACGGTGGCGGACCAATGCACCGGATGACCATCAACAACCAAGTTGATCTTGCGCGTGGTCTGCCTGAGCATGCGCCTCATGAATTCGATGAACCTCGTATTTTTAATACGTTTCTTTGGAAACCATGAAGTTCAGTTCCCTGCAATTGGCGTTGTTGCATAAATCGAGCGTAAGGACGCAATGGCATCGACGGGTATAATTGCAGGCGATACGAAGGAATTCTGGACGAACGAGGTCCACCCATACGGTGGATTACACCGGAAAGAACGGCGACTTCGGTTGCCTGCGAGGCGGTGTGACGCGCCCAGAGACGGTTTCCGGTGAGTGTTTTGAACCGATAATCGCATTCTCAGCCAGCGATCGCCGGTGGTAGTCACTGCCTTTCTTCCATGCTCGACGACTATCACGGGCACTTGCATCAACTACGCCGTTACGCCAGGCCGCGCCAGGCGTATCCGCTGGCCAATGAGCGGCACCCTCGCGTGGAGAAATCGAAGGAACAGCAATGGCTGCATAGCATGGGTTGGTGTCGTAGGCACCGTCTCCGCCGATGACATCGATCTGTTCGTCGCGCAGAATCTGGTCGAGCAACTTAGCCAGAGCGTCACCCTCAGCCACATTCTAATGCGTTATTAGCGCGGCATGCACTTGACCCGTATTCGCGTTGAGCGCGAGATCGACTTTACGCTACGTGCGCCGCTTCGAGTAGCCGTGCTGGCGCATCTTCCATTCACTTTCGCCATAGACCTTCAGAACGGTGCTGTCGACCACTAGATGGATCGGTTCGTTGTCTAGAAGGGTCGGCCCTTTTTGTCTAGAAGGGTCGGCACTTCGACATCAAGCATTTTTACCCGGCGCCAGAGCGTGGTGTAATTCGGCACCGGCAAGCTCGGGAAGGCTAGATCGCGCAGACTTTGGGTGAAACCTTGCAGCGCGCGCAACGTCAGTCGATAGACGGTCTTCACGCCAAGTAATTCCCGAATCAGCGTATCGCCGTATAGACACGGGCGGCGTTGTTGCATAAATCGAGCGTGAGGACGCCATGGTATCGACGGGCATAATTTCAGGCGATACCATGGCGTCCTCACGCTCGATTTATGCAACAACGCCGTTATCAAGTCAGATTCCAGGGTAACTGCCTAATTTTTGGCAAGAAAATGCGCAAGGACATACACAAGACAGGTGAGCCGAAGGCACGCTATCGTTTTAGGAATTGGGCGGCCTATAATGAAGGCCTGATCAACTGGGGGATCGTGACGATATAGATAGATGAAGCCGTCCTTGCCAGAATACCCGACGCTGTACCCACGCATGGTTGCCCGTGTCTATACGGCGATACGCTGATTCCAGCATTACTCGGCGTGAAGACCGTCTATCGACTGACGTTGCGCGGCCCTGCAAGGTTTCACCCACAGTCTGCACGATCTGGGGCCTTCCCGAGCTTGCCGGTGCCGAATTACACCACGCTCTGTCGCCGAGCAAAAACGCTTGATGTCGAACTGCCGATCCTTCGTGACAATGAACCGATCCATCTGGTTGTCGACAGCACCGGTCTGAAGGTCTATGGAGAAGGTGAATGGAAGGTGCGCCAGCACAGCTACTCGAAGCGGCGCACGTGGCGTAAAGTCCATCTCGCGCTCAACGCGACTACGGGTCAAGTGCATGCCGCGCTAATGACGAATCAGAATGTGGCTGACGGTGACGCTCTGGTCAAGTTGCTCGACCAGATTCCACGCGAAGAACAAATCGATGTCATCGGCGGTGATGGTGCCTACGACACCAAGCCATGCCATGCGGCCATTGCTGCACGCGGTGCTATTCCTTCGATTCCGCCACGCGAGGGTGCCGTTCATTGGCCAGCGGATATGCCCGGTGCGGCGTGGCGTCGTAATGGCGCGGTTGATGCAATTGCCCGTGACGGTCGTCGAGAATGGAAGCAAGACAGTGGCTACCACCGGCGATCGCTTGCCGAGAATGCGATGTATCGGTTCAAGACCCTCACCGGCAACTGTCTCTTGGCGCGTCACATCGAGGCGCAGGCGACCGAGGTCTCCATTCGCGTCGGCGTCATCAACCGTATGGGGTGGACCTCGCTCGTCCGCAATCCGTTCGTATCGCCTGAAATTATGCCTGTCGATGCCATGGCGTCTCACGCTCGATTTATGCAACAACGCCCTTCACAACAGGCAGCAAGGGTTCAATCAGTTTACACAGCTCGTCATCAATGGATCTGGACTTCTATACTTGGACTCCTGTTACTTCGATCTCCAATCTTAATAAATTGCCGAGACAGTAAACAGCCCCCTCACTTAGCATTTAAACGAGCTTCTATTTATCCACAATTCATGATCTTGAAATTGGAAAATCTCTCCTCATGTAATGGGCATAGAAAAACGAGACATGAAGGACGAGTTTCTAATTTCAAGATCATGAATTGTGGATAAATATTGGTATATTCTCTCTTTGCCATTCACGCAATTTACCGGTTAAAGAAGGTGTTGCATCTCAGATTTGAGGTCGTCCATTTTCCCTACTCCAATGGTCTTATGATGTGTGCGTTTGCGCGAATCGGGGCATAGCGGGGTTCGCGCCAATCGACTACGCACAAAATTAGGCAAATGTGATGCATAGAAAAATATTCAGAAGCATATTGCTTTTATTAGACACCGGATTGCTGGTCTGTCTATCCGGTTGCAATTTTGACGTACTGAACCCGAAGGGCAGAATCGGGGCTGCAGAGAAGTCGCTGATCTGGACTTCGACATGGGTCATGCTAATCGTCGTAATTCCAGTGATCGTGCTTACGCTGCTGTTCGCCTGGCGCTATCGTGTGTCGAACCGCAGCGCGACGTATGCACCGAAGTGGGCACATTCGAACGTGATCGAAGTCATTATTTGGACGGTTCCGACGCTGATCATCCTGTATCTTGGCATCCTTACCTGGACTTCGACGCATGAGCTAGATCCGTACAAGCCGCTCGAGTCGAATATCCAGCCAATCAACGTCGAAGTCGTCGCGCTCGACTGGAAATGGTTGTTCATCTACCCGGATCTAGGTATTGCCTCGGTGAACCAGCTCGCGATTCCCGTTGGTACACCGGTCAACTTCCGCATCACGTCGGATTCGGTGATGAACTCGTTCTTCATCCCGCAGCTTGGCACCCAGGTGTACGCGATGGCGGGCATGCAGACGCGTCTTCACCTGATCGCTGACCAGGCAGGTAACTATGCCGGCCTGTCGGCCAACTACAGCGGCAAGGGCTTCTCGGACATGCAGTTCCGAACGCTGGCCACCGGGCAGGCTGACTTCGACGCGTGGGTCCAGAAGGTCAAGGCCATGCCGCAGCGGCTGGACATGACGGAATACGCGCGTGTCGCCAAGCCAAGCGAAAAAAATCCTGTCCGTTTCTTCTCGACCATCGATCCACACCTGTTCAATAATATTGTTGGCAAGTACAACAACGGCCATGTCATGAAATTCATGGACGCGTCGTGCAGTATGACGAAGGGGTAAGTATGTTCGGAAAACTTACACTAGACGCGATTCCGTATCACGAGCCGATCCTCGTGATTACGGCGCTTATTGTCGGCATTGTCGGGGCGCTGGTGCTGAGCCTCGTGACTTACTTCGGTAAGTGGAAATATCTCTGGACCGAGTGGCTGACGAGCGTCGACCACAAGCGTTTGGGCGTGATGTACATCCTAGTCGCCCTGATTATGCTGCTGCGCGGCTTCGCCGACGCGATCATGATGCGTACTCAACTGGCCTTTGCGTACGACGCGCCGGGCTATCTCCCGCCACACCACTACAACCAGATCTTCACCGCACACGGCGTCATTATGATCTTCTTCATGGCGATGACCTTCATGGTGGGCCTGATGAACTTGGTGGTGCCGCTTCAGATCGGCGCGCGCGACGTGGCCTTCCCGTTTCTAAATTCGCTGTCGTTCTGGATGACGGCCTTTGGCGCAGTGCTGATGATGATCTCACTATTCATCGGCGAGTTCGCGCAGACCGGCTGGCTGACCTATCCACCCCTCTCGGAGCTGCAGTTCAGTCCAGGTGTCGGGGTCGACTACTATCTGTGGGCTTTGCAAATCTCTGGGGTCGGCACGCTGCTGACCGGCGTGAACTTCTTCGTGACTATCATCAAGATGCGCGCGCCCGGCATGACACTCATGAAGATACCGGTTTTCACCTGGACCGCACTCTGCACCAACGTGCTGATCATGGCCGCGTTTCCGATCCTGACCGTCACGCTGGCGCTGCTAGGCCTGGATCGTTACCTCGGGATGCACTTCTTCACGAATGACGGCGGCGGAAACGCCATGCTGTACCTGAACTTGATCTGGGCCTGGGGTCACCCAGAGGTGTACATCTTGATCCTGCCTGCATTCGGCGTGTTCTCGGAAGTCGTGGCGACCTACGCCAAGAAGCCGCTGTTCGGCTACAAAACGATGGTTTATGCAACCTGCGCGATCATGGTCCTATCTTTCCTCGTCTGGCTACACCACTTCTTCACGATGGGTTCGGGTGCCGACGTCAACGCGTTCTTCGGCATCGCCACGATGATCATCGCGATTCCGACCGGCGTGAAGATCTTTAATTGGCTATTCACGATCTATCGCGGTCGTCTAGAATTCACCGCGCCGATCCTCTGGACGCTGGGCTTCATGATCACCTTCACGGTCGGCGGCATGACCGGCGTGATGATGGCGATTCCAGGCACCGACTTCGTGTTGCATAATAGCTTGTTCTTGATCGCTCACTTCCACAACGTGATCATCGGCGGCGTGATGTTCGGCTACCTAGCGGGCTTCAACTACTGGTTCCCGAAAGCCTTCGGCTTCAAGCTCAACGAGAAGCTCGGCAAGCGCGCCTTCTGGTTTTGGCAGATGGGCTTCATCGTTGCCTTCATGCCGCTCTACGTGCTAGGCTTCATGGGCGTGACGCGTCGCCTGAACCACTACGAAAATCCGGCCTGGCATCCCTGGATGCTGGTCGCTCTGTTCGGCACGATGTTGTTGCTGATCGGTATTGTCCACCAGTTGTTGCAGCTGTATGTCTCGATCCGTGACCGCGATCTGCCAGGCAACCGTGACGTTTCGGGCGATCCGTGGAATGGTCGGACCCTGGAATGGGCAACCTCGTCGCCGCCGGCTTCGTACAACTTCGCTATCATCCCGACCATCCACGAGCTAGACGAAGTCTCGTACCGCAGGGAACGCGGCCTGGGCTTTGGTCCGGAGAAGGGCCAGCAGTACGAGGACATCCACATGCCCTCGAACACGAGCGCTGGTTTCTTCATCGGTATGTTGGCGCTGGTGCTGGGCTTCTCCAGTGTCTGGCACATCTGGTGGCTGGCGATTCTCGGCTTTTTCGGTATCGTTGCAACCGTGATCATCTACAGCTTTCAGAAGAACGAGGGCTACTACATTCCGACCGATACGGTGCGGAAGATCGAAGAGCAGCGTGGCGGTGTAGGTGTCGCGGAACTGCCTGCGGCAGCGGAACTAGAGGCCAACTGATGGCACAAACCACCCTGATTGCCGCTCATCACCACTCGCCGTCGCACTCGGCATTCGGCTTCTGGCTGTACTTGATGACCGACTGTATCCTGTTCGGTTCGCTATTCGCAGTGTTCGCGGTGATGCAGCACCAGTTCGCCGGCGGCCCGACCGCCAAGGATCTGTTCGACATCCCGGGTGTGGCGCTCGAAACGACCGCCCTGCTGCTGAGCTCGATCACCTACGGCTTCGCAATGATCGGCGCACACCGCAACAACCGCGGTGCGGTGTTCGTCTGGCTGACCATCACCTTCATCCTGGGTACCGCGTTCCTGTTTATGGAAATCCGCGAGTTTGCACACCTGGTTGAGGAGGGTGCCGGCCCGGGCCGTAGCGCGTTCCTGTCTTCGTTCTTCACGCTGGTCGCCACCCACGGCATGCACGTGACGGCGGGCATGATCTGGATGGTCGTGCTGATTTTTCAGATCGCGCGCAACCCACAGCTGTTGGAACAGGATATCCGTCGATTGACATGCCTTTCACTGTTCTGGCACTTTTTGGACATCGTCTGGATCTGCGTGTTGACTTTTGTCTACCTCGTGAGTGTGATCTAAATGGCTCATTCTCCTGCCCATGACCGCCACGACGAGGCCGCGCACGGCACCGTAAGCAACTACCTGGTTGGCTTCGTGCTTTCGGTGATCCTAACCGTCGCCTCGTTCAGCGTGGTGCTTGGCGGCTGGTTCGCGTCGACCACCATGATGGTCATCGCGCTGGCCGTGCTGGCCGCCGTGCAGATCGTCATCCACCTGATTTTCTTCCTGCACATGAATACGTCGTCGGGCCAGCGCTGGAACCTGACCGCGTTCGTCTACATGGTACTGACGGTCGTGATCCTGATCGTTGGCTCGCTGTGGATCATGCACAACGTCAGCATGAACATGATGTCGCGTTGACGCACCGGTCCACTTCGCCGGGTCGTAAGCGATCCGTGAACCAGCCCCTTGCGCAGAGAGTCGCCCGATCGGTGTTAGAGGCCACTTTCAATGCCCCGTGAGGGGGGCATTGTTGCATAAATCAAGCGAGAGCCGTTGACGTTTACGCGCAAAGATCGCGGGCTCCCTGTTATCAAATCAAATTTGAGAGTATTGATCTAAAATTTGTTATTTTGTAATGGCGTTGTTGCATAAATCGAGTGTGAGGACGCAACGGAACGGATTGCGGACCTCGCTCGTCCGCAATCCGTTCATATCGCCTGAAATTATTGATCCGAAATTCGTGGTCAATATGCCCGTGGATGCCATTGCGTCTTCGCGCTTGATTTATGCAACAACGCCTTTTGTAATTAGAAAATAACAAGTTGCGGATTTATAGCGCGGCATGCACTTGACCCATATTCGCGTTGAGCGTGAGGTGGACTTTATGCCCACGTGCGCCGCTTCGAGTAGCCGTGCTGGCACCACCCCTCCCCACCTACCTGCGCCATAGGCCAGCGTTGTTGCCCTGGAAGCTCGGCAAGCCGCCGGCGACCTGTAATCGTTAGCCGTAATCATTCGGCACCGCCCCCGCAAGGGGGGGCTCGCTGACCCCTTACGCCCATGCTGGGCGAACATGAAAAACGGCGAATCGACTCGCCGTCCATCACGAATTGCGGATCAATTTCTGGGAAATGCCTCCAGATATTCAGCCCAATGCGTTGCCGGCTCGGCAACTAGGCTGTCCTTCACAAACTGCACCTCGTCCGCATACGCCGTCGCGGTGACGCCGCCGCGCATCATCTGAAACCTGCAGTATAGCAAATAGGTGTTGACAGCGTCGGTCTCGCAATAACCGCGGATCGCCTCGAGTTCCCCCGCGCGATATGCTTCCCAGACTTGTCCGCCGTCCATCCCCAGCTTGCCCGGGAACCCGCACAGCTTGGCCAACGCGTCGAGTGGCGCGTTCGCACGCGGCTGGTACAGTGCCAGCAGGTCCATCAGGTCGGTATGCCGCATGTGGTAGCGCGACAGATAGTTATTCCACCTGAACTCACGATCGTCTTCGCCCATGTCCCAGTAGCGCGGCGCCGCGATGCCATGCACCAGGGCGCGGTAATGGAGTACCGGCAGGTCGAAGCCGCCGCCGTTCCACGACACGAGCTGCGGCGTGTATTTCTCGATAGTCCGGTAGAAGGACTGGATTAGCGCGGCCTCACCGTCCGCAGCGGTACCAAGCGAGCGCACGCGAAACCCGTTCTTGTCGCGGAACACACAGGAGATCGCCGCCACCCGTTGTAAGTGATGGGGCAAGAAATCGCCGCCCGTCTTTCCCCAACGGGCCTTGAACGCATGTTCGGCCACCTCCTCGTCGCTAAGGTCGGCGGGGAGATCTGCGAGACGGCGAATGCCGTCGACATCGGGAATCGTTTCGATGTCAAAAACTAGAATTGGAGTCATGAATCAGTTACAGAACCGCGCTTTACAGAACGGCGTCCTTGCTAACGCCATTGGAGGCGAAAAACCGCTTCAGTCGCACCAGCGCTTCCTGCTGGATCTGCCGCACACGTTCGCGCGTCAGGCCCATCTCTTCGGCCAGTTCCTCGAGCGTAGCTGGCTCGATATTGTTCAGGCCGAAACGCCGCTCGATCACGTAGCGATGCTTGCCGGACAGGCGTGACAGCCAGGCACGCGTGAGAGTCTCGAGTTCGCGATGCTGGACCTCGGCATCAGGCAACTGGCTCTGGTCGTCGGGCAGCAGGTCCAGCAGACTGCTCGCCGGATCCAGGTCGAGCGGCGCGTCCAGAGAGGCGGTATGCTCGTTCAGCGCGAGGATGTCGGTGACTTCCTCGGTCGTCTTGCCGGTCAGGTAGGCGATATCGTCGATGCTGGCCTCGCCCGTCGACCTGGAATTCTTTTCCAGGTAACGCTTGGCGCGCAGCGCCTGATTCAGTTCGCGGAGCACGTGCACCGGCAGCCGCACGGTGCGTGCCTGGTTCATGATGGCACGCTCGATGCTCTGCCGGATCCACCAGGTCGCGTAGGTCGAGAAACGGAAGCCGCGAGTTGGGTCGAACTTCTCGATCGCGTGCATCAAGCCGAGATTACCTTCCTCAATCAGGTCCAGGAGCGGCACACCGCGGTTCAGGCAGCCCTTGGCGATGCTCACCACCAGCCGCAGATTGCGCTCGATCATGACCTGCCGCGCCTCAAATTCTCCGGCCTTGGCTAAGCGCGAATAGCGCTGCTCCTCCTCGACGGTCAGCAGGGGCTTGACGCTGATGCGGTTCAAATAATGTTGGATCGTGTCGGCGGTTAGTTCCGCCTGCAGCATAGCGCGGAAATCGTCAGCCTCCGGGGCGCTTTCTCGACCGCCGTTACTCGATTCACGCTTAGCGCCGTCGGATTCCTCCACGTCAGACTCGCTCGCCTCATAGTCGTGTTCGTTCTCTGCGGCATTGTCATCGTCGTCCCTCGAAACAGCAGACCGGCCCATCGATGCTTGCGTGGCGCGACTCACTTTCTCAGAATCTGTTTGCGGCTTGTGGTGCATCGATTTCAGCATAGTCGTCTCGTTTATTGAGGCGGCAGGTACTTCAGCGGATCGACAGGTTTACCCTGTCGACGAACTTCGAAATGCAACATCACGCAGTTAGAATCATTGTTGCCCATCTCGGCGATCTTCTGGCCTTTCTTGACGGCATCTCCCTCTTTAACTATCAAAGAGCGGTTGTGTGCATACGCCGTAAGATAGGTTGCGTTATGCTTGACGATAATGAGGTTGCCGTAGCCTCGTAGGCCATTGCCAGCATAGACCACGTGCCCATCGGCGGCTGCCTTGACTGGCATGCCCGACACGCCGCCGATATTAATGCCCTTATTTTTTGGGTCGTCGAACTGGTTCAGGATCGGGCCGCGTACCGGCCAGGAGAAACTGACCGGGCTCGGGCCGGCGCTGCCGGCATCGACCAGTTCCGGCGAGGTTGAAGGTGCCGCGTTGGCATGCGCGCCGTTTGTGCCATAAATCGGCGATATGGTCTGCCCGCTCGACACTGGTGGCACCGCGGTATTCGAGCTGCCGTGCGGTGACAGCGCACCGGGCACGACCGCGGCCACGGTGCCTTTCGACCGCGCCACGCGTAGCAACTGGTCGACTTCGATCTGGTTCGGATTGGCGAGATTGTTCCAAGCCGCGATATCGCGGTAGTTCTGACCGTTCTCGAGGGCGATCCGGTAGAGCGTGTCACCCGGTTTCACACGGTAGTAGCCGGGCGGCGGGCCGAGCGACACCGCCGACCGCACGACTGCCGCGCTCGAACCCGGCACAGTGCTGAGCGCGCCCGCGCTAGAGCGGTCCACTATCGGCGCCTGGTCCATCCGTAAGGCACAGGCGGCGAAGAGGAGGAGTGCGGCTGCACAGATGGTGCGCTGGCCGATTCGCTGTCCGGATATCAGCGGAATAGCTGATTGTCTGTTTTGCATCGCGCGCAATATAATCATCAATGTCAAATCACTCCGGATTTTAAAGGGACAAAGAAAACGCGATCAAGTCTCGACTCCCGCCATTGCGTAGGCCCGACACGCTCAACCAACGTCAGGACCTGTAGCTGTCCGCTGCTCTGCGCGCCGACCGGCGCGACCAGGCGCCCACCGACCTTCAACTGCTCAAGCAACACCTGCGGCACGTCCAAACCAGCCGCCGCGATCACGATTGCATCAAACGGCGTGGCCGACGGCAGGCCTAGACGACCGTCACCGTAATGCAGGCGAATGTTCGGCACGCGCAACGGTCGAAGATTGCGTTTCGCGCGTTCAAATAACGGCTTCACGCGCTCGATCGAATAGACGTCACGCGTGAGGTGACTTAGTACGGCAGCCTGGTAACCGCAGCCGGTGCCGATCTCGAGGACCCGCTCGGGAACGCGCCCGGCGAGAGCGAGCCCGATCATGCGGGCCACCACTGTGGGCTTAGAAATCGTCTGCTGATGGCCGATCGGCAGAGCCGCATCTTCGTAGGCCTGGGCCGCCAAGCCAGGGTCGACGAACAGGTGGCGCGGTACGGCGGCCATCGCCGCCAGCACGCGCATATCGGTGACGCCGTTGGCGCGCAGCCGTTCGACCATGCGCTCGCGCATCCGTTTTGAGGTCAGGGCCATCGCGCCGGCGACAGCGAGTTTTCCAGCACTACCGACTGCACTTGCTGCGCTCGCCGACCCTTTTTCCTGGATCGTGCCATGCCTGTACGCAGCGTGCGGCAGGCCGACATGCCTTGCCGGCGAACCGGCCACGGAGGTGTCCAGCGTCGGTCGCGCCGCGCTCTTGCGCGGTGCACGTTTTAGATCTTCGAGCGCAAGCGGAAACCGCTTGACACGCTCGTGGCTCATGAAGCGTCGACCCGCGCGCCCGTCCACGCCTGCGTCGCGGCTAGTTTCTGGGAGTCGGTGAGATCGAGCTGCAGCGGCGTGATTGATACATAGCCATTCTTCGTGGCATGAAAATCGGTGCCCTCGCTCGCGTCGAGCGCGGCACCCGAGGCGCCAATCCAGTAGATCGCCTCGCCGCGTGGATTGGTCTGGCGGATCACTGGCTGCGATGGATGCCGCTTGCCGAGCCGCGTTGCCTGCCAGCCTTTGATTTGCCCGTAAGGCAAGTTAGGGATGTTGACGTTGAGGAATGGCTGGCCCGGCATCGGTCGATCGATGAAGTGGCGGACGATCTCAGCGGCCACTCGCGCGGCCGATTCGAGCTCCACCCATGCCTTGTCGACCAACGAGAAGGCAATCGCCGGGATGCCGAACATAATACCCTCGGTAGCGGCGGCGACGGTGCCGGAATACAGCGTGTCGTCGCCCATGTTCTGGCCGTTGTTAATTCCCGATACTACTAGGTCTGGCCGCTCCTCGAGCATGCCGGTCAGCGCCAAGTGGACTGAGTCGGTCGGCGTTCCGTTGACGTAGTGGAAACCGCTACTCGTCGAGCGATGCAGCGACAGCGGTCTGGACAGCGTCAGGGAGTTCGAGGCCCCGCTACAGTTTTGCTCGGGCGCCATCACGGTTACGTCTGCGAACGACCGCAGCGCTTCGTAGAGCGCGGCCAGACCGGGTGCCCGATAACCGTCGTCGTTGCTGAGTAGGATTTGCATGCGGCGATTGTAACCGAGGAAAGATGGCGTACGAACGACAGCCGAGGTGCCCCAGACCGTCTCGAGCTGCGGCTCAGACCACGCGCCATTCGCGCAATGCGGCGTTGTTGCATAAATCTAGTGAGAGCCGGTGACATTTACGCGCAACGGGCGGGGCCAGCCCCCCTATCAAGTCAGATTCCAGAGTAACTGCCTAATTTTTACAAGAAAATGCGCAAGGACATACACAAGACAGGTGCGCCGAAGGCACACTACCGTGTCAGGAATTGGTCGGCCTTATAATGCAGGCCTGATCAAACTGGGGAACGTGACGATATGGATAGATGAAGCCGTCCTTGCCAGAATACCCGACGCCATACCCACGCGTAGTCGCCCGCGTCTATACGGCGATACGCTGATTCAGGTATTACTTGGCGTGAAGTCCGTCTATTGAAGGACGTTGCGCGCCCTGCAAGGTTTCACCCAAAGTCTGCGCGATCTGGCCTTCCCGAGCTTTCCGGTGCCGAATTACACCACGCTCTGTCGCCGGGAAAAACGCTTGATGTCGAACTGCCGATCCTTCGTGACAATGAACCGATCTATCTGGTTGTCGACAGCACCGGTCTGAAGGTCTATGGCGAAGGTGAATGGAAGGTGCGCCAGCACGGCTACTCGAAGCGGCGCACGTGGCGTAAAGTCCATCTCGCGCTCAACGCGAATACAGGTCAAGTGCATGCCGCGCTAATGACGAATCAGAATGTGGCTGACGGTGACGCTCTGGCCAAGTTGCTCGACCAGATTCCACGCGAAGAACAAATCGATGTCATCGGCGGTGACGGTGCCTACGACACCAAGCCATGCCATGCGGCCATTGCTGCACGCAGTGCTATTCCTTCGATTCCGCCACGCGAGGGTGCCGCTCATTGGCCAGCGGATATGCCCGGTGCGGCGTGGCGTAATGGCGCGGTTGATGCAATTGCCCGTGACGGTCGTCGAGAATGGAAGCAACACAGTGGCTACCACCGGCGATCGCTTGCCGAGAATGCGATGTATCGGTTCAAGACCCTTACCGGCCACTGTCTCTGGGCGCGTCACATCGCCGCGCAGGCGACCGAGGTCGCCGTTCGCGTCGGCGTCATCAACCGAATGGCGGACCTCGCTCGTCCGCAATCCGTTCGTATCGCCTGAAATTATGCCCGTCGATACTATTGCGTCTTCACGCCCGATTTATGCAACAACGCCGATTTGTGCATGAAATAGCAAGCGACACGTTGTGGTGCTTTCTGGAGACGACGTAGATGGCTGATGACCGCTTTTTTGAGATGCTCCTTGGTCCGTGCTGGAGCCTGTTTCGTCACGTTCTCCTTCAAGTCAGCATTGAGCATCTCATCTGGATTCAGTTCCTGGCTGTACGACGGCACCTGGCTGTACGACGGCAGGTAGAGCACTTCGATCTCGTCGAAGTGCTCGGCCAACCACGCCGTGACCGGCTTGGCGTGATGAACCTTCAAGTTGTCGAGAATCAAAAACAACTTATTGCTACGCATGTATTTATTGATCCTCCGCTTCAGGAAAGCGAGGAGGATATCTGCGTTCATCGCACCCTCGAAGACTTTCCAGCGCACCTGGCCACGGTTCGTCACCGTCGACATCACCGGCAGGCCTGCACGGCGACTCGCCACGCGTCGCTCGGGCGTCTTGCCAATCGGCGCGTAGGAGAGGACTCGCACATTGTCCGAGCGCAGCCCTATTTCGTCGCCCCACTGGATCTCCGCGCTTTCGACTATGGCCCGGCGAGAAATCTCCGGGTACGTCTCGTTCCACCATGCCTGCACCTCTTCCGGTCACTGCTCGTAGACCCGTTTCATCGGCTTTTGCGGCGTGAAACACAATCCAGCCAGATACAGGCAGACACCCCGCAGCGTCAGCGTAAAACTGCATCGCTGCCGGATCAACTCCCGCACGGCATGTCACGTCCACAACGCGAACGACATATTCAACTGGTCCGGCATCTGATCGCGCAACAGCGCGCGAATTTACACTTCCTGCTGCTCACTCATGGCACAGCGTGGGTTCACTGCTCCGCCGCTCAGCTTGTCACGCAATCCAGACACACCTTCGCGGGCGGAGCGTATAAAAATATAGCACACGCCGGTGAGCGATAGGTTTGTATGCTCGGCAATCTCATTGTAGGTCCAGCCTCGCCTGTGCAAGTTGTTGATTCCAAATTATTGATCTTGAAATTAAAAAAGCGGCCTTCATGTCTCATTTTTCCATGCCCTCACATGAGGGAGGCTTTTTTAATTTCAAAATCAATAATTGCGGATAAATAACCGGCGGTGTGTTGAACTTCACTCTTCAAACAGCCATTCCATGAAAAGAATCACGCGCGCCTTCACTGGTTTGCTGGCAGTCTTCGGACTCATCGCGTTTAGTGCGGCACTGGCCGTCGACAACAGCCCGGGTGGTCCCTGCATCAACGAGACCAACCTCCAGCCCCTCTTCATAAAAATCGCGCAGGAACTGTACAACCTTCACACTATAATGCTGATCCTCTGTACGGTGATCTTCGTCGGCGTGTTCGGCGTGATGTTCTATTCGGTTTTCGCCCATCGAAAGTCGAGCGGCAACAAGGCCGCGCATTTCCACGAAAGCACTACGGTCGAGATCATCTGGACTATCGTGCCATTCGTGATCGTGGTGCTGATGGCCCTGCCGGCCACCAAGTCGGTGGTGGAGATTGAAGGACGCCACCAATGCAGACCTGACCGTGAAGGTCACCGGCTTCCAGTGGAAAGGGGGCTACGACTAGGTGAAGGGGCCGGGCGGAGAGTATCAGCTTCGTCTCGATGCTGACCACCCTGCACAGGGAGGTAAACGGCCAGAAGCCGATCAGAGAAACCTACCTCTGTAGGAAATCAACCACCCACTGGTGGTGCCGTTCGATAAAAAGTGCGCACCATCATTACCACTATTAAGCTGCAATTCGCAAACTTGACTCAAGCTACATAACGAATTGGTTTGTACATGAAATAGCGAGTGAAATGTTGTGGTGATTTCTGGAGACGACGTAGATGGCGTTGTTGCATAAATCGAACGTGAGGACTCCATGGCATCGACGGGCATAATTCAGGCGATACGAACGGATTGCGGACGAGCGAGGTCCGCAATCCGTTCGTATCGCCTGAATTATGCCCGTCGATGCCATGGAGTCCTCACGTTCGATTTATGCAACAACGCCTCAGAAACACCTTCTTGCTGCGCATGTCTTTATTGATTTGAAATTTGAGATCTTAAAATTTGACAATCGTCCTTTGTGTGATAGGCATAGAAAAATGAGACATGAGATCGCTTCCTCGTGAGGCACGTGACGAGCGGCGTCAGCAGGTAATCAACCTGCGCAGGCGAGGCTGGACCTACGACGAGATTGCCGAACATACGAACCTTTCGCGGACCGGCGTGTGTGATATTTACAAACGCTAGGCCCCGACACGGCATCGACCATCAATCGTCACAGCGCCATCTACCCGGCCTGCCCCTCCCATGGAGTCTAAGTTGATGAGCGGCGGCATTCCACGTCTAGCCATTCGTTTCCAGATCTTCGCCCATGCCCGGGCATTTATCCTCGCCGCGCTGCTCGCGACGCTCACGTTGTCCGGCTGCAGCCTGTTCCGCGCCCCGCAGGCACCGGCGCCGATCGTCGACGCGACCGTCGAGACGCTCAATGAGGAGGGCCTTCCGATCTTCACGCCCAAGCCAACCTCTGAAGATAGGGCCACCGACGACGGCGACACGCAACGCAAGCAGCACCGCGCGGTGCCGCGCCTGCGCTTGGTCAAGCGTGCCTCGCTCCCCCCTCCCCCCTCCCCCGTCCACCTCCTCCGCCTCCGCCACCGCTGATCCAGAAGCGCATCATCGAGCGCAACCAGGTGCATTCGCTGCTTGATAGCGAGGTGCGGCGCCGCGACGGCAAGGTGATCGGTCGAGCGGTCGATATGATCGCCGACTCCACTGGCAAGCCTAGCCGGATGATCGTCAACCTGCAGGGCTTCATGGGTATCGGCGACCGCAAGGTTAGCTTCCCCTGGTGCCTGTTCCGCTTCAGGCCGGGTGTGCGCAGCCAGCCGATCCTGCTCGACGTGCCTTCGGGTGAGCTTCCGCCAGCCGACCGACCGAAGGCGGTGTCGCTGAGCGTCTCCTCGCATAGCGACGAGACGCCGGGCTTGATGCCGATCGTCGACGCCGACGTGCAGCGCGGCAACGGCACCGAGATTGGCCGCGTAGTCGACGTGCTGATCGACTGCGATGCGCAGCCGCAGGCCGTAGTACTCGACCTCGGCGGCCTGGTAAACCCAGATCGGCGCACCATCGCAGCGAGTTGGTCAGCGCTTCACTTCGCGCCGAAGGACAAGTCGCTTCGGGCCCTGCTCGACCTGTCCGACGCTCAGCTGAAGGCCTCGCCGCCCTACTGGGTAGACAAGCCGGTGATCGCCGTATCGCCCCCCCTGCGAAACCGGTCTCCAGTAACGCGGGTGTTCATCGATGACGGGCGGCAATACGGTCAGCATCCGCAGTCTGCGCTCCCTCGACTGGCTCAACTTCTTCGTCGCGAACGTCCAGACGGGCTTCGGACCGTTCATCGCGTCCTATCTCGCCTCGCACAAGTGGACCCAGGGCGAGATCGGCCTGGTGTTGTCGATCGGCACCATCAGCGCGATGGTCAGCCAGGTTCCGGGAGGTGCCGCAGTCGACGCGCTGAAGAACAAGAAGGGCGCGGCTGCCTGGGCAATCGTGGCCATCATCCTGTCGGCGGTGCTGCTCGCCAGCAGCCCAACCATCGTGCCGGTAATGGCGGCCGAAGTGTTCCATGGCTTCGCCAGCTGCATGCTGACGCCAGCCATGGCGGCCATCTCATTCGCCCTAGTGGGCCGCGCCAACCTCGGCGACCGGCTCGGTCGCAATGCGCGCTGGGCCTCGATCGGAAGCGCAATGGCCGCAGGGCTGATGGGATTGACGGGCGAGTACATCTCGGCACGCGCCGTGTTCTGGCTGACTGCCGCGCTGGCCATGCCAGCGCTGGTCGCGCTGGCGATGATCCAGCCCACCCACACGGTGATGGCACTCGCCATGGGACGTCCGCGCGACGCCGTCGAAGGCGAGCGCGAGACCATCTTCGACCTGCTGCGCGACAGGCGCATGCTAGTGTTCGCGTCGTGCTCGATGCTATTCCACCTGTCCAACGCAGCGATGCTGAACCTCGCTGCAGGCGAGGTGACGGCCGGCATGGGTGACGATGTGCAGTTAGTGATCGCGGCCTGCATCATTGTCCCGCAGGCGATTGTGGCAATGTTCTCGCCCTGGGTCGGTCGCTCCGCACAACGCTGGGGACGCCGACCGATCCTGCTGCTCGGTTTTTCGGCCCTTCCGGTGCGCGCCCTGCTGTTCGCTGGGGTAAGCAACCCCTACCTTCTGGTGCCAGTGCAGATGCTCGACGGCATCAGCGCGGCGGTGTTCGGCGTGATGCTGCCGTTAATCGCGGCTGACGTAGCTGGCGGAAAGGGTTGCTACAACCTTTGTATCGGTCTGTTTGGCCTGACCGCTGGGATCGGCGCGACGCTCAGCACCACGCTAGCTGGCTTCGCGGCAGACCACTTCGGCAATACTATGAGCTTCTTTGGGCTGGCAGTGGTCGGCGCGCTGGCGGTGGCACTAGTGGCAGTGGCAATGCCGGAGACCCGCGATGCCGGGCTCGACGACCCTAGGGCCCGGACAGCGCCGCGCCTCTAGCAAGGGGCCGATACCGCGCCCCAGTCCAGGACGGCCTGAACACGCAGCGGGACGCGATGGCGCGGTGTTGTTGCGTAAGAGGCCAATTCAAAAATCATGCTGAATATGGGCGTTGTTGCATAAATCGAGCGAAAGCCGTTGACGTTTACGCGCAACGGTCGCGGGGCCAGCCTCCTATCAAGTCAGATTCCAGAGTAACTGCCTAATTTTTGCCAAGAAAATGCGCAAGGACATACACAAGAAAGGTGAGCCGAAGGCACGCTACCGTGTCAGGAATTGGGCGGCCTATAATGAAGGCCTGATCAGCCGGGGGAACGTAACAATATGGATAGATGAAGCCGTCCTTGCCAGAATGCCCGATGCCATACCCACACGTGGTCGCACGCGTCTGTACGGCGATACGCTGCTTCAGACATTACTTGGCGTGAAGACCGTCTATCGACTGACGTTGCGCGCCCTGCAAGGTTTCACCCAAAGTCTGCGCGATCTGGCCTTCCCGAGCTTTCCGGTGCCGAATTACACCACGCTCTGTCGCCGGGAAAAACGCTTGATGTCAAACTGCCGATCCTTCGTGACAATGAACCGATCTATCTGGTTGTCGACAGCACCGGTCTGAAGGTCTATGGCGAAGGTGAATGGAAGGTGCGCCAGCACGGCTACTCGAAGCGGCGCACGTGGCGTAAAGTCCATCTCGCGCTCAACGCGAATACGGGTCAAGTGCATGCCGCGCTAATGACGAATCAGAATGTGGCTGACGGTGACGCTCTGGCCAAGTTACTCGACCAGATTCCACGCGAAGAATAAATCGATGTCATCGGCGGTGACGGTGCCTACGACACCAAGCCATGCCATGCGGCCATTGCTGCACGCAGTGCTATTCCTTCGATTCCGCCACGCGAGGGTGCCGCTCATTGGCCAGCGGATATGCCCGGTGCGGCGTGGCGTAATGGCGCGGTTGATGCAATTTCCAGTGACGGTCGTCGAGAATGGAAGCAACACAGTGGCTACCACCGGCGATCGCTTGCCGAGAATGCGATGTATCGGTTCAAGACCCTCACCGGCCACTGTCTCTGGGCGCGTCACATCGCCGCGCAGGCGACCGAGGTCGCCGTTCGCGTCGGCGTCTCATCAACCGCATGGCGGACCTCGCTCGTCCGCAATCCGTTCGTATCGCCTGAATTATGCCCGTCCGATGCCATGGCGTCCTCACGTTCGATTTATGCAACAACGCCCCGGCGATGCCATCGCGTCCTCACGCTCGATTTACGCAACAACGCCCATGAGATCGCTTCCTCATGCGGTACGTGACGAGCGGCGTCGGCATGTAATCAACCTGCGCAGGCGAGGCTGGACATAGGAGGAGATTACCGAGCATACAAACCTGTCGCGCCCCGGTGTGTTCGATTTTGGTAAACGGTACGCCCGCGAAGGGGCGTTGTTGCATAAATCGAGCGTGAGGACGTAATGGAACGAATTGCAGACCTCGCTCGTCCGCAGTCCGTTCGTATTGCCTGAAATTATTGCCCGTCGATGCCATTGCGTCCTCGCGCTCGATTTATGCAACAACGCCATTTCAAGATTACGAATTTTTGATCCATAGATTTATGCAACAACGCCGGTTGGCGAAGGTGTTGCACTTCAGATTTGAGGCCGCCCGTTTTTCCCGCCTCTCGGAGCTCGGCAATGTCCATTTCCCGACGTACTACGCTGTCAAAATACCTGATCGAGCAGCAGCGTAAGAATCACAACCTCCCCGCCGACCTGCGCCTATTAATCGAAGTGGTCGCGCGCGCCTGCAAGGCGATTAGCTACCACGTCTCGAAGGGCGCGCTCGGAGAGGCGCTCGGCACGGCCGGCAGCGAGAACGTGCAGGGCGAGGTGCAGAAGAAGCTCGACATCCTTTCCAACGAAATCCTACTCGACGCCAACGAATGGGGCGGTAACCTCGCTGCGATGGCCTCCGAGGAAATGGAGACCTTCTTTCCGATCCCCGCGAACTATCCGCGAGGAGAATACCTGCTAGTCTTCGATCCGCTTGACGGCTCCTCGAACATCGACGTTAACGTCTCAATCGGCACGATTTTCTCGGTGCTGCGCTGCCCGGACGGCCAGCAGGCCACCGAGCAGTCCTTCCTGCAGCCCGGCACCAGGCAAGTCGCGGCTGGCTACGCAGTGTATGGCCCGCAGACGGTGCTGGTGCTAACCACCGGAAACGGCGTGAACTGCTTCACGCTCGACCGAGAACTCGGTTCCTGGGTGCTTACGCAGAGTAATATGCAGATTCCGGTCGACACGCGCGAATACGCGATCAACGCCTCGAACGCGCGCCACTGGTACGATCCGGTCAAGCGCTACGTGGACGAGCTGAACGCCGGCAACGAAGGCCCGCGCGGCGAGAACTTCAACATGCGTTGGATCGCCTCGATGGTGACCGATGTACACCGCATCTTGAACCGCGGCGGAATATTCATGTACCCGGCCGACGCGCGCACGCCGTACCGCCCAGGCAAGCTGCGCCTGATGTACGAGGCAAACCCGATGTCCTTCATCGTTGAACAGGCGGGCGGTTCCGCAACCACCGGCAACGAACGCATCCTCGATGTCCAGCCGACCAGCCTGCACCAGCGCGTAGCGGTGATCCTCGGTTCCCGCAACGAGGTCGAGCGTGTCACTCGCTACCACCAGGAAGTGACCGAGAAGTAAGCGCTTCGGCACCCGGAAGAAAGTTTGTGGCGGATGTCGCAAGAAACCGCCCCAGTAGGGGGCACCATGGCTTTTCTCCTGCGTCGCTCCGAGGCGTCGTCGCATAAATCGAGCGAGAGCCCCGTTGACGTTTACGCGCAACGGTCGAGGGACCAGCCCCCTATCAAGTCAACTTCCAGCTTCCAGAGTAACTGCCTAATTTGTATCCAGAAAATGCGCAAGGACATACACAAGACAGGTGAGCCGAAGGCACGCTACCCTCTCAGGAATTAGACGGCTTATAATGAAGGCCTGTTCAACCGGGAGAACGTGACGATATGGGGATAGATGAAGCCGTCCTTGCCAGAATGGCCGACGTCATACTCACACGCGGTCGCCCGTCTCTATACGGCGATACGCTGATTCAGTCTTTACTTGGCGTAAAGACCGTCTATCGACTAAGGTTGCACCGCCCTGCCAGGTTTCACCCAAAGTCTGCGCGATCTGGCCTTCCCGAGCTTGCCTGTGCCGAATTATACCCCGCTCTGTCGCCGAGCAAAAACGCTTGATGTCGAACTGCCGATCCCTTCTGCGACAACGAACCGACCCATCTGGTTGGCGACAGTACTGGTCTGAAGAGGTCTATGGCGAAGATGAATAGAAGATTCGCCAGCACGGCTACTCGAAGCGACGCACGTGGTGTAAAGTCCATCTCGCGCTCAATGCGAATACGGTTCAAGTGCATGCCGCGCTAATGCCACATCAGAATGTGGCTGACGGTGACACTCTGGCCAAGTTGCTCGACCAGATTCCACGCGAAAAACAAATCGATGTCATCCGAGGTGACGCTGCCTAGGACACCAAGCCATGCCATGCGGCCATTGCTGCACGCAGTGCTATTCTTTTGATTCCGCCACGCAAAGATGCCCGCTCATTGGCCAGCAGATACACGCCCGGCGTGGCGTAACGGCGTGGTTGATGCGATTGCCCGTGACGGTCGTCGAAAACGGAAGAAAGTCAGTGTCTACCACTGACGATCGCTTGCCGCGAATACGGTGTATCGGTTCAAGACGCTCACCGGAGACTGTCTCTGGGCGCGTCACATCGACGCGCAGGCGACCGAGGTCGCTGTTGCGTCGGCGTAATCAACCGCATGTAGGCACGCAAGGACCTCACTCGTCCACAATCCGTTCGTATCGCCTGAAATTATATCCTTCGATGCCATTACGTCCTCACGCTCGATTTATGGAACAACGCCCTGCACGACCATGGGTCGTGCGAAAAAGTCTTGCAATAGCAAACCACGAGGCACGCCATTGTTCGACCGGTGAGGGACTTTCCGGGCTGTCCGCGTTAAACTCGCTCCCCACGCAACGCAAAAACCTGAAGGAGTTCCACTTCTTCAGGTCTGTGCTCCTCATATCCTCTTCTTCTACGGTTTGGCATGGGAGCTGGATATCAAAAGCAAAAGCTTTGACCTCCACCGCCTACCGAAACTTATTAATCAAAAATTCGTGATATTGAAAAAAATTTAAAAATCATCCTTTATGTCTCGTTTTTATGTCTATCATATAAGATAGTGGATTTCAAATTTCAAGATCACGAATTACTAATAAATGAAACCCCGAATCCGGGGCTTCCGGGTTGGATGGTGGAGGTCACAGAAGACCGCCACCGGGTTTTCCCTGTCATTGCTGCCTACACGAGCTGACTTCAGATCGTACTCACTTCGATACGGCGCGGACGGGCTTCGTCGCGGCGCGGTATGGTCAGCTTCAGCACCCCGTCCTTCAGGTTTGCGTCGATTTTCGTTGCGTCGAAGTCGGCCCCAAGAGAAAACGCCCGCGCGAAGTGAGGCTGGCGAATCTCCGCGTGTTGCAGGCGCAACCCTGCCGGCGTTGGCACCACCGCCTCGGCCTCAATGTACAGGGTGCCATCGTGTACCTTCACATCGAGCCGGTCCTTTGTCACGCCGGGTAGATCTGCCCATAGGGTAACACCCTGGCTATCCTCGAAGATGTCCACGGACGGCGTTAGCGTGATCCGACGTTGCGACTGGTCGTCTTCGCGCCGGGCCACCGCTTTTTCATCTTTTCTAGCGAGTTCTGTCGTGTCGTTCATGATGTCCTCCTCAGTTCTGCGACAGGTTTCATTGAACGGTGATGGCTCGCGGTTTTGATGTTTCCCGCTTGCCAATGCTCACGGTCAGGCAGCCATTGCTGTACTGTGCCGTGACCTTGTCGGGGTCCGCATGCTGCGGCAGTTCAATGACGCGCCTGAAAGCGCCGACGAACCGTTCCTGCGCATAGGTTCGGGCGTCATCTCTGGCCGCGTCCGGCTGTGCGGTCTGGCGCTCGCCGCTGATGGTCAGTAGCCCCTTGTCGATCGATACGTCAAGGTTTTTTGGATCGACACCCGGCGCAAACGCAACGACCTCGATAGAGTCATCAGTCGAGCCGATGTTGACCTGCGGGAAGGCACCGACGCGCCCGGAACGGATGCTGGAAGGGAAACCATCGAAAAGGCTCGTCAGCTGCCGTTGCAGACGGTCAAACTCGGTGAAAAGATCGGTCCCGAAGTAGAATTCGCTCATGGTCATTTCCTCTTTCAAAACCAGCAGGAAGACGAACGGACCTACGCGCTCCAGTCCGTCCTCCATGCTGCTGGCAAACAAATCGAAACACGCAGCGCGCCGGACTGCTGGCGCGACTGCCTGATCGGAATTTAAGATAGAATCTTATGCAAAAATTTCAAGGGGTATTGAAATTTTTTGTTCTCTTAAATTCGGATGGCCTAATCCCTATCTTCACAACGCTCTGTTGCCAAGCAAAAACACTTGATGTCGAACTGCGACCCTTCGCGACAACGAACCAGATCCATCTGGTGGTCGACAGCACCGATCTGAAGGTCTATGGCGAAGGTGCATTGAAGGGGGAGTGCGCCAGCACGGCTACTCGAAGCGGCGCACGTGGCGTAAAGTCCATCTCACGCTCAACGCGAACGCGGGCCAAGTGCATGCCGCGCTAATGACGAATCAGAATGTGGCTGACGGTGACGCTCTGGCCAAGTTGCTCGACCAGATTCCACGCGAAGAACAAATCGATGTTATCGCCGGTGACGGTGCCTACGACACCAAGCCATGCCATGCGGCCATTGCTGCACGCAGTGCTATTCCTTCGATTCCGCCATGAGAGGGTGCCGTTCATTGGCCAGCGGATATGCCCGGTGCGGCGTGGCGTAATGGCGCGGTTGATGCAATTGCCCGTGACGGTCGTCGAGAATGGAAGGAAGACAGTGGCTACCACCGGCGATCGGTTGTCGAGAATGCGATGTATCGGTTCAAGACGCTCACCGATACCTTCACCGATACCTGTCTCTGGGCGTGTCACATCGACTCGGGGCGTGTCACATCGACTCGCAGGCGACCGAGGTCTCCATTCGCGTCGGCGTCATCAACCGTATGGCGGCCCTCGCTCGTCCGCAATCCGTTCGTATCGCCTGAAATTATCCCGTCAATGCTATTGCATCCTCACACTCGATTTATGCAACAACGCCCGACAGAGGCAAAAACTGCCTTGACACGCGCGACACTTCACCGGATCTACTACAGCACCGCCAACAGGAATCGAACCTGTATCTAACCCTTCATACCACCGCAACTTTCGTTGCCTTACATAGTAAGTTTGTGGTCTGGACTTTGTCTTCAACACATGTAAAAGAGTTGGGAGCCGTCAAGTCTCTACACCTTCACATTGTTCATATTATTATAAATATGTGCTTGGCTCGGTATTGGCAGTTAAGCTTTCACCGAATTTGACTCCATTCAATCTTATCATCACTGATAGGTTGCCCAATTTTTGATCAGGAGGGGTTTATTCTATCCGTTGAACTATGGCGATTCTTATCTTTTTGAAAAACTCTTTCGAATATACTGCTATCCAGCAGAGCATGTCAAAGTAATTACCCCTATTTTGGCGTTGTTGTATAAATCGAGCGAGATCCGTTGACGTTTACGCGCAACGGTCGCGGGGCCAGTCTCCTATCAAGTCAGATTCCAGAGTAACTGCCTAATTTTTGCCAAGAAAATAGGAAGCTATGCTGAAATCTGATTTTAGAAAGGAGTCTGCCCCTATAATTGCACGTAAACGTCACTTGGCTCTCGCTAGATTTATACAACAACGCCCAGCTGAAGATGTCGTTCGCGTTGTGGACTCGACATGCCGTACGGGAGTTGATCCGGCATCTGGTCGTGCAACAGCATGCGAATTTCCACTTTCTGCCACTCACTCAGGGCTCGGCTTGGGTTCACTGCTCCGCCACTCGGCTTGTCCCACAATCCAGCCGAACTTTCGTGGGTGTAGCGCTTGCAAATATCGAACACACCCGTGCGCGACAGGTTCGTATGCTCGGCAATCTCTTCGTAGGTCCAGCCGCGCGTGCGCAGGTTGATCACGTGACGTCGCACGCTCTTCAGGCGTTGTTGCATAAATCGAGTCTGAGGATGCAATAGCATCGACGGGCATAATTTTAGGCAATACGAACGGATTGCGGACGAGCGAGGGCCGCCATGCGATTGATGACGCCGACGCGAATGGAGACCTCGGTCGCCTGCGAGTCGATGTGACGCGCCCAGAGACAGTTGCCGGTGAGGGTCTTGAACTGATACATCGCATTCTCGGAAAGCGATCGCCGGTGGTAGCCACTGTCTTGCTTCCATTCTCGACGACCGTCACGGGCAATTGCATCAACCGCGCCATTACGCCACACCGCACCTGGCATATCCGCTGGCCAATGAACGGCACCCTCTCATGGCGGAATCGAAGGAATAGCACTGCGTGCAGCAATGGCCGCATGGCATGGCTTGGTGTCGTAGGCACCGTCACCGGCGATAACATCGATTTGTTCTTCGCGTGGAATCTGGTCGAGCAACTTGGCCAGAGCGTCACCGTCAGCCACATTCTGATGCGTCATTAGCGCGGCATGCACTTGACCCGTATTCGCGTTGAGCGCGAGATGGACTTTACGCCACGTGCGCCGCTTCGAGTAGCCGTGCTGGCACACCTTCCATTCATCTTCGCCATAGACCTTCAGACCGGTGCTGTCGACATCCAGATGGATCTGGTTCATTGTCACGAAGGATCGGAAGCTCGACATCAAACGTTTTTGCGCGGCGACAGAGCGTGGTGTAATTCGGCACCGGAAAGCTTGGGAAAGCCTCCAGATCGCGCAGACTTTGGGTGAAACCTTGCAGGGCGCGCAACGTCAGTCGATAGACGGTCTTCACGCCAAGTAATGCCTGAATCAGCGTATCGCCGTATAGACACGGGCGACTACGTGCGGGTATGGCATCGGGTATTCTGGCAAAGACGGCTTCATCTATCGATATTGTTACGTTCCCCCGGTTGATCAGGCCTTCATTATAGGCCGCCCAATTCCTGACACGGTAGCGTGCCTTCGGCTCACCTTTCTTGTGTATGTCCTTACGCATTTTCTTGGCAAAAATTAGGCAGTTACTCTGGAATCTGGCTTGATATTGATCCGCAATTTGTGATCAATATGGGCGTTGTTGCATAAATCGAGCGCGAGGACGCAATGGCATCGACGGGCATAATTTCAGGCAATGCGAACGGATTGCGGACGAGCGAGGTCTGCAATCCGTTCCATTACGTCCTCACGCTCGATTTATGCAACAACGCCTCAAATCACCCATCGAAGCCTGTCAGGTCAGCCTCTTGACGCTGTCAGCCTGATCGAAAAGCGTATTTAAACAACTGGATCCTCTACAAACTGGAACACCCCTTTACACATCCTGGCTCATGTTCTGGCTACCCACCAACCGAGCTCCAGCCCATTGTACCCAGCGGGTTGTGTTGCACTGCACTCTCGAAACTGCCCCTGCGAATCCCTGGATGGTTCGGAACCCGAAACGCCACCGTTCCTCGCACCAGCAATTGAGTCGATTCCGTGCAAACCACCTAGGGGCTTACCTTTACGTGGTTGCTGCGAGGTTTTTCATGGCGCTTTTCCAGTATCATGCGCAATCTCTTGACGTCAGACGTGCGATAGAGTGCGCGCGTTCCGAAGCAGTTTTTCAGGGCATCGTAAGAGGCCTCTCGGCTGCGACTAACCATTTTGTAATGTCGCTCCGGTAGACTGCGGGGCCCTGATAACCGGCCTGGCCGGCCATCACGGCAAACGAAGTCCGCGTTCTGGGCGCGACCGCAACACGATGGTAAAGACGGTAGCGTCAAACTCGCGACAGTTCCAGCCTGATTCTCAGATTTCATGTCTTCAAGTGATTTACCGCGGCGCGCGGCGCGCGCTTGCGTGCGCTTTATTCAGACCTTGCGGCTCAACCGTCTCGTGTCGCCGCTGCTCGCGCTCGGCATTGGTATCGCCTTGCTGTTCGTGTTCCAGCATTATTTGGAAACGGTCGACTACAAGTCGGTGATTTGCAACCTGCGGCGCCTCACACTCGGCGAATGGTTCAGCGCGCTCGGTGCCACCGCGCTTAGCTATGTCGCCCTGGTCGCGCGCGACGCGATCGGGCTACGTTACGTTGGTGCTTCGGTGCCACGCATTCCGTTGTTGATCGGCACCATCGCTGGCACCGCTCTGGGCAACGCCACCGGCTTCGGTGCGCTGACCGGCGGCGCAGTGCGGGTGCGCGTGTACGGTGCCTCCGGCGTGAGTGCCGCCCAGATCGGTCGCATGACCGTTTTCATGGGCACGAACCTGGCACTGGGCATCGTCGGCATGACGGCGCTCGGCATGCTGGGCGGCTCGGCCGCGCTGGCCTCGATGCTGCCGGTCGGGCTGGGCTGGCTGCGTGCTGCCGGCGCGCTGGTGCTGGTACTACTGGCCGCACTGGTGATGTTCTGCGGTAAGGCCCCGCGCGAGATCTGTTTACGCTGGCGCTGGCTCTCTTTCGATATCCCGGCGCGCTGCGACCTGCTCGGCCAGTTGCTGTGCGCGGTGGTCGACGTTGTGGCCGCCGGCCTCGCACTTTGGTCGCTGCTGCCGCACGGCCATATCGGCTTCCTCACCTTCATCACCGTTTACTCGGGCGCACTGCTGCTCGGCATGCTCGGCCATACGCCGGGCGGGATTGGCGTGTTCGAGGCGGCGATGGCCTTCACGCTCGGCAGCGCGGTGCTGCCCACCTCGATGCTGGCCGCCCTGATCGCCTATCGCGCGATCTATTTCGGCGTTCCGCTAGTCTTGTCAGCCGGGCTACTGACCGTGTTCGAAGGGCGCGCGGTTGGCCATCGCTTCATGTCGCCCCAGGCCGCCCAGATATCCCAGCTCGCACCGCTATTCCTCAGCCTGGTTACCTTCGCAGTAGGCGGCATACTGGTGATATCGGGCACCATGCCGGCCTTCTGGCAGCGTATCGCTGTGCTACGCAACGTCGCACCGCTGTCGGTACTGGAAAGCTCTCAGCTGTTCTGCAGCGTGCTCGGCATATCGCTGCTGTTCGTTGGGCACGGCTTGCTGCGTCGCCTCGACGCCGCCTGGTGGATAGCGCTGGGCCTTACGCTGGCAAGCCTCGCTCTGTCCTTCTCCAAGGGCCTAGTCTTCCTCAAAGTCGGCGTGCTGGTTGTGCTGCTGGTGCTGCTTCTGGTGTCGAGGCGGCGCTTCAACCGCCATTCCTCGCTGTTCGCCGAACCCTTCACAATCGGCTGGTGCGTGTCAGTCACACTGGTGCTAATGCTGGCCGTATGGGTGCTGCTGTTCGCGTTTTACGACATGCCTTATAGCCAGGAAATCCTGGAAATCTGCTCGACCTTCTCGTTCGACGAACCTGCTTCGCGGGCGCTGCGCGCCACGCTCGAGGCCGGCGTGTTCGCCGCAATGGGCTCGCTCTGGCAGTTGCTGCGCCCGGCCGCCGGTCGCTTCGTGATGCCCGAGCCACAGGACCTGGATGACGCGGCGCGCATCGTCCGCGCCCAGGATCGCAGCGACGTGGGCCTGGCGCTGATGGGCGACAAGAGCTTCCTGTTCTCGGCCTCGCGCGAGGCCTTCCTGATGTACGCCAAGCACGGGCGTACCTGGGCTGCGCTCTACGATCCGGTCGGCCCACGCGACGAATGGGCCGATCTAATCAACGACTTCATCTTGCGCGCGCATGCGCACGGAGGCCGCGCGGCTTTCTACCAGGTGCGCGCCGATGCGCTACCGCTCTATCTCGACGCCGGGCTCACCCTGGTCAAGCTCGGTGAGGAGGCGCACATCGCGCTCGATCACTTCAACCTGAAGGGCTCGAACCGCTCGCATCTGCGCTACGCGTTGCGGCGCGCCGATCGCGACGCGATGTCGGTCGAGGTGATCCTGCCCCAGGCGGTGCCTGGGATGCTGCCACTCTTGCGTGAGATCTCCAACGACTGGCTCGACAGCCGCGCCGCGCGCGAGAAGAGTTTTTCGATTGCGGCATTCCATGATCGCTATCTGGCGACCCAGTCGGTGATGCTGGTGCGCCAGAACGACGATCCGGTAGCCTTCGCCACCTTCATGACCACTGATCTCAATACCGACGCGACGGTAGGCGTGATGCGTCATGTGCCCGAGGCATCGCCGTACGCGATGGAATACCTGTTCACGCAACTCGCCCTGCATCTGAAGGAGGCTGGCTTCCAGCGTCTGAGCCTCGGCATGGTGCCGTTCTCGGGCATGGGTCCTGTGCCGATGTCTTCGCTCTGGCACCGTCTGGGCTGTATCGTCTGGCGCTTCGGCGGGCGTTTTTATAATTTTCGTGGCTTGCGCGCCTTCAAGAGCAAGTTCGAGCCGCAATGGGAACCGCGTTACCTGGCGGCTTCCGGCTCGGTCGGCGTGTTCTTCACGCTGGCTGATCTGTCTCTGTTGGCAGGAGGTCGGCGTTCATGAAGTGGAATAGTTGGGGCTTGGCGGTTGTCGCCGCCGGCATGATATTGGTGTCAATCGCCAGCGTGGATTCGGCGGAATCGGGCAGCAAAACGACCGGCAAGGTTACGGAGGCTTGCACTGTCTCGGTACCAGCCACCCTGGTCGGCAGGATGGGCAAGATGCCCGGTGGGCGCTACGGCGAGGTGACCGTGGTACGCCCCCCCCCGAGGACGAGGTGCATGGCTGCGTAGTGCTGTATTCGGCAGCGGACGGATGGAGCGCATCCGATCAGGCCACCGCCGAGGCGTTAGCCAAGGCCGGCGCGCTGACGGTCGGCGTCGATACCGCGCGTTACGCCGCGAATCTCGCCAAGGACAAGGAAAGCTGCCACCAACTGGTGGGCGACGCCGAGGCAGTCAGTCACCAGCTCGAACGGCAGTTAAAGACCTCACGCTACTTCGCGCCGATCGTGGCCGGAATCGGCCAGGGTGGCGCATTGGCGCGCCAGGTACTGGCGCAGGCACCAGAGAACACCATCTCAGGCGCGGTGACCGTGGCGCCGACCGCTACGCTCGACGCGCGTTTCAGGATGTGCCGACCGGACCCGACCGTGAGCCGCCGCAAGACGCCGGGCTTCGTCGACAGCGCTACGACTGGCGACGCCGCGCGGCTGGTGTCGCTGCTCGCGCCGCATCTACTCAACGGCAGCGCCGACAAGCTCGATGTGTCGGACTTGCCGCTGGTCGAGATGCCGGCCAGGCCGGGCGGTATAGCCGCCGGCGAAAGCCTGCTGGCGATCGTGATCTCGGGCGACGGCGGCTGGCGCGATCTCGACAAGACTATCGCCGGGGCGCTGCAAAAAGATGGCCTGTCGGTAGTTGGCTGGGACAGCCTGCATTATTTCTGGAGCGAGAAGACGCCAGACCAGACCAGCCACGACCTGGCGCGCGTGATGCAGACCTACCTGGCACGCTGGCATGCCTCGCATGTCGCTCTAATCGGTTATTCTTTCGGTGCCGACGTGATGCCATTCGCCTACAACCGCTTAGCGCAGCCGCTCAAAGACAAGGTCTCGGTAATCTCGCTGCTCGGTTTCGCGCCCTCGGCCGACTTCCAGATCCGCGTGACGGGCTGGCTCGGCATGCCGGCTAGTGACCAGGCCCTGCAAGTGTGGCCGGAGTGCAACAAGCTGCCGCTCAAAAAGGTGCAGTGCTTCTATGGCATGTCCGAGCAGGATACTCTGTGCCCATCGCTGGCCGGAAGCGATGCCCAGGTCATCAGGACTAGCGGAGATCACCACTTCGGCGGTGATTACCTGATGCTCGAACGGAAAATCCTCGACGCGCTACGCAGGAACGCAGCAGGGCGATGAGCGTGTAGCGGATCCGGTTTTTGAGAGACGCTTTTGCGATCAAGTCGCGAGCGTCAAGAGGTTGTCCTAATGGACTTTGATCGGTGATTTGAAGGGCGTTTTTTGAAGGGCGTTTTGTTGCATACAGCGAGCGCAAGGACGCAACAAGGCCCCTTCGCGACAACGAACTGATCCATCTGATGGTCGACAGCACCGGTCTAAAGCTCTATGGCGAAGGTGAATGGAAGGTGCGCCAGCAGGGCTACTCGAAGCGGCACACCTGGGGTAAAGTTCATCTTGCGCTCAACGCAAATACGGGTCAAGCGCATGCCGAGCTAATGACGAATTAGAATGTGGCTGACGGTGACGCTCTGGCCAAGTTGCTCGATCAGATTCTACGCAAAAACAAATCGATGTCATCGGCGGTGACGGTGCCTACGACACCAAGCCATGCCATGCGGCCATTGCAAGAACGCTTCAAGATCATGAGATGCCCCCGAAAAATCTCACCTACCTCCAAGAGGAGAAGAAAATATCCATTTATTTCATGTAATTAGATAAAATTAAGCAATGCAGCGATGATTCCAAAAAGATCCCGAAAAAGCTCACCTCATATGAAATCAATCATGCAAGCACTGCAAAAGTTACAGTCTTACCGGGGGTTACGGGTAAGTAAACACCCACTAATCCCGAAAAACCTCACTTTTACCTTTCTTCACTGTGTTCAGGTCCTGAAAAATCTCACCTTATAGATTTTTGGCCGGCTTTCTTCTAATCCTGGAAATGCTCACCTCAAGCCTAGCTGATGCTAAAATTGCAGAGAATAGCTCCTGAAAAATCTCACTTAAAGCCTGTGAGCAACGTCAACAAGCCTAAAACGGTACGTTCCCCCGTAAAAGCTCACGTCAATCTCTGCGGGTGGATTCCCCGTTCACTTTTACAACTTTCGAGGTTTGATGCCGCGCCCCTTGAGGCAAGAAACTTCATTTACCGCCCAGAATCCCGAGAAACCTCACCTATGTCTATCAAATAGACAAATCCAAGGAAGATTCTGGGCAAAATAACACCCCCGAAAAACCTCACCTTAGCGATTCACGCCCAAAAGGACGCGATTCAAGCACTATGCGGTGTCAGCATTGGTATCCATCCCGAAAAGCTTCACCTTTTGCACCGAACCACCAACGCTGTTCTCCTGAATCCGCTCACGATCTCTCCTGCAAAGTCTCACGCTCGCCCCCGAACCCAATCACTTCATGTCCCGAAAAAGGTCACCATGATTCCCGTAAAGCTTCACCTTGTCGACCGAAATGCCTTACTCAGCAAGGCTATACGGTAGTATTAACGTTTTTAAATAAAGGTTTCAAAGGTGTCTATTCTATCACTCTCTACCAGTACGCGTTGTGAAAGGCTTCAATGGTTATTTGAAGCCAAGTTCTTCGAGACACCATGTGCATGGTATCGTTCCTGGAACACAACGACGACAAAACGAACTTCTGCAATATTTTTAAAAAAATTCCCCTGCATATTGATCCTTTATAGTTGCGTTGTTGCATAAATCGAGTGTGAGGATGCAAGAGCATCCTCACACTCGATTTATGCAACAATTCCTCTCCCTCACATGAAGGTCGATGTGCTAATTTCAAGATTACAAATTTCTAATCAATAACAGGGGGCAAGCCCCATGACTGTTGCGCGTAAACATCACCAGCTCTCGCTCGATTTATGCAATATCGCCTGGATACACATAAAGAACGCGCTCCAGTAGAGCACCTTTCAAGGTGAACCGGCGCGATTTGATCTCGCTGGCAGGCTTATTTCAGAACAGCTGCAATCGCGACAGCTACCGCGTCGATGTTACGCGTGTTCAGCGCAGCCACGCAGATCCGGCCTGTACTAACGGCATAAATGCCATATTCGTCACGCAGGCGGTCCACTTGTGCTGCGGTCAGGCCCGAGTACGAGAACATGCCGCGTTGTGCGTTGATAAAGTGGAAATCACGATCTATGCCGCTTGCCTTCAGACGTTCGACCAGGCCATTGCGCATCGCGCGGATACGATCACGCATCTCGCCGAGTTCCTGTACCCACGAGGTGTACAGCTCTGGCGACGCCAGCACGGTCGCAACTAGAGCACCGCCATGGGTCGGCGGGTTCGAGTAGTTGGTGCGGATTATGCGCTTAAGCTGCGACAGCACGCGCGTAGCTTCGTCCTTACTTGAAGTGATGATTGACAACGCGCCGACGCGCTCGCCATAGAGCGAAAACGACTTCGAGAATGACGAGGAGACGAATACGTTCAGGTTGGTCGCTGCGAACAGGCGGACGACCGCCGCGTCGGCCTCGAGGTCTTCTCCGAAGCCCTGGTACGCGATGTCGAAAAAAGGAACCAGTTGGCGTGCCTTCATGACCTCGACGACTTCCGCCCATTGCGCGTCGTTCAGATCGACGCCGGTCGGGTTGTGACAGCAGGCGTGTAGCACGACGATGGTACCCGTCTTGTAGCTATTCAGCGCAGCGAGCAGCGCGTCGAAGTTCACCCCGTGGGTGGTCGCATCGTAGTACGGGTAGGCCTTAACTTTGAAGCCGACCGTCTCGAACAGCGCACGGTGGTTTTCCCAGCTCGGATCGCTAATCGCGACCTCGGCGTTCAAGTGCAGTGTGCGTAGAAAGTCTGCGCCGATCTTCAGCGCACCGGTACCGCCGATCGCTTGCACCGTCACGATGCGACCAGTCTCGATCAATGCCGAATCCTTGCCGAACAGTAGCTTCTGCACGGCTGCGTTATAAGCTGGGATACCATCGATCGGCAAATAGCCGCGTGGCAGGCCGGCTGCAACGCACGCCTTTTCCGCATCGGCCACGGCGCGCAGCAGCAGGATCTTGCCTTCCTCGTTAGTGTAGACACCGACGCCGAGATTCACCTTGGTCGGGCATATATCGGCATTGAACGCCTCGTTGAGGCCCAAGATCGGATCGTGGGGCACGAGTTCGACAGCGGAGAAGAACGACATGATGATTTCGCAGCTGTAGTGGTGAAATGCAATCAGGGGCAGTTTTATGCTTTTCGTACAATGGCAGGAGCCAGCGTACGGCACCGATGCCCGGGGCGTTTTGTTGGGCGTTGTTGCATAAATCGAGTGTGAGGACGCAATAGCATCGACGGGCATAATTTCAGGCGATACGAACGGATTGCGGACGAGCCAGGTCCAACCATGCGGTTGATGACGCTGACGCGACCGGCGACCGAGGGCGCCTGCGAGGCGATGTGACGCGCCCAGAGAAAGTTTCCGCTGAGCGTCTTGAACCGATACCATCGCATTCTCGGCGATCGATCGCCGGTGGTAGCCACTGTCTTGCTTCCATTCTCGACGACCGTCACGGGCAATTGCATCAACCGCGCCATTACGCCACGGCGCACCGGGCATATCCGCTGGCCAATGAGCGGCATCCTCGCGTGGCGGAATTAAAGGAACAGCACTGCGTGCAGCAATGGCCGCATGGCATGGCTTGATGTCGTAGGCACCGTCACCGCCGATGACATCGATTTGTTCTTCGCGTGAAATCTGGTCGAGCAACTTGACCAGAGCGTGACCGTCATCCACATTCTGACTCTTCATTAGAGCGGCATGTACGTGACCCGTATTCGTATCGAGCGCGAAATCGACTTTATGCCACGTGCGCTGCTTCGAGTAGCCGTGCTGACGGGGGGCACCGCACCTTCCACTCACCTTGCCATAGACCTTCAGACCGGTGCTATCGACATCCAGATGGATCGGTTCGTTGTCGAGAAAGATCGGCAGTTCGACATCAAGCGTTTTTGCCCGGCGACAGAGCGTGGTGTAATTCGGCACCGGCAAGCCAGGGAAGGGCAGATCGCGCAGAGTTTTGGTGAAACCTTGCAGAGCGCACAACGTCCGTCGATAGACAGACTTCACGCCAAGTCATGCCTGAATCAGCGTATCGCCGTATAGACACGGGCGACCACGTGTGGGTATGGCGTCGGATATTTTGGCAAGGACGGCTTCCTCTATCCATATTGTCACGATCCCCCGATTGACCAATCCTTCATTATAGCCCGCCCAATTCCTGACACGCTAGCGTGTTTTCGGCTCACCTGTCTTGTGTATGTCCTTGCATATTTTCTTGGAAAGAATTAGGCAGTTACTCTGGAATCTGATTTGATAGATGGGGCTGGCCCCGCGACCGCTGCGCGTCAACGTCAACGAATTTCACTCGATTTATGCAACAACGCAGTAAGCATGGACCCAAAGCCCGGGGCACGCCCCAAGGCGGGCCGTTGCGATGTCGGGCTTTATCTCTGCCCGACGGCCCTTCTCAGCCGCCTTATTTCTTGTCTGGATCGTCCGCTGGCGTCGGCTTCTTGAACGGGAATGAGCTGAACATTGATTTTGCCTGGCTCTGCATCTGTTCCTGCATCTGCACAAACATGTTCTTTGACTGCTCGATGTAGCTGGCCATCATCCCTTGCATGTTCATGAACTGCGACCAGACATCAGGGTTCATTATATTGCTGCTGTCGTAGAGATGCTTCGACTTGTCGGTAAGCTTATTCTGAATATCGATGAAGGCCTGGATATTCTTTTCCAGGTAGGCACCCATCATGCCCTGCATCGCGTGGCCGTAGAAGCGGATGATCTGCGAAAGCATCGACGAGGAGAACATCGGCACGCCGCCGCTTTCCTCCTCGAGGATGATCTGCAGCAGGATGCTGCGCGTGAGGTCCTCGCTGCTCTTAACATCGACAACTTTAAAATCCTTCTGCTCGAGCACGAGCTGCTTCACATCAGTCAGCGTAATATACGTGCTCGTTTCAGTGTCGTATAGCCGGCGATTCGGATACTTCTTGATGAGTCGTTCGGCAGTTTTTTTTGTAGTAGTCATGGAGTACCTGTGAGTGCCTGGGCGGCGAGACGATAGCACTCGCCGCCGCAACAGCGCGTAGCCAGACCGAAAACGCACTCGGAATTTGTCGAGCCTGGTGGCGCGGCCATGTCCCACACGGAATCCGCGCCAATAGGCACACATCAACCCATGTGCAGACCGCCATTGAGCGAGAAATCGGCACCCGTGGCAAAACTCGATTCGTCCGAAGCGAGCCAGGACACGATCGAGGCGATTTCTTCAGGCGAGCCAAGACGGCGCACCGGGATCGTCACGACGATCTTCTCGAGCACTTTGGGGCGGATCGCATTGACCATATTGGTGCTGATGTAGCCTGGCGACACGGTATTGACTGTCACACCCTTGGTAGCCACCTCTTGTGCCAGCGACATGGTGAAGCCGTGGATGCCAGCCTTGGCGGTCGAGTAGTTGGTTTGGCCAACCTGGCCTTTCTGGCCGTTTACCGACGAGATGTTAATTACCCGTCCCCAGCCGTGCGAGACCATGCCGTCGATCACCTGCTTAGTCACGTTGAACAGGCTAGTCAGGTTGGTTTCAATCACAGCTTGCCAATCTTCCAGCGTCATCTTGCGGAACATCACGTCGCGCGTGATGCCAGCGTTGTTGACCAGCACGTTGACCTCGCCCACCTCAACCTTGACCTTGTCGAAAGCAAGTTTGGTCGATTCCCAGTCGCCGACATTGCCCTCGGAGGCGTGAAAATCGAAGCCGAGCGCCTTTTGGTCCTCGATCCACTGCGCGCGGCGTGGAGAATTCGGCCCGCAGCCGGCGACCACTATAAAACCTGCCTTGTACAGACGCTGGCAAATGCCAGTCCCGATACCACCCATGCCGCCAGTCACGTAAGCCACTCGTGGAGTCACACTGAACACTCCCTTTATTGTTGTCGAAGCGCCCGACAGCGCTTCCTTCGTCGATCTACCTGGTTTAAACGCTGCGCGCGCCGATCCAACTGTGCCGCGCAGCAGCCGTTACAGGCGCTCGACCGCCAGCGCCACGCCCATCCCACCACCGATACATAGCGATGCGAGGCCGCGCTTCGCATCGCGTTTTTGCATCTCGTGCAGCAGCGTGACCAAGATCCGGCAGCCCGATGCGCCGATCGGGTGACCGATCGCAATCGCGCCACCATTCACGTTTACCTTCGAAGTATCCCAGCCCATCTGTTTGTGCACGGCGAGCGCCTGCGCCGCGAAGGCCTCGTTGATCTCCATCAGGTCAAGATCGCCGACCGACCAGCCGGCACGCTCCAGGCAGCGGCGCGAAGCTGGCACAGGACCCATGCCCATCACCTTCGGGTCGATGCCCACATGGGCGTAGGCTTTGATGTGCGCGAGCGGTATGAGGCCGAGCGCCTTGGCCTTCTCTGTCGACATCACCAGTACCGCGGCCGCGCCGTCGTTGAGGCCAGAGGCATTGGCCGCCGTCACCGAACCTTCCTTCGAGAAGGCGGGCTTGAGGCCTGCCAGCGACTCGACCGTCACGCCGCTGCGGACGAACTCGTCGCTGGCGAAACGGATTGGCTCGCCCTTGCGCTGTGGGATCTTGATCGGCACGATTTCGTCATCGAAGCGGCCCGACTTCTGGGCGGCCTCTGCCTTGTTCTGCGAGAGCGCCGCGAAGACGTCCTGCGCCTCGCGCGTGATGCCGTATTCCTTGGCCACGTTCTCGGCCGTGATGCCCATGTGGTAGTTGTTGTAGACGTCCCAGAGGCCGTCCATGATCATGCTGTCGACTAACTTAGTATCGCCCATCCGGAAGCCGTCGCGCGAGCTCGGCAGCACGTGAGGTGCCGAGCTCATGTTTTCCTGGCCGCCAGCGATGACGATCTCAGCGTCGCCCGCGATGATCGCGTTAGCGGCCAGCATCACGGCCTTCAGGCCCGAGCCGCAGACCTGGTTGATGGTCATGCCGGGCACGGCGGTGGGCAGGCCCGCCTTGATCACGGCCTGGCGCGCCGGGTTCTGACCCGACGCAGCTGTCAGTACTTGCCCCATGATTACTTCGCTCACTTGATCGGATTCCACGCCGCTGCGTTCCAGTACGGCGCGAATCACCCTCGCACCTAGTTCCGGCGCGGCCATCCTGGCCAGCGAACCACCGAATTTTCCGACCCCAGTGCGCGCGGCCGATACGATCACTACGTCAGTCATTTTTTCATCCTCCAGGCCTACATTGAGATCCGCTCCAATGAGGCTCCCTGCCACAAGTGACGGGAGCAATTTCAAGAGTGCAGTGCAACACACGCTGGTTAACGGGCTGGAGCTCGGTCGGTGGGGTTAGCCAGAGGACCTAAGCCAAAATTTGCAAAGGGGTGTGCTAGTTTAGTCTGGCGCGCAGTCGAGTGTTGAGTAGGTCAGCAATCGCATCAAAGTCGTCTGGAGAGTAGATGGACAGAGATCCGTGCCCTTGGGCAAGTAATTTTTGGCAAGTAACTATTGACCTGGATAGCAAGAAGGTGTGTCTGATTCTCGACAACCTGAAGGTTCATCATGCCAAGCCTGTCACTGCATGGTTGACCAAGCAGGTTGACGAGATCGAAGTGTTCTACCTTCCGTCGTACAGCCCGGAACTGAATTCAGACGAAATGCTCAATGCTGACCTGAAGGCGAACGTGACGAAACAGGCACTAGAATAGACCAAGGGGCATCTCAAAAAAACGGTCATCAGCCATGTATGTCGTCTCCAGAAATCACCACAACGTATCGCTCGCTATTTCATGCACAAACCAATTTGTTATGCAGATTGAGTCAAGTTCTTGTATTGCTGATCAATAGCAAGCCAGGGAGGTGGCGTTCTCACACGTTCCGCACTGCCAAGGATTCGCAGCAGTAGACGCGAACGTCGCAACCGTCAGTTCGGCATTTCGCGCCATCTCGCGGCCTTGGTCGTAGGTCAACGTCTAGCACAGCGGCTCGCCGAGCGATTGCAGTTTAGTCGTGCAGGCGTGTTGTTGCATAAATCGAGCGCGAGGACGCCATGGCATCGACGGGCATAATTTCAAGCGATACGAACGTATTGCGGACGGGCGAGGTCCGCAATACGGTTGATGACGCCGACGCGAACGGAGATCTCGGTCGCCTTCGAGTCGATGTGACGCGCCCAGAGACAGTTGCCGGTGAGGGTCTTGAACCGGATACATCGCATTTCGGCAAGCGATCGCCGGTGGTAGCCACTGTCTTACTTCCATGCTCGACGACCGTCACGGGAAATTGCATCAACCGCGCCATTACGCCACGCCGCACCGGGCATATCCGCTGACCAATGAGCGGCATCCTCGCGTGGCGGAATATAAAGGAACAGCACTGCGTGCAGCAATGGCCGCATGGCATGGCTTGGTGTCGTAGGCACCGTCACCGCCGATGACATCGATGTGTTCTTCGCGTGAAATCTGGTCGAGCAACTTGGCCAGAGCGTTACCGTCATCCACATTCTGATTCGCCATTAGCGCGGCATGCACTTGACCCGTATTCGCGTTGAGC